>NZ_BAFW01000306.1 GCF_000308535.1 Nocardia cerradoensis NBRC 101014 | reverse complement strand
CATCGCCCCGTACGAGGTGCTCTATGCCGGCGGGGCCGCATCCGGCGGTGCCGTCAGCGTCGAACTGGTCTCGGCGGAAGGGCCGCGGGAGGTGGTCAGCGGCACCGGCGGGCTGACCTTGTGCGCCACCGCGGCGCTCGATCCGGCGCGACCCGGTGTGGTGCTGGTTCCCGGCGCTTCGGGCCGCATCGGCGAGCCGGGGGAGATGCCGGATCAGGAGGCCGGGGCCGCCGGCGAGTGGCGTCGCGACGAATCGATCCCGGTTCTACTCGGCCGCACGCTGACCACCGGACTACCCGAGTTGCTCCGCACGGCGATGGCGAATCCGCGGATCACGGTTGCCGCCGTATGCGGGGGGTCGCTGATTCTCGCCATGGCCGGGCTGGTGGAGGGGCGTCCGGCGACCACCCATCATCTGGGACTGGATCTGCTCGAGGCCACGGGTGTGCAGGCCGTGGACGCGCGCGTGGTCGACGACGGCGATCTCGTCACCGGCGCCGGCGTGACGTCCGGGCTCGACCTCGGGCTCCATCTGCTCGAACGCGAGATCGGGCCGCGCGTCGCCCACGCGGTCGAGCGGCTGTTCGCCCATGAACGTCGCGGCATTGTCTGGCGTCGCCAGGGCCCCGTTCCCGCCACCGTCTGATCCGATGTGCTCACCCACGACCCATCCGAGGAACAACTGCGTCATGTCCGCCGAAGATATTTGGGATCTGTCCATCTCCACCCCGATCGGCAGGATTGCCGTCGAACTCGATATCCATCGCGAGGACGGCCGCCTCGTCGGCACGGCAAGTGGTGCGGGCGAACGGGTTTCGCTGCACGACATCGTGCTCGACGGTGATCGGCTCACCTGGAATCAGGCCGTCAGGAAACCGATGCGCTTGAATCTCGCCTTCGCGGTCACCGTCGAGGGCGACGCGCTCACCGGAACCGCGAAGGCGGGACGCCTGCCCGCGTCGAAGGTCACCGGTGTGCGCCGCGGCGGAGCGGAGCGCGTCCGGTGACGAAAGTTCTGCTGTCGCTGCATGTTCTGGCCGCGGTGATCGCGATCGGACCGGTTGCCGTCGCCGCCGGCATGTTTCCCCCGGCCCTGCGCCGGGCCGCGGATTCGACCGAATCGACCGCGAACCTGTATGTCCTGCATCGTATTTGCCGAGTGTATGCCGCAGTCGGCCTAGCGGTCCCGATCTTCGGGCTGGCCACCGGCGCCGCCCTGGGCGTACTCGGGACCGGATGGTTGATCACGTCGATCGCCCTCACCGCCGCGGCCGCGGCGATCCTGGCCACGATGATCCTGCCCGACCAGCGCGCCGCCCTCAGCTCTCTCGCAGCCGGCCGCGTCGATGCCACGGCCGCACGCCTGGCCATGTCGACCGGCATCTTCAACCTGCTGTGGGCGACCGTCGCGGTGCTGATGGTGGTGCGCCCCGGATCGACCACCGGCGCCTGAACCCGCGGCGTGTCCGGTCACGACACGACGAGGATTGCGCCGGGTCGGTGCATTGCGGCGCCGGCCGGAATACCGTGGACGTATGCGCGCTGTCGTCCATCTGGTGCTGTTCGCCTGTGGGGTCGTGATGGCGGTCGGAGCGTTCGGGCCGTTCGTCGGGGTCGTGCAGGCCCGCCACATCCGGCTCGTCGACATCCGCGACGGCTTCGTGACCGGAATTCCGCTGGACGGGGTGCAGGCCCAGTCGCCGCAGCTGCGCGCGTCCTACACGGTGGTGCTGCTGCTCGTCGCCCTGGTGATGCTGCTGGCCGGGCTGTTCGGCTCGCGGATGCTGGGATGGCTCGCGGTGCTGGCCGGCATCGCGGCGCTCGTGGTGCCGGCCTGGCGATTGAATCAGCGGTTCGACAGCCAACTGCGCGACGACTATCAGCATCTGCTCACCGGCACCTGGGGGCTGTATCTGTTCGGCGGCGCGGTGGTGGTCGCCATCCTCGCGCTGCTCGTGCCGGGTGAGCGGCCCCGGCGCCGGGCGGCCGTGGGTGCGGGGGAGAAGCAGGCCCGCTAGACGTTCATCGCAACCTCACGGCTCGCTCACAGGTAGCTGTGGAGCTGCACGGGCTGAATAGGCACCGTGACAACATCACTCCTCGAGAATTCGCCGGTGGTACCGCCCGAGCCCGCCAAGTCCGGCGCCGCCCGCAGATTCGGCGGCAGCGCCGTCGAGCGGGCCGGTCTGGCGGTGCTCCTGATCGCGACGGCGGTGATGTACCTGTGGAACATCACCGTCAACGGGATGGGCAACCAGTTCTACGCCGGCGCCGCCTGGGCCGGATCGAAGAACTGGGAGGCGCTGCTGTTCGGCTCCCTGGATCCAGCCAACTTCATCACCGTCGACAAGCCACCCGTATCCCAGTGGGTGATGGGGCTGTCCGGCCGCATCTTCGGCTTCTCCAGCGCGAGCATGCTCGTTCCGCAGGCAGTGATGGCCGTGGCCGCGGTCGCGCTGCTCTACGGGGCGATCCGCCGGATCACGGCGAATCACTGGATGGCGCTGCTGGCGGGCGCCGCGCTGGCATTGACGCCGGTGGCGGCGCTGATGTTCCGGTTCAACAATCCCGACGCGGTCATGGTGCTGCTCATGACGGCCGCCGCCTACGCCACCGTGCGGGCACTGGACCGCGCGTCCACGACCTGGCTGATGCTGGCCGGGGCGGCGCTGGGCTTCGCATTCCTGGCGAAGATGCTCGAGGGGCTGATGGTGTTGCCCGCGCTGGGGGTGGCCTACCTGCTGGCCGCTCCGGCATCGCTGCGCAAACGC
>NZ_BAFW01000307.1 GCF_000308535.1 Nocardia cerradoensis NBRC 101014 | reverse complement strand
CACTCGTTTCGCCTCCGGGCCCGCTGGTTGATGCAGGACCGTACCGGGAGTGTCTACGCCGGCAGGCGAACCAGGACCCCGAGTTCGTCCGCAAGATCAGAGAACTCGCCGAGAACGGTCAGCAGTTCCCATACCGCAACGTCAGCGACTGGGGCTACTTCGAAGTCCTCGACTGATCAAGCCCCTCCCCCTCAGAAAGGAATCATCGTCATGATCCACAGCATGATGGGCCGCACCATCCGTTGGTTCGAGGCCGACTGGTACGACCCGACCGCCGAGATCTACACCCCGCAGGTCTGGCGGTTCGAGCCGGTCAAGTTCGGCGCCCACACGATCGAGTACACCCTTCAGGAAGGTCCGCACGCGGGCCGCCACGCGATCCAGCGCGTGCACTACTTGAACATCGCCCCCGGCATCGAGTCGACCGTGTGGACCGAGGAGAGTGGCGCGGTCGTCCACATCACCTGGTTCCTGGAGGCACAGACCTCGTTCCGCTACGCCTCGGTCCCCCAGTGGATGGCACGCGACGTCCCGGGGGTCTACGCCGGCAGCAACCAGGACCCCGAGTTCGTCCGCAAAATCAAGGAGCTGGCCGAGGCCGGCCCCCAGTTCCCGCACCGCACGGGCAGCGACTGGGGTCACTGGGAAGTGCTCGACTGAGGGCCGTCCGTCAGTTCTCGACCACCCCCCGCCACTCCCGGCCACAGGGGACTGCCTCGACTCGCGTCGCCAGAGTCGAGGCAGTCCCGTGCCTGTGCCAGCGAGTTGGCGCGCAAGCGGCCTGCAGTCCTCTCGACTCGACCCATTGACGGCTTGGGCCGCGGGCTCAGTAGGCCGACCCCCAGCAACCAAACACGCGGGCGACACCTACACGCGTGAAAGTTCAGCCGTCCCTTGACCCCCGCCATGGTTGGCTGATCGACCTGTATCGGTCGAACCACTGGAAACCCACACATTGTCACGTGCATCACTCTGGACCAGATGACCTGCGGAAACTCGAAAACCTCACCGCCGAAATCGAATCCAGCTGCGCCGCGGCGCGTCCGCGCCAGTGCAAACCGCCACACCTCCACAACCCGCACCGCGTCGGAACATCCAACGCCGCCTGCCCGCCACACCGTCGACGCACTCATCCAGGATTACCGCGACGGCACCGCCACACTCGCGCTCGCCCAGCGATACGGCCGGTCGCGCAGTGTGTCTTCGTTGTTGGCAGGGTGGGCGGCTGACCCGGTGGCGGCGGCACCGGGTCAGCCGCTCCGGTGAGTGCAGGCTCACCGGCTCGCGCGTCCCCCGGTGCACGGCGCTGGGCATGGCGGACGGATGTGGCATTCAGGCGAAGGGTAGGCCGGCCTGGAACGGATCAGGGCGCGGTCAGAGCGGCGAAAGCGCGCGCTGCCATATACCGGCGGCCGGCTTCGGTGGGGTGGAACGCGCTGCCGTCGTCACCGTTTTCCAGGCCGGTGAAGGAGACGAACCGTTGCCCGTCGCGCGCGCAGATCGAATGATCGCCCGGTGCGGAGGGGTCGACGTAGGTGAAGCCCACACGGTCGGCGGCCGCGGCGATATCGCTGTTGAGGGTGGCTTGGGTGGTGTTGGCGAATGCCACGGCGTCGCGGCCGGTGATCGCGTCGACGAAGCAGCCGGCCGGGTCGTCGGGCAGGATTCGCGGGTATCCGAGCACCACGATTTTGGCGTTGGGTGCGTGCCGGCGGATCGCGGCGTAGGCGGTGTCGAGCTGTGTGGGAAGCGCGTCGAGCCCTGCAGCCACCGCGGCTCGCTTGGCCTGGGTGCACATCGCGCCGACGAAGCAGTCGGCGATCGTGCCGCCGAAGATGTTGCCGTTGTTGCCGCCGATGGACAGCGCGACGTACTCGGTGGCCGTGGACAGTCCGTCGACCTGCGGGCCCATAGCTCCGATCTGGGTCATGTCGTCGGTGACGGCGCCCCCGCAGCTCCAGTCCGCGAAGCTGACCTGCGGCATCTGTGCGGCGATCAGGTGGGCGACGCTGTCGCTGGATTGGATGCAGGGCCCGGGTTGCAGCAGCGTGGCCGGGTAGGCGCCGGTGGCGATGTAGGAGTCGCCGATCGCGACGAATTCCGCACCGGCACGGTGGGAGGGATCCGCAGGAGGTGCTGCGGAGACGGTCGCGGGGGTGGCGGCGAACATCGCCGCGGAGACGAGGAACTGGAGACGGCGTACGGCATCGTTGCGCATAGCGTGAATCACTCTCTGAGTACTGGTGGAGATGGCAGCGGCATGTTGCGAGGGCGCAACGGTTTTCGGCCACGTCGCGGAAGCCGTGAAACGCGGGGGCGAATGCCGACGAACCCCGACGAGGCTGCGGTAGTCGTGGCTGGCGATGGCGCTGGCGGGGGCATGTGACCCCCAACGCGACCGGTGAAAATTCACGTTTTCAGCCGATGGCGCCATCGTCAAGGCCACTGGCCTCGGATGGAGCCGCATGAAAACGATGAATTCGGCGCAGCAACCAACAAAAACCCCCTGGCGAACAGCAGATTTGTCTACTTGTGGTGACTTTCTACACGACAGACAGCTCGTGACTTACCTGCGGCATGGACCATAACAGGCCCGTGTTGTGCTCCACAACACACCAAGTTACTGTGAGGAAATGAAACATATGAAAATGACCGTTACCACAGGTACGGCGCGTGCAGCGCCGACTTCTGCCGCCTGCTCGTCAGCGAATCGCTGTCGGTGCACTCGAAGGCTCGGTCTTGTGTCCGGTCCTGGGCCGCGGGCGTTGGCTGCGTGCGAGGGAAGCGTCTCCGCACGAAGACCACGGGCCGGCCGT
>NZ_BAFW01000308.1 GCF_000308535.1 Nocardia cerradoensis NBRC 101014 | reverse complement strand
CGGCGTGTCGGCTCCGGGTGCCGCCGCGGCGGGGCCCGCTGCGACACTGACCTCCCAGGAACTGCAGATCGCCCAGCTCGCCGCCGCCGGGCTGACCAATCGCGAAATCGCCGACCGGATCTACGTGTCGCACCGCACGGTCGCCGCTCACCTCTACAAACTGTTTCCCAAACTGGGAATCACCAGCCGCAGCCAGCTTCATGCCGCGCTCGGCGATGCAGCGAAACAGTAATTCGACCTATGCCCCGCAGCGCTGGTTCAGCCGACACTCGGCTTCGGTGTGCAGCAGCGACCCACGACGAGGAGATTCACCATGACGACTATGCCCGCGGTCGGCTCGTTCGCCGGCCTGCCGGTCGATGATCCGGATTCTCTGCGCGACATCGAGATCGCCGTTCCCGAACTACGGCCGCACGACATACTGGTGCGCGTGCTGGCGGTCTCGGTCAACCCGGTGGACGTGAAACGCCGTGCTGCCCTCCCTGTTTCGCGGACACCTGTGATCCTCGGGCATGACGCCGCCGGGATCGTCGAGGCGGTGGGTCCTGCGGTGACCACCTTCGAAGTGGTCGATGAGGTCTGGTACGCCGGTGATATCAGCCGGCCGGGCACCAACGCGCAGTTTCACGCCGTCGACGAGCGCATCGCGGCCCGCAAGCCGCAGTCGCTGTCGTTCGACGCGGCCGCTGCTCTGCCACTGACTACCATCACTGCCTGGGAGACACTCTTCGAGCGCTTCGCCCTCACCGCCGATTCCACCGGTGATCTGCTGGTACTCGGCGGGGGCGGTGGCGTGGGGTCGATCATGATCCAGCTGGCGAAGGCACTGACCGGCGTGCGTGTCATCGCGACGGCCGGCCGCGCGGACTCCCGGGCCTGGGCCCTCGAGATGGGCGCCGACGTGGTGATCGACCACCACCACCTCGGCGACGAGGCGATCGCCGCGGCTCCCGAAGGCATCGACTATGTGTTTTCCCCGCACTCCGCCGGCAACATCGACAACTTCGCGCGGATCGTGCGCCCGTTCGGCCACATCACCGCCATCGACGAACCGCCGGGGCTGGATCTGCTGGCGCTGAAGCAGAAGAGCATCGCCTGGCATTGGGAGCTGATGTTCACCCGCCCGCTCTTCGGCTCCGACCTGACATACCAGCAGAATTTGCTGACGCGAACCGCGCAACTCGTGGACGCTGGTGTATTGCGCAGCACAGCCACCACCGTGCTGTCCGGGCTCGACGCCGCCCGGTTGCGGGACGCGCACCGTGCCGTCGAGTCCGGACACACGACCGGCAAAGTGGTCGTCGCCCGTACCTGAGGCGGCCCGACGGCCGGGGCGGAAGCAGGTAGTCCTTGTGACATCTATCCCGTTGTGCGAAACCGTATTTCATGGCCTGCGCCGGGAGGGCCGTGCTTCTACGGTGCCTCTCACCTGTGGATAAGGCAGAACGAATGCGTTGATTCGCACTGAAGGTCACCTTGTTCGAATTTCCCCTTTGTGCGATGTGGCATTTTATGCCCCTTGCCGCAGGCCAATACCGTCCGATTCATGGATTGGAATTTTCAGTCGGCGGAAGAAATCGCGGCTGCCATGCGTGCCGGTGCCGTTACTTCGGTGGAACTGACCGACGCGGCGATCGCTCGTATCGAGCGTGACGACAAGGCGATCAACGCGATCTGTGTGCCGGATTTCGACAATGCGCGGGCCGCTGCGCGCGCTGTCGACCGAGCTCGCGCCCGCGGCGAGGACCGGCCGCTGCTCGGCATTCCGGTGACGGTCAAGGAGTCCTACGATATCGCCGGGCTGCCCACGACCTGGGGCATGCCGCAGCACGCGAACTATGTACCGGCCGAGGACGCGGTACAGGTATCGCGCCTGAAGGCCGCCGGCGCGGTGATCCTCGGTAAGACGAATGTGCCGGTGATGCTGCGAGATATCCAGAGCTTCAACGAGATCTACGGCACCACCAACAATCCGTGGGACCACGACCGCACCTCGGGCGGGTCGTCCGGTGGTTCGGCGGCGGCCCTGGCGTGCGGATTCGGCGCGTTGTCCATCGGCTCGGACCTCGCCGGTTCACTGCGCACCCCCGCGCATTTCTGCGGTATCTACGCGCACAAACCGACACTCGGGCTGGCGCCGACTCGCGGCATGGTCGCGCCGCCCGCACCGGCGTTGCCGGTCGATCTCGACCTGGCTGTCGCCGGTCCGATGGCGCGTACTGCCCGCGATCTCACGCTGCTGCTCGAGGTGATGGCCGGACCGGACCCGTTGACCCACGGCGTGGCCTATGACGTCGCACTGCCGCCCGCGCGTCACGATCGGCTGGCCGAGTTCCGTGTTCTCGTCCTCGAGGAGCATCCGCTCATTCCGACCGGATCGGCGGTGCGGGCGGGCGTGAACCGGGTCGCGGAGGCGCTCGTCGACGAGGGCGCCCGCGTCGAACGGCACAGCCCGCTGCTACCCGATCCGGCCGAAGCGGCAACGCTCTACATGCAGCTGATGTTGTCGAATGCCGCCGCGGGTCTTCCGCTCGAGGTGTATCGCGAGCTGCAGACCCGAGCCGCCGCGTTGAGCGCCGACGACCGGAGTCTCGATGCCGCGCGACTGCGCGGCATGGTGCTCAGCCACCGAGACTGGGTGGAGGCGAACAACGGTCGCGAACTCCACCGCCACGGCTGGCGGCAACTGTTCGCCGAATTCGATGCCGTGGTGTGCCCCATCACGCCCACTCCCGCCTATCCGCACAACCACGACGGAGAGCTCGAGGACCGGCACGTCGACATCGACGGCGTCGAGTACCCGTACTTCGACCAGCTCGTCTGGGCCG
>NZ_BAFW01000309.1 GCF_000308535.1 Nocardia cerradoensis NBRC 101014 | reverse complement strand
GATCGGTATCGGCGTCAGACTAGCCGCCGCACCACCCGTAAGTAAATAGCGGTTCGCCCCGCTGCTTGCTATGAAGCAGGAGGCGATCCGCGATTCGTTCTTTTGTCATACCAGCTCACAGCGATCCGGCAGTACCTTCCAGGCGGAACGTGCGAGCTGGATGTTCTGCCGAGTTCGCTACATCTAGCCGACAGGGCAAGTTCTAGAACATGTTACAGTTTCGGCGGAAGCGGCGGCAACCGCCGAGGTCGGAGCGAGGGTCTGCCGCAGGGCGGCGACCGCGGCGGTGACGGCCGCGCCGCCGGTGGTCCACGCCGTTCCGGCGGGCTGGGTGGTAAGCACGACGACCACATAGCGGCCGGGCCGGGCCGGGTCTGCGGAAACCAGTCCGGTCGTATTCAGCGTCGTCGAGTCGTCCAGCGACATCCAGCCCTGTTTGATCGCCCAGTCGGTCCCGGTGAGGGCGTCGGGAATCCCGAAGTACTGATCGGTTCCGTCGGCGGCGGTCGCGCTCGCCTGATGCAGCGCGGTGAGGATCAGATCGCGGGCCGGCTGCGGGATCTCGGCACCGATGTAGTGATAGATCCGCACCACATCGGCCGGGGTGGTGAGTGTTTCACCCCACTGAGCCGGATCGTCCGGCGGCTCGGTGGCGCCGAGTCCGATATCCGCCGCGACGCGGGCCACGATGTCGGGGCCGCCGTCGGTATCCCACAGCGCGTCGGCGATATCGTCGTCGCTGGCCGACAGCATCTGCGACAGCAGCGCGGCGGTATCCGGATCCGGCTGCCAGTTCAGGCTTTTCAGCTCGTCGAGGGCGATCAGTAGTTTGACCACCGATGCCGTGTAGAACTGCTGATCGGTGTTCAGCCCCACGAGGGTGGCCCCGGTGCTGGTGTCGACCACGTCGATACCCACCTGGCTGCCGGGTTCGGCGGTGAGGATCGTGTTGCGAATCTGCTGCGCCACCGGATTCGGCGAAATCGGCTGGGCCGCAGTGGGGATCGCCGGGGCATCGGCGCCGACGGTGTCCGCCACCGCGCCGACGGTGCCGGAACCGGGATGTGCCGCGGCGGTTCCGGTCGCCACATGCGCCACCACGATTCCCGAAATCGCGAGTACCACAGCGAATGCCGCGACAGCGAGTGCGCGCCGGCGTGGACGGCCGGACAGAGTGTTCATATCTTCCAGAAACCGCGCGCAGCTGTGTACAGCTCGAGGGCCGGTTGGTAGAACGCTGTCGGTTCACGGTGCGGTCGCTGTCGGGCGTGTTGGTGGACGCGGACCCGGTCCCTGCGCCACGATCGTCGGGTGACCAAGAGCTCCTACCACCACGGAGATCTGCGGGAAACGCTGCTGACGGCGGCGGCCGAGCAGATCGCTGCCGACGGCGTCGACGCGGTGTCGCTGCGAGCGCTGGCCCAGCGCGCCGGTGTCTCACATGCCGCGCCCGCCCACCATTTCGGCAATCGGCAGGGTTTGCTCACCGCGCTCGCGATCCGCGGATACGAGCTGCTGGCCGACGAATTGCGTGGCGCCCGCGACGATTTCCGGGAGATGGCGGTCGCCTACATCCGCTTCGCGCGTCGCCATCCCGGGCATTTCGACGTCATGTTCCGCCACGACCTGCTGCGGGCCGACGACCCGGAGCTGATCGCGGCGCGCACCGTTTCCGGCGAGGAGTTGCGTTCCGGCGTAGCCCAACTGGGCGTCGCGGAATCGGCGCGACCGGCGACCGAACTGGCGGCCTGGTCGCTCGTGCACGGCTTCGCGTCACTGTGGCGCGAGGGCGCGCTCACCGACTCCGAACTCGGCGGCACCGATCCCGAACAGCTGGCCCGGCAGATGGTCGCCACCGTCGACTTCGTCGGAGCGAAAATGTAACGACGACAACGATATTCGGCTCAGCGTTCGTGAACCATCTCGGCCACCCGGCGCTGCGCTTCGGTCGCGTCGGTGTCGACGACGGCGTCGGTGGTGGCGGTTTCGTTCCGGCCGGCGAGCAGATCGCGGATTTCGATCAACAATTCCGTTTGGGTCGGGACGGCCTTCTTCTTGCGGCTGAACCGTTTCTGCAAGGTGTTCATCGGAAGAATGAGCACGAAATACAACACCGTCGCCACCATGAGGAAATTGATGGCCGCGCTGATGATCGGTCCGACGGCGATGAACGTGGCCGGTTTTCCGGCGACCAGTTGCACGCCCAATCCGAGCTGCCCGTTGGTGCCCACGACCGCCAGCAGCGGCTCGACGATTCCCTTCGTCACCGAGGTGACGATCGCGGTGAAGGCCGTACCCATCACCACCGCGGTCGCCAATTCGATGACGTTGCCGCGCATCAGGAAGTCTTTGAACCCTTTGAGCATGTCAGCCTCACGATCGATCCGAACACATCACGCTGTCTCGGACCGGCAGTCTAACGGCGAGCAGCGAACCAGCAGCAACTCGATGTGGGCTCGATCACGTGTTCGGATCCGAATCCGTCGGTCCCGGACGATAACCTTTCCGGCGTGGCCGAGAATTCGCCGGGGCTCTATCGCGAACGCCGCTCGCGGGCGTCCGCGGGCGCGATGGTGTGGCAGCGGGAGGTGACGGCGGAGTCGGCCACGGTGTTGCCGGACGGCTGTATGGATCTGCTGTGGCTCGGTGGTCGGCTGGTGGTGGCCGGGCCGGATACCCGCGCCTACCGCAGTGGCGCGGCCGCGCAGACCGTGTACGGGATCCGTTTCGCGCCGGGCACCGCCCCGGGGCTGCTCGGCGTACGTGCGCAGGAACTGCTGGATCGCCGCGCCGAGCTGGACGAGTTGTGGTCGTCGCGGCGGGCTCGCGTGCTGGCCGATGTGGTCGCGGCGGCGCCGGATCCGCTGCGCGGACTCGAGGAGGTGGCCCGCCGCTGTGCGGCGGCGACCGCCCCGCCCGACCCGGTGGTGGCGCGGATCGTGCGCCGGCTGGATGCGGGGG
>NZ_BAFW01000310.1 GCF_000308535.1 Nocardia cerradoensis NBRC 101014 | reverse complement strand
GCTACGACCACCTGGCCGGCCGGCTGGGCGTCGCGGTCACCGAGGCGCTGCTCGATCGGCAGGCGCTGACCCGAACCGACGGCGTCGCGGGAACCGGACGCGCACAAGGAGATCCGATCTCGGCGCCGATGACCGACCACCCGTACCGCCTGGGCCCGAATGCCGAGCCCCTGTTCGCGGAGCTGGGCGTGGATCTGGACGCCGCGCGTTGCCGCCGCCGCCCGCTGCTGCGTTTCTGCGTCGACTGGAGTGAGCAACGCCATCATCTGAGCGGCGCGCTCGGCGCCGCGGTCCTGACCCGCATGGAAACCGCGGGCTGGGTGGAACGCCCCGGCGCCCGCCGCACGCTGCGATTGACCGACAGCGGAGCGCGGGTGCTGGACCGGGTGCTGGGTGTCGACCTCGCCGGTTAGCCCGGACGGGCTTCAGCCGTGCTCGACCGCGATCTTCATCCGATTGAGCGTGGTGGCCATGTCCTTGTGATTGCGCCGTCCGCGCGCCCACCCGAGCGCCGCCCAGTACAGCCGCAACGGCGCGATCGCCGCCAGTTCGAACGACTCGGTGACATCGGTGCCACCGTCGCGCGGTTCGAGCCGGTAACCCCACCTGTTGATACTCATCCCCCCGGGCCCGAGGACGGTGAAGGCGAATTCGCGGTCGGGATCGCACACCTCGACCCGGCAGGTGGTCCAGTACACCGGCCCCAACTGGTTGCGCCGCACATGCCCCCGGAACTTCGCCCCCACCGCGGGACCCGTTGCCCCGCCGACCCATTCGGCCTCGAACGTCTCCGGACTGAACTCGCCGATTCGGGTGACATCACTGACCAGCGCCCACACCCGCGCCGGCGACGCGGCCATGTGAACTGTTACCGAATCGCGCACGACATCTCTCCTTGCCGCTCGGCTCGTTGTTCGACCGTATCCCAGTCGAAGGGACGGCGGACGCGTTCGTACCTGGTCCGGATACAAGAAAACCCCGGTCGAAACCGGGGCTAACCTGTTCTTCGTTGGTGCGCGATACTGGGATTGAACCAGTGACCTCTTCCGTGTCAGGGAAGCGCTCTCCCGCTGAGCTAATCGCGCGTGGTTCGCCTACTAGAGGCGGCGACGGGAATCGAACCCGTGTGCACGGCTTTGCAGGCCGTTGCCTCACCACTCGGCCACACCGCCAACCAAGGCCGGGTTGGCCTTCGAGCGGATGACGGGATTCGAACCCGCGACCCTCACCTTGGCAAGGTGATGCGCTACCAACTGCGCTACATCCGCATGCTGCGTCTCCGGGGCTTTTCGGCCCCTTCCGGCTGCGAGAGAGAACATTAGCCCACAACCCGCGCGCTCAACAAATCGCCTGGTAGATGAGGGTAAAAGTGAATAACACGGGTGTGTTTCTCCGGGCGAGTGCGCCCCATCGGGTGACACCGGTGTGGTGGCCTGAGCGCGGTGTCCTTCCGGCGCCGCCGCCGACCCCCACCCGAACGGGTTACCGTTCGGTGCGGCGACTGCGGCCGCAGAGCCCAGTCGGCGCCCGCAGCGCGCTGCGGTTGACCGACCGCGGAGCGCGGGTACTGGACCGGGTGCCGGGTGTCGAGCGCGCCGGCTAGCCTGGGCCGGCGACGGGTCAGTCCGGTCGGCCTTCTCTCTGCGACGCAGGCGACCGCTGTGCGTCTCCGTCGGACGCGGCCCCGCCCGATGTCTCGCGATGCTTCCCGCCGGTAGGGCGCCGCCCGTGCGACGATCCGGCTCACACGAGACCTTCTGCGCCCGTTCACGTTCCGTCCACCGCCGGCCGACTGAAACCTCCAGGTCAGACCCCGATTTGGTGTGACCCCAGGGATGCGTGTTAAGGTTCCTTCTCGTTCGGAACGGCACTCCAACCGCCCCGAAATATCCCGGTCCCATAGCTCAGCGGGAGAGCGCTCGCCTCACACGCGAGAGGTCGCTGGTTCGAAACCAGCTGGGACCACTTTGTTTGCGCAGGTCACTCCGTTTTTATCTGTGTACTCAGCGATTCGTGCAACATGCGTGCAATTGGCAGGCATGGCCCTGGTGTCACCGGATCGGTGTCTTGTCGATCTCTTCGGCGCTGATGCATACCTGCCCGCAACTTGTACGCGGATAGTCCTCAATCGGCAATCCTTCGGCGGGCGGCGAGCCGACCGAGGTGGGCGCGCCGAGTCGCTGCGACGATCGAAATGTGGTGACGCTGGAAGTGGGACAGTGCGGTCGTAAGGCAACACGGATCCACTGCGCTGATGATCGAATACCGGCCGCTCGGCCGCGAAACTCTCCGGCCAGACGGCCGGCGCATCGTTATTCGACAACGATCCTTCCCGACAGCAGCCCCGCTGCCATCACACTGTCGCCCTTCCCCCTGTGACCGGCTTTCCCGGCCTCGGAGTACTACGGCGACTCCGCCACGCTCCGGGCCCATCAGCGGGCGTCACGCCTGCCCGTCGCCCGACCGGCTGCCGGATCGAAAAGGGCGGTCCCAGAACGCTTCCCACGTTCACTGATGATCTCCATGACGGCTTCGGTACCCAGCTGTATCCCGGGGGCATCGCCCGGACCGCACATCGCAGTCTTGGTTCCGGGCCTCCCGCCGCCCATCGGATAAAGACGACGAGAGAGAAAACCATAGGCTCGAGGCTTTCCAGCACCACAGCGCGGCCCATCCCCCAGATTCGGCATGGTCTTGTTCAGCTGCTTGTCGTCCGCGGCCTCGACCAGCTCATCGACCAGCGCGATGAGGAGGTGGGACTTGTCGGTGCCGCTGTCGCCGATCAGGCACAGCGGGAGGCCTTTGCGGACCCGGTCCTGGGTGCGAACAAGGGGCGCGGCCCGCGCACCACGTGCCCGGACCGACTCGCGAGCGCGCTCCGGACCTGGTGCACCGCCGCTTCACCATGCGGTCGCCGACCGGTCCTTCCGCAGAATCAGCAACGCGACGACCACGCTCAGTGCAAGGCACA
>NZ_BAFW01000311.1 GCF_000308535.1 Nocardia cerradoensis NBRC 101014 | reverse complement strand
CGTCCGAACAGCAGATGCAGAACGTGCAGCGCGTGTCTGGGCAGGTGGCGCGCACGGTCGCGACGGATCGGCAGCGGGCCGCCGCGCAGCTGGAGAAGGTCACCCAGCAGCTGCAGAAATCGGCGGCAGCGGAGAAGGCCGCGCAGACCGCGCTGGCCGAAGCGCGGAAGGCCGCCGCGGCGTCAGGCCCTGATCCGGAAGAGCAGCTGCTGCGGGAGCAGAAGGCCGCCCAGCAGTTGACTGCGGCCCAGAACCGGCTGGCGGCGGCGAAGAAGGCTGCGGCGGCGATCGGCGACGGCGACGAGAACGCCGACAAACGCACCGCCGCCGCTGACCGTGTAGCGGCTGCGGAAATCCGTGTCGCGGAAGCGAAGCGGGCGGTGAAGGCCGCCGCAGGCGATCCGGAAGCCGATGCCCTGAAACAGGAGCGAGCGGCGCAGCGGGTCGAGGCTGCCGAGCTGAGGGTGGCGGACGCGCGGCGGCGCAGCGCCGACCTGGGGCGGCAGGCGGCGACGCTGCAACAGCGGGTGAACACACCGGATCTGCGGGTGCCGTCGCTATCCGGCGCATCAGCGAACGCGGGGCGGCTACGCGGCGACGCGGACGCCAGCACGTCCGCGTTCAAGCGGCTCGGCGGCGCGATCGGGTCGATAGCTCTCAACACCGGGAAGCTGGCCGGGATCACCGCGCTGGTCGCCGGTATCGGCGGTGCGGCCGGGGCGGCGACTGGTCTGGTGGGTGGGCTGGCGACCGCGTTGGCGGCGATCGGGCCAGCGGCCGGCGGGATCATCGCGACGGCGGCGACCGGTCTGCATGGTCTCGGGGATGCGCTGAAGGCGGCGAACAAGGCGACCGAATCGGGGCCGAAGGAAGCGGCCGACGCCGCGGCGAAAACCAAGGCGCTGTCCGACGCCCAGGACCGGGTGCAGGACTCGGCGCACACCGCCGAAGTCGCGCAACGCTCGCTGGCGTCGGCGCAGAAGGAAGCACAGACCGCCGCCGAGGACGTCGGGCGCGCCTACCGGCAGGCCGGGCGTGATCTCGAGGATTCGATACTGCGGGCCCGCGGCGCGTCGATCTCGCAGAAGGAAGCGGCGATCGACCTGCGGGAAGCGCAGAAGGCCGCCAACGATTCGATCTTCAATCCGAAGCAGCACGAAAAGGATCTGGTCGCGCTCGAGCGTGCGCAGCTGAACTACGACCGCGCGGTCGATGAGAACACTCGCGCCGCCCAGGACAACGCGGAAGCCCAGGCCAAGGGCATCGAGGGATCGGACGCTGTTACGGCGGCGAAGGACCGCCAGCAGGAGGCCGAGCAGCGGGTGGCCGACGCCCAGTACGAGGCGTCGACCGCTGCCCGCGACGCTGCGAACGCTGTCCGCGATCTTGCCGCTGAACAGGCTAAAGGCACTGCCAGCCAGCAGGATTACGCGGAGGCGATGTCGAAGCTCGCGCCGAACGCGCAGGAGCTGGTCAAGGCATTCGTCACGCTGAAACCCGCGCTCGAGGACGTCCAGAAGTCCGTACAGAACACCCTGCTCGCGAACTTCGGTTCCACGTTGACCGATGTCGCCGGGCGAGTGCTGCCGGTGCTGAAAACCGGGATGAACGGTGTCGCTACCGAACTAAACGGCGCGGCACTGGAGGCGATGAATTTCGTCGGGTCCGCCCGCGGCATCCAAGGCCTGAACGACACATTCGCCGGCGCGACGAACCTGATCAAGGGATTGCGGTCCGGCACCGGTGAAGCGACCCAGGGCATCCTCGATTTCGTCCATGTCGCGGCCCCGGCCATGGAGGGGATGGGGCAGTCGATCGCGCACATCGGCGACTCCATCGGTGCGGCGTTCTCCCAGTCGGCCGCCAGCGGGCAGCTGGCGTCGGTGTTCGACGGACTGAACAAGGCGCTGGAGGGCATCGGCCCGCTGCTCGGCGGATTCACCACAGCGCTGCTGACCATCTCCGACCGGGTCCTACCGACGCTCGGGCCGCTGTTCGATTCGCTCGGTACCGCGCTGGTGAACATGGCCCCGGGGCTCGGGGAACTCGGCGCGGCGTTCGCGAACGCGTTGACGCCGATCCTGCCTCAGCTCGGCACGTTCATTTCCGACCTGGCCAAGGGATTGGCGCCGGTGCTGCCGGTGATCTCGAATCTGCTGTCGTCGTTGATGACCGCGCTGACACCGATGATCGGGCCGCTGTCGCAGATAGCTCAGGTCGTCGGAAATGCCCTGGTAGGGGCCGTAAACGCGCTCGCTCCGGCCATGGGGCCGCTCGCGCAGTCCTTCGCTGATCTGCTGACCGCGCTCGCGCCGATCGTCCCCCTGATCGCGGAGAACCTGTCGGTCGCGATCCAGGCTCTCGCGCCCGCCCTGTCCACTGTGGCGCAGGCGCTGGCACCGGTGATCGCGTCGTTCGCGCAGCAGATGCAGCCGGTGATCCAGCAACTCGCGCCGGTGCTGGCGCAGGTCGCGATGACACTCGGCCAGGCCCTCGCGGACGCTCTCACCGAACTCGCCCCGTTCCTGCCTCAACTGGTCGGAGCGTTCGCCAATCTGCTGCTGGCCGTGATCCCGCTGTTGCCGAAACTGGTGGATCTGGCGGTGCAGGTCATGCCGGGCGTGATCGACATCATCACCGTGCTGCTGCCGATCATCACCAAGCTGATCGACGGATTCACCTGGTTCGTGAACGAGGTCGTCCAGAAACTCGTTTTGCCTGCGCTGCAATGGATCATCGATCACTGGCGCGACCTGAACGACTCGCTCGGCAAGGGCGTGGACTGGCTGACCGGCACGGTGTTCCCGAAGATCCACGAGGGCGTCGACAAGGTCCGGGGCTGGTTCCAAGACGGTATCGATGGCATCAAGTCGATCTGGGACGGCCTGCGCGACGCCGCCGCGAACCCGGTGCGGTTCCTGGTCAACACCGTCTGGAACGACGGCCTCAGGAAGGCGTGGAACTCCATCGCGAAGTTCCTGCCCGGCGTCGGCGAACTCGATCCCGTCACACTGGGATTCGCGCGCGGTGGTTCGGTGTTCGGGCCCGGCTCGGGCACCTCCGATTCCATCCCGGCCTGGCTGTCGACGGGTGAGCACGTCGTCACCGCTGCGGAGGTCCTGGCCGCCGGCGGTCAGAACA
>NZ_BAFW01000312.1 GCF_000308535.1 Nocardia cerradoensis NBRC 101014 | reverse complement strand
GGCGAGCTGTGTCATGTGCCACGACCAGGTGAACGCGTCGATCTCCGGACCGGGGTCAGTGCCCAGGCGTCCCGAACTGACCATTGAGGCCCGATCCGGGTCCGCGAGTTTGCTTCCGAGGAAGCCCAGTAAAGATGCACTAAATCCGGCGATGACCAGTGCTTCTGCCGCCCCTCGCAACGTGTTGAGGAAGCCTGCGGCCATACCGACCATGTCGGGGGAAACGAGACCCATGGCCTGTGCGTCGGTGATACCGAATGACGTCCCCATGCCGATACCGATCACGAGTAGAGGTCCGGCCGCGACCGTGATCGTGTTGGCCGGATTCAGGCTCAGCAGGGCCAGGTTCCCGGCCACCACCAGTACCAGGGCGGTCAGTATCAACGCTTTGGCGGACAAGCCGGCGTTGACCAGCTGACCGGCGACCATTGGCATGACCAGCACCGGGGCGGTCAACAGCAGCATCGCGACTCCGGCCTGCGCCGGTGAAAACCCTGATACAGCCTGGAGGTAGCTCGGTAGGAACACCAGCGCCCCCAGAAACCCGATCGAGGTAGTCAGGGTGGCCAGACTCCATCCGAGGAATCCACGGTTCCTCACCAGACCCGGCGCGAGAACCGGAGATGGACTGCGGCGCTGAGCAAGTCCGAAGACCACGAGCAAAATCAGGCCGGCCACGAACGCGACCAGAACCCGGCCGTCCGTCCAACCCATAGTCGGTCCCTCGATGACGGCGAACATGATGGCCGACAAGCTGACGATGAAGGCGATTGACCCGAACCAGTCAGTTCGTCCACCATCGGCATGCGATTCGCCCAAGCGCGTCGCGCCGAAGGCGATAACAAGCCCGACCGCGGCAAACAACAGGAAGCTACCCCGCCAACCCGTCAACGAAATCAACACCCCGGACAGGCTCGGCCCCAACGCAATACCGACGCCGGCCATCGTGCCCATCAGCGCGAACGCCCGGTTACGCGCGTTCCCGTCATACGACGAGGCGAGGATCGCGCCGCCGGCGGCCATTATGCCTGCGCCACCGATACCGGAGACGATCCGGGCGATGTCGGCGACCACGATGACCGGGCTGACAGCGGCGAGGACACTACCCGCCGCGAAGATCGTCGCCGCACCTATGAAAACGAGGCGCCGCCCGACCCTGTCGGCGGCCGATCCCACCACCAGCGTCATCGCCGCAAACGAGAGGTTGTAGCCAGCCACCACCCAGTTCAGCGCCGACCCCGAGGCAGCGAGGTCCTCGCCGATGCTCGGCAACGCAACTGCCGTTCCCGAGATCGACATCGCCACCAGAACGACCCCCACCAGCACCACGGGCAAGGTCAACGGCGATGGTCGAGGCAAGTCGATCGAAGGTACGTGTGAGCGGTCATCGGCCTTGTCGGTCTGCATCTGGTTCACCCTTCAGGGATGTCGAAACATCATGTCCCCCACAGTGGACTTCCTCAACCAAGGTTTAGGTCAAGTGAGCCGAAGGCCAACGGATGTGCCGTGGTGGCTGTTCAGCGGGGGTGGGCACCTGGAACGAGCGAGCGCACCGGCCACCTTCCAGCGTCAGCCGGTGGGTGTCGTCTGTCGGGTGTTGGTGGTTGCGAGGAAGGCGTGCGCGATCAGCTGGGCCGCGTATCGCCTGCCTTGAATGGTGGGGTGGACAGGGGTGCCTTGTTCGGTGGGTAGCAAGCCGGTCATGGAAACGTAGGTCTGGCCCAAGGGTGCGCAGATCGAGTGGTGGTCGTCTTGAGCGTCCCATTGGTTGACCATCACGAATCCGGCGCGCCGGGCGGCGGCGGTGACGACGTCGTCGAGCTGGTGCTGCAGGTCGTTGCCGATGTCCACCAGGCTTTGCGTGATCATTGGTGCGGCGAAGCATCCTTGGACGCTGTCGGGCAGGATGCGGGTGTAGCCGAGCACGATGATGGTCGCGTTCGGTGCTTTGGTTCGGATGGCGGTGTAGGCGCTGTCGAGGGTTTGGCCGAGGTCGTCGAGTTTGCGGGCCTCGTCGGCGCGAAACTGCGGGGTGCAGGTGTCGGCTGGGTGCGAGGCCATCAGGCAGTTGTTCACGATCTCGCCGAAGACGTTGTCGTTGTTGCCGCCCAACGAGATCGAGACGTAGCGGGTCTTGGGTGACAAGCCGTCGATCTGTGGATCGCTACGTGTGGTGGTGGAGGTGATGTCGGAGGTGTCGGCGCCGCCGCATGCGCGATCGTCGAAGCTGACACCGTGCAGTTGGGCTGCGACCAGGTGGCCGACGTTGTCGGGCGCGGTTCCGCAATCGGGATCGCGGTTGTAGGTGTTGAGGTTCGATCCGACTGCGACGTAGGAGTCGCCGAGGGACACGTATTCGGCATCGCGTGGGGTATCCGCGGCGGCAGCGCCGTGTGTCGGGGCCAGGCCGGCGGCTCCTGCGAGGGCGAGCAGAGCGAGTGTGCGGGTCGTGCGGTGAGGCATCGGTGACTCCAAGAATTGAACGCTGCCCAGGGCAGCGCTGATCGACGGCGCGTGTGCGCCGCGAAGACAACGGGATATGGAAGGAGCGAGAGGACACGGCATCGCTGGAGGTGCATTCGGCAGCCGCGCAAGTGATTTCAGTGCCGCGGGCGGCGGTTGCTCACGGTGCGTTGAGGGCGTGGAAGAGCATGTGGGTGAGCGTGTCTGTGATCGTTTCCTTGGCCGGCCGCGGGTCGGTGTGGCACCAGTCGTAGACCAGTCCGTCGATCGCGCCCACGAATGCCACGAAGATCGGGCGGAACTCCCGCTGCGGGATACGGCCTTGGCGGACGAGCTCCTCGGCGATGGCGCATTGCACCCCGATCCAGTTCTCCCGGGTCTGCCTGCGGTGTGCTTCCAGTTGCGGGCTGACTCCGATGACGGTGACGAACAGCAGGGTGGCCCACCGCGGATCCTCGGCGAAGCTGTCGACGTAGGCCTCGATGTTGCGGTGGATGAGATCTCGTGTGTATTCCTGAGCTGGGGCGTTGGCGAGCGCCGCCGCCAGGAACCGCCCGGAGATCTCCTGCCCCTGGTCGTACAACGCGAACAGCAGTTCGTCGCGGGATGCGAATTCTTCGTAGAACTGGCGAGTGGACAGATTGGCTTCCGCGCAGACCCGCGCCACGCTACCGGCGCTGTATCCCTCGGTCCCGTACAGCTGCAATCCCGCCGCCATCAGCTTGTCCCGCCGCATCGCCCGTCTTTGCTCCATCGACGTGGGG
>NZ_BAFW01000313.1 GCF_000308535.1 Nocardia cerradoensis NBRC 101014 | reverse complement strand
TCCTCGGCGTCCTCGGTGTCGGCTCCGCCCGCCCGGGCGGCGTTGCGGCCCTCGATCAGCGCGCGTGCTTCCTCGGCGCGCTGCCGGTCCTCTTCCTGCAACTCGCCGATACGCACGGCCAGCGCCGACGAAGCGCCGTCGAGGGCCTTCATGTCGGCGAGCGCTTCGGCCGAAGGGCTCGCGCCCTCCGCAGTGGCCGCCGCAGCGACCTCATCGAATTCGGCTTCGGCTGCGGTGGCGAGCTCGGTCAGCTGCTCCAGAGTCAGCCCTTCCAGCGACTCCGGCATCTGGAACTTCATGTTCGTGTCCTCCCACGAAAACGGGTCATCGGTTCGGGAGGCCCACAGCCATGCCCCAATTCGCGGCGAACCGTAGGGAAGGGGGGTGCAAACCCGATAACATGCCCGAATTGCCGGGAGGGAGCGATGAGGGTTTCCCTCCCACGATGAAGGGGAACCGTTGCCCAGAACCGCCCGAATCGCCGCTGTCGCAGCGACATTCGCCGTCGCCACCGCGGCGGTGACCGGATGCTCCAGCAGCGACAACGACAAGGCCACCTCGACGCCGGTCATGCCGCCGGCCGCCACGATCGCCGGCCACACCACGCCCGCGTCATCGACCCCGTCGACGCCGGGTGTGTATCAGCCGCTGGACACCGGAAAGGGCAAGAGCGGCCTCGAAGCATCGATCCTGTCGGTGGAGGACGCCGACACCCGTTACGGGCCCGGCACGGTCGTCACCTTCCAGATCGTCAACACCACCCAGACACCGTGGGAGGGCTACAACTGGTCGGAACCGAGCCTGGTGTACGGCCCGGCCGGCACGCCCGCCGAGAAGATCACCTCCCTGTCGGAGGGATACGGCGCCGGTGTCCAGGGCACGATCCCGCCCGGATCGAGGCAGACGGTGAAGACTGCGTACAAGGTCAGCAAGTCGCAGTTGAATCCGGCGGTGATCACCGCGGGTTCGGTTGTGTGGCAGGGCGATTTCGCGACGTTCCAGCGGTAGGATGAGCGACGATGCCGCCCCTTTGCGGAGGGGTTGGAAGAGTGGCCAGGGATTACCCGCCGGACGGCGGGGCCCTGGCCACTCGCCTATCACCACCGATTGACATACACGGCGATGCGTGTATTGTTGTGGGTGTCAGACGGAATAGCCGTCACCAACCGGAGGAGCCGGAATGGACACCCCTATCATCGTCCGCACCTTTGTTCCCGAACTCGACGCGATCATCAATCTCGGCTTGGGGCTGCAACATTCGTTCAACCTGCCCGTGGTCGACGCCATCTACAACGCGATCGCCGTGGTGAGCGACAACGCCCGCGACAAGGGAGCACGCGACAGCGACGTCTACGACGCGTTCCACGACGGATTGACGGGCACCACCACTGTGTCCGGCAACCGTGACGAGGTGATCGTCACCGCCCACCTCGCCCGCGCGCTGATCTACATCGACCGCCTGGACTCGATCATGGCTGTCGCAGCAGCGTTCCCGGCCGCCGTCGCCGCGATCGCCACCACCCCCGACACCGCGCTCCCGCTCGATATCCTTCGAGCGTGAGCAGGCGAGGGAAAGATCCCGCAGGACCGGGCGCGCTGGCTGTCGTCGCCCGGGTCCGCGGTGAACTCGACAGGCGCGGGATGGACCAGCAGGGCCTTGCTGCCGCGATCGGCCGGTCGACCAGCTACGTATCCACGCGGATGCGTGGTGAACTGCCGTTCGACCTGAACGACGTCGAGAACATCGCCATCGTCCTCGAAATCCCGTACTCACAACTGATCGGCTGAACGAGGAAGGCCCGGACACCGCGTTCGTGTCCGGGCTTCCATTGCGTATGCGGGTTCAGTTCGGACTCATGTGCTGAACGTATCCCGGGTCGACGTCGGCTGCCAGCTTGGTCAGCGCCGCGGCGACGGCCTCGACGTAGTTTTCTGCCATTGACTGCGGTACGTCGTCCTGGAAGTCGCGGGACATCCCGTCGCCGAGCGCGTAGATCTCGGCCGTCTGCGCTGCCAGGGTGGAATCAACCCCCGCCTGGGCGAGCTGCTGAGCATTGAGCAGTTGCCGGTCGGTCCATGATCGGATACCGAACTCGGCGCGCATCTGCTCTCGCAAGACTTTCTGCGCCCACGCAATCGTATTCTGCGGACTGCGCGTTGGCTCCCGCAGCAATTGCGCGGCCGCGGCGAGCAACCGCTTCGATTTCTCCGTCGACGCCGTGACTGTGACAGTTGGCATCGGCGCGGAGCCTACGCCGCGCGCCGGGGTTATCTCGATATTCACGCCAGCCCCCGGCGTGACGGCGGCCTCCGTCTCGAGTTGAGCGTTCACGGCGAGATTCGCGTCGGCGTCCTGGTGGGCTGGTCGGGGCGCGCTGAGAGCTTCGAGTCGTTCCTCGTAGAACTCTGCCTTGCCTCCCGGGTAGGACACGGACTTCGGTCGCAGCCGTTCGATGACCTGTTTCATGGGCGCCCTGAACAGCGTCGCTAGGTAGCAGGCCACGAACGGCCACTTCAACGCGTTGACGTATTCGAGTCCCAGCCGGGCATAGTCCACGGGCCGATCCTAAGCGGTTCGGGCCCTTCGCTTCGGCACTGGCATAACGGTTCTGCCTCCGGCGGCAGTCGCGGCGCTCCTGGCCTCCGTCATCTCGA
Source organism: Nocardia cerradoensis NBRC 101014 (assembly GCF_000308535.1). Classification (GTDB taxonomy): domain Bacteria; phylum Actinomycetota; class Actinomycetes; order Mycobacteriales; family Mycobacteriaceae; genus Nocardia; species Nocardia cerradoensis. Next base: position 626 of record NZ_BAFW01000313.1, on the reverse strand, counting down.
CCTGCTGGTTTCCGGCGGCGCCGAACCGATATTGCATGTTGTTTCTCTACCTATGTAGACTTTGTGGCATGGCCCAACCGAGGATCACCGGACCGCTGGTGAAGGTCTTAGACAAGCTGCTTGATCACCCGCGAGAGTCCTTCTATGGATACGACCTGACGAAATCGACCGGCATCAAATCTGGAACCTTGTATCCGCTGCTCGTCCGGCTCGAAGAGGCTGGTTGGCTCGAAAGTGGTTGGGAGGAAAGCCAAGTCGAAGGACGGCCTCGACGCCGCTTCTACAAACTGACTACCGATGGGTTGCAGGGCGCATACGATGTGCTCCGGAGCCTGCCTGCGCCGAAGGTGTCAACGCGCGCAGCGGAGGTCTTGCGACCGAATCTCGGCGGTGCTTCGTGAGCGATGTCTTGATCGCGGTTGGCGCTGTCGGAGGCGTGGCGGGCGGCACCGTTGTGACCACACTGCTGAAGGAGGAGGTCGCCGGATGGTCGAAATCGCTTCCGCAAGTACTCCTTCGAGCGGCTGCTAAGTCGCTCGGTGAATCTCACCGTGAACGGTTCGAGGAGGAATGGCTCAATGAGCTTGAGCATCTTTCTGGCGGGCCCGTCACCAAAACCGCTTGGG
>NZ_BAFW01000314.1 GCF_000308535.1 Nocardia cerradoensis NBRC 101014 | reverse complement strand
GCCGCCGCCGAGGTAGATCTCACCGCCCGACATCGCCGACGAGCCGCCCGGACCGCCCGCGCGATCGAGCACCAGCACCCGGGCGCCCGTGCGCGCGGCCTCGAATGCCGCTGCGGCCCCGGCACATCCGTAGCCGACGACCAGAACGTCGGTATCCAGGTCGTAGTGGGTGATCTCGGTCGACGAGCGCGGCGTCACCGAATGAACCGGCATGGTCTGCCTCTCTCCTCGGCGGCACGCCGCGCTCGACGGTGAGCGCGGCGTGCCGGTGGTCGGGTGCGGGTGGGCTCAGCGGCCCGGCTTGTCCAGCAACTTGGCCTTCAGGGCGTCGACCGTCGCGGAGTCCACACCCAGGCCGTCCGACAGGAACCGATCGAAGGATCCGTACGACTGCTGGACCTGGTCGAAGGAGGCGTCCAGATAATCGGCCTGCACGCCCAGAATCGGCGCGAACAGCGACGGATCGGTGACCAGACCGCGCTGCACCAGCGCATCCATCTGCGCCTTGTTGCTCGCGGCCAGATAGTCGTTGGACGCCAGATAATCCTTGTAGATCTGGCCCTTGGGCACATCCAGGGCCGACATCAGGATCGCCGTCATCCAGCCGGTGCGGTCCTTACCGGAGGTGCAGTGATAGAGCACCGCGTTCGGAGAGCTCGCGATCTCCTTCAGCGCCGCGGAGAACTGGGCCCGCGCCGCACCGTCGGTGACCAGCCAGCGGTAGTAGTCGCGCATGATCTGCGCGGCCTTCCCGTCGCCGAGTTTGTCCTGCTGCATCTGCGGTCCGCCGGCGATGGTGCTCGACACCATGACATAGAAGTCGTTGTTCGGATCCCAGATCGACTGCGCGCTGTAGGGAATCGACGAGGGCAGCTGATCCGGAGCGGCCTTCATCTCGTTCGGGCTCCGGAAGTCGATGGCCTTGCCGATCTGCAGCGAGGCCAGCTTCTGCTGATCGGCGGGCGTCAGCCGGTTGAGCGCATCGGAGCGATAGACCAGGCCGAACCGGATCTTCCCGCCGCCGTGCTGCGTCGGATAGCCACCGATATCGCGAGCGTTGGGCGCGGAAATACCCAGGGACTGTTGCTGATCCGACGTGGCCGGCGCGGTATGGACCAGCGGTGGTGCGGCGAATGCCGGGGTGGTCGCGGCGGGCAGGACGGCGATGAGCGCGGCGGCCAGACCGGCCACCGACCCCCGCAGGACATGCGAAATCGGCACGGGTGGTGTTCCTTTCCTCGAGGTCCGCCGGATCGACGACGGACCACGTCTGGGCCGCGGAGACGTTCGCGCGGCGTCGATTCGGCGAGACTCAGGCCTCGGCGTCGGCCAGCAGCGTGACGGTTCCGGCGGCGCCGTCGACCCGCACCCGCTGGCCGTCGGACAGTCCGGTGCTGGCGGTCTTGGTATCCACCACGCACGGAATGCCGAATTCGCGGGCCACGATCGCCGCATGCGAGGCCGAGCCGCCGATATCGGTGACCACTGCGGCGGCGTAGGCGAACATCGCGGTATGTCCGGTGTCGGTGACCGAGGCGACCAGGATGTCGCCGGGCTCGATATCGTCGTCGGAGCTCAGCACCAGTTTCACGGTGCCCTCCACGACGCCTGCGCTGACTCCGGTGCCGGTGAGGCTCTCGCCGACCGCGAGCGCCCCCGAGATCGGCTGCGGTTCCCAGCGGCCGACCACCAGATCGGGCATCCGCACCGCCTGCAGTCGCACCCGCTCCTCACGCCGGCGGGCCACGCGGTCCTTCAGATCCGCGGGGGCCCAGAGCAATTCGTCGAGTGTGAGGAACCAGGCATCGTCGACATTGTTGAGTTCGTGCCGATCGACCAGTCGCGCCGCGAGCTCGCGGGCCGCCATGCGCAGGCAGTTCGTGTAGCGCACCACCGCATCGCGGACGCGTTCCCGCGAGACCGTGGCGCCGACGGCCATCCGCGCGGTGCGCGCGGTCGGCTCGGGAACCGCGTCGCGCTTCGGCGCCGGGAGTTCGGCGGCCCGGGCGGCGGCGGTGACCAGCAGTTCGGGGCGGTCGCCGAAGGTCGGGTTGAGGAATTCGCATTCTCCCGGGCCGCGGTGGCCGACCACCGCCAGCTCGGCATCCAGGGCCTGCGCGAAGCGGGCCGAGCGGCTGCGCGCCAGGGCGACATCGCCCGCCCGGGCGGCCTCGTGGACGGCGGGTTCCTCGCGGCAGACCGCGGCCAGCCGTTCCACCGCGAGCATCGGCCGCGCCGATTCGAGGCGGTTCACGTCGATCGGCACATCCGGGTCGTCCTTGCCCCGTGCGTGCATGGCCGTCGCGGCACCGACCAGCATGACCCCGATCGAGGCCGCCGCCCAGGACTGATTGAGCCGATCCCGCCACAGCAGTGCCCGGGCGTGCAGCTGCGCGTCGGACAGCTTCTCGATGTCGATGCGGGACAGCGCTTCTCGATGTGAGGCGGCGTTGATGGTTTCGGTGGTGGCGCCGAAGCGCAGTGCCGTCGCCAGCACCCGGCCGGTGGCCTTGGCCGTACCCCACGTGCTGCCCAGTCCGGTCGGCATCGGCGGTCGGCCCTGGGGCTGCAACGGGACCTCGGGCGGGATGGTGCCGTACACGTCGCGGCGGATGCTGTCCTCGTCCCAGCCCGGCATATTGTCCGCGGCCAGGACGCCGATCGAGGCGTTGATGAAGATGTGGTGGCCGAGCACCGAGGTGACGCGGCTGGTCCAATGCTCGAGGGCGATGCCGTCGAGGGCGATCATATGACCCATCGCGGCGTTGGCGAGCCGGATCGCCCCGGCCTGCAGGTCGATGGTGAGCGGGCTCATCGGGCCGGGCAGCGCCTCGGAGGTATTGGTGGCGGTGTGCACCGGGATGCGCGGATCGACGCGGTCGTCGAATTCGCCCTCCAGGCCCTCGGGGGCGGCGACCTCCAGCGGATGCCCGTCGGACGTCTTCGCGCGCGCGGGAATCACATAGTCGGTCAACGGGATAGCGCCGCGGCGGGCGCGGAAGCCGGTGCCGTGCGGGCGGCGGCCGACCAGTCCGCGCACGATGTCCTCGACCACTTCGGGACCGGTCCAGCCGTAGCGGAAATCCCAATCGCCCTGTGCGGTGGCGGGATCGAGATCGGGAAGGCGAACGCCGCCGGCGCCCGGGACGCGAGGCGGAATACGCAGACCGGCCTTCCGCAGCATCGCCCGCGCCTGCGAGCCGGAAACAGGCTCGGGTGCAACGAGATCCACTGTGCCGGTGCGATCGGAGGTCGCGGCGAGCACGAGGAAGCGTTCCACGTCGTCGGTGTGCACCA
>NZ_BAFW01000315.1 GCF_000308535.1 Nocardia cerradoensis NBRC 101014 | reverse complement strand
ACCCCGATCCAAACCGCCTGCGGATTCGACGACACCCCCGCCGACATGGCCGCCTACCTGGGCGCCGCCCTCGGCCCCGGCGCCGACACCGCGAAGATCGCGGACTACTGCGAGCACAGCGTCGAGCATTTCCACTGGCTGGTCGACCGCGGCGTGCCGTTCAAACCGTCGCTCTGGGACGCCCCGGCCTGGGTGCCGCCCACCGATGACGGCCTGATGTGGCTCGGCGAGAACAGCTGGCCCTTCACCGAGATCGCCCACCCCGCCCCGCGCGGACATCGGCCCACCGCCAACGACTTCGGCGGCCGCCTGCTGATGCAGTGCCTCACCGCCGCGACCGAATCAGCCGGTGTGACAACACTTTTCGATACCGCCGCCACCGCCCTGATCCTCGCCGGCGACGGCACCGTCACCGGCGTGGTCGCCCGGCAGTACGGCCGGGAGCTGACGATTCGAGTCCGGCGCGGCTGTGTCCTCACCACGGGCGGGTTCGTCGACAACGACGAGATGCTCGCCGCGCACGCTCCGCTGCTGCTCGGCCATACCAAGGTCAGCGCCGGTACCGACGACGGCAGCGGCATCCGGATGGCGCAGGCGGCGGGTGCGGCGGTGCGGCACATGGCGACGGGGCAGGTGGGGATTTCCCTGATTCCCGGATTGGCCGCGCGCGGAATTCTGGTGAACGACAAGGGACAGCGCTTCGTCAACGAGGACACCTACCCGGGCCGCATCGGCCAGGCGGCGCTGTTCACGCAGGGCATGCGGGTGTGGGTGGTGGTCGACGAGGAAGCATTCGAAGCCGTGCCGGAAGAACAACGCTGGGGTGTGCAGCCGACCCATATGGCCGACACGGCCGACGAACTCGGCGCGGCGATGGGCCTGCCGCCGGGCGCGCTGGCCGCGACGCTGCACCGTTACAACGAATTCGCCGCCGCCGGAACGGATCCCGACCGGCACAAGGCGGCGCGATGGTTACGTCCGCTGCGTACCCCGCTGGCGGCCATCGATGTGCGGGCCGGGATTCGGCCGCCCGCCGAAGCCGGTGACCGCCGCGGCACCGGGGCGTCGGTGTTCACGCTCGGCGGACTGCACACCGACGCGCACGGCCGGGTCCTGGATATCGACGGCGCCGCCATGCCCGGACTGTTCGCCGCCGGTCGCGCGGCGGTCAATCTGCACGGACAGGGCTATATCAGCGGGACGTCGCTCGGGGACGGAACGTTCTTCGGCCGGCGCGCGGGAGTCGCTGCGGCACAGGGTTAGTCGCGCGGGCTGGTCGCGGCGACGGGCGTCTGTCGCCGCACCGGTCTACGCGTGTTCCGCCGCGACGACCACCTCGTGCCGATTGCTCCGGTGCGAGCGACGGTATTCGCTCGGTGATACACCCACCTCCCGGCCGAAGTGAGCGCGCAGATTCGCCGCACTGCCCAGTCCACAGCGTTCGGCCACCACGTCGACGGCGAAGTCGGTGGTTTCCAGCAACTCCCGGGCCCGGATGATGCGCTGGGTGAGCAGCCAGCGCAGTGGTGTCGTACCGAGTTCGGCATGGAACCGCCGCGCCAGGGTCCGCTCGCTGAGTCCGCTGTGCCGGGCCAGGTCGCCGACGGTCAGCACGGTGTCGAGCCGGGTGAGCGCCCACTGCAGGGTCGCGGCCACGCCGGGATCGGCGGCGTCGAGCGGCACCGGATTCCGCAGATACTGCGCCTGCCCGCCCGCGCGGTGCGGCGGCACCACCAGCCCGCGCGCCGCGGCATTGGCGACGTGGGAACCGAGGTCCTTGCGGATCAGGTGGATACACAGATCCATCCCGGCCATGGTTCCCGCACTGGTGAGAATCCGCCCGTCGTCGATGTAGAGCACGCTCGCATCGACATCGAGGTGTGGATACCGTTCCAGCAGCGCCGGAACATGTTTCCAATGCGTGGTCATGCGGCGGCCGTCGAGCAGGCCGGCCGCCGCGAGAACGAAGGCGCCCGAACACAATGCGGCGATGCGCGCTCCCGCCTCGTAGGCCGCGCGGACCGCCGCCACCAGATCGGCCGGCGGATCCTCGCGCACATTCGGCGTCGCGGGGACGACGACGGTGTCGGCGGCGATCAGATCGTCGTAGTCGTAATCGGTCAGCGTGACGAACGGATCGCGCAGCGTCGCGTGCCGGGTGCCGCGGGGGCCGCACAGCCGCAGCCGATACCAGTGCTCGGCATCGACGCCGGGCGGCGGTTCGAAGAACACCTGGTACGGGATCGCGACCTCGAACACCGGCTGGCCCGGCGCCACCGCGACCGCCACCGTTCCGGGTTGTCCGGATTCGCACACCGTCTCCGCAGTCATGTCAGAAATCTAGCGCATATTGGCTACTCTGCCACTCGATCCCGCGATCCGGCGGCTGAATAGTTGCATTCATGACGATTACGGCCAATGCTCGCGCGGATGCGCCGCTCACCCAATCTCCGCGGCGGTGGCGGATTCTGGCGGTGGCGAGCGTCGCGCAATTCCTCGCGATCCTCGACCTCTTCGCGGTCACCGTCGCCTTCCCGACCCTGCAGACCTCGTTCGCCGGCGCCTCCCCGAACACGGTGTCCTGGGTGCTCGACGCCTACACGATCGTGATGGCCGCACTGCTGGTCCCCGCGGGCCGTCTCGCCGACGACACCGGCCGCCGGCGCGGATTCCTCATCGGGATGACGCTTTTCGGCGTGGCCTCGATCGGCTGCGCGGTCGCCCCGACACTGATCGTGTTGATCGGCGCCCGGGTCGTGCAGGCCGCGGCGGCGGCGCTGCTGGTTCCCACCGGCCTCGGACTGGTGCTGCCCTCCTTCGACGTGCGAGAACATCCGACGGTGATGGGCATCTGGACCGCGATCGCCGCGGCGGGCGCCAGCAGCGGCCCGGTGATCGGCGGCCTGCTGCTCGAATGGGGCTGGCGCTGGATCTTCTGGCTGAACGTGCCGATCACGCTGGTGGCGCTCGCCGTCGGATCGCGGGTGCTGCCCGACATCCGGGCGCGCGTGCGGCGGCGGCTCGATCTGCTCGGCGCCGCACTGATTCTCGGCGCCACCGCGGCGCTGACCACCGTCTTCGTCCAGGGCGCGGCGTGGGGATACGGGTCGGCGGCGACACTGGGCACACTGACCGCGGCGATAGCGCTCGCGGCGGCGTTCACCTATCACGTGCGACACCACCCCGATCCGGTGGTGAGTCCGGCGGTGCTGCGACACACCATGTTTCGCGTCGCCACCCTCGGCGTGTTCTGCTACTACCTGGCCTTCGCGGCCCTCTTGCTCTCGGGCACCCTGTACCTCACCGCGCAATGGCACTACTCCGAGTTGCGGTCCAGCCTCGGTATCGCACCGATTCCGATCAGCTGCCTGCTGGTGTCACCACTGTCCGGCCGCGTCGTCGGTCGCATCGGCGCCCGTG
>NZ_BAFW01000316.1 GCF_000308535.1 Nocardia cerradoensis NBRC 101014 | reverse complement strand
CTCAATCCCAACACTCTAAGCTACCTGTCGGTAACCATCGGTGTCCTCGGATTCGATCGGATTGCAACCGATTTCATCGGATTATTTCCGGTCGCCCGGCTCTCGATCGGCCATCCGAGCGACAGTAGCGACAGAAGCGGCGGCCCACGACGGGGCGGCCGGGACAGCGGCGGGACAAGCGGGACGCGTCCCGCCGCTAGCTCATACGCCGAGCACAGCGCCGATACCGGCGTAGATCATCGCGCCGACCACGTGAGCGATGGTGCCCCACGGCATCGCGGCCGCGGCAGCGGACAGGCTGGACAGCATGTCGACTCCTTCGAATTGGGACGGATCACCAGACGCCGGACGGCACCAGGTGCATCAACCGCTGGATGAGCAGATAAGCCAGCCAGGGGTTGACGATCACTTCGACCTCGACTTGTCCTGGAACCCTTGGATGCCGAGCTTCGCGCCGATGGTGGCCACGGCGTCGACCAGGCTCAGGCCAGCCAGCTGCGGCCAGCCGGTCGGGGCCAGGCCGTCGCGCTGATCCTTGGACTTCGGGCCAGCCGCCTGGTCCACCAGATCGGCGGCGTGCTTGTCGGTCCACGTCAGCAATTCGCCCACCGTCGCGTCCGAACTGCCGTCCGGCTGGGTGGGGCGGGCCGCCAGAAACGCGTCCACGATTTCCTTGGCGCTGGGCATATCGTCCTCCTGGGATTCGGGGGCGGCCGGTCCGCCGCCGAGTGCAATGGCCTTGCCGATCACCACGTCGTAGGGGAAACCGGCGCCGGGGTCGTGGTGATCGGTGGCGTGCCAGGCATCCACGGTGTCCGCGTGCCCGCCGACACCGCGCTGTCCGGCCCGCATCTGCGCGCCCGACAGCTTCACCAGCGGGATGCCGTAGCGGTCGTGCCAGTCGCGCAGCACCCGCGCGGCGGCGTCGAGCTGCTTCGGCCGGGCCAGCCAGTCGGCGCGGGTGTCGGCCGCATATCCCAGGCAGCACAGGTGCAGGCCGCGTTCGTTCGCGGGACTGCCTGCCGCCCAAGGGATGTAGTTGTCGTCGTTGCTGCGGCCGATGGTCCCGTCACCGCCGACGACGATGGTGTAGCTGGCCTCCACGCGAGGGTTCGCGAGGTACTGGAGCAGGCCGGCCACCGAGCCGGTCGCCGGGCCTTCGTTGGTGTGAATCACCATCAGCTGGCAGGTGCCCGGATTGCGCGCGCCGCTGTCGTTCGGCGACAGGATCACCACATCGGCTTGGAGCTGGCTCATGTCGCGCACGGTAGGCCGCTGGGGTGCAGCCAGATTGTTTGTGATCTTCACAATACCCGCCGCTATGGGTCACGGTTTGCGCACATTAGAGGTGTGTAGGTGCCAAAACCGGCTCGGCACAATACCAGTCGGCGCGTGTATGATTCGGGGGCTTAGGAAGGCAGGTGAGAGATATGGCAATCAAGTACCTGAGCCGCGCCGGCGTCGCCGAACGGATCGGCGTGAAATACGACACGCTCAACCGGTACAAGCTGCCGCCCGCCGACGCCGAGATCGGCGACCGCAAAGGGTGGCTGCCTCAAACCATCGATGAATGGAACGAACGCCGCCCCGGTCGCGGACAGGTGAAGAACAAGCGCTGGAACCTGCCCCCGGACCTCCAGTGACGGTGGCGGGGTCAGATGCCCATCGCGGCGAAAGCGTCGAACCCCGCCAACTCGTCGGCCGCGTCGAACCCGGCCGGGACCGCCTTCAGCTCCCCGGACTCCATGTCGATGGTTTCCTCGCGGTACATCTCCCGATGCCACTCCTCGAGTTCCTTCGCGTCCATCGACTCGGTCCACAGGACCTCCACGAAGTCCAGCACCGCATGCATATCCGGCAACTGCCGCAACGGATCCGGGATACCGGACTTGATGAACTGCCCTCGAATGGTGCGCCAATTACGCGCCGCGAACAGCGCTAAGGACGCGACGGCTCGATAGGGCGGGCAGTGTCCAGAGTCGCGATCTTCTCGATGAGCCGGCCGAAGTCCTCCATGGTGAACGACTCCTCGGGATCCATCATCCGCGCCAGCAGACGACCGTACGACAGCGGCGAAATATGGTTCTTCACAAACAGATTCGCCATATCCATCTGGATCTGCGGCGGCGCGTACTTGCTGATCGCCATCGAAAACGCCTGCAACGCCTGCGGCGCAGGCTTCCGTACCTGGATGATCTCACCGTCCAGTTCGACGGTCTGGTGCTTCCACTTCGGGATCGGCTGACCGAAGCTGTCCCGAATCACCTCACCCGTCTCGACGTCGACCTCGAACTCCCCACCATCGGAATCCACCACCGCCGGCGTATACGACCGCGGCGCCGGCTCCTGCGCGACCGGTTCGCCGGACGGCTCCAGCACAGTCGGCTGCTGCTGGTCCTCGCGGACGCGTCGCTGGCGGACCAGAGCTTGCTCGTGCTCGAGTGCCGCACGTTCCGCCGCGACTTTCGCTCGTTCCGCCGCGATCTGCGCGCGCTCCTCTTCGACGTTGATGTCGTTGACCTGTCCGGCCAAATCCTCGATGCCATGCGGCGGTTCGGTAGTCGCCATGGTGTCCTCCATCCATTACTGCTGCCCTGGGGATATCGAGGGCGCACGGTAGGAGGAAGGGGTGCAAGACAGTGGTTCAGCTGTCAGTCGGTACTTGGTAGGTTCGCCGGGCGCGCATCTCGGCGGCCGGATGCCAGCCGCCTGTAGGTTTGCGCCACGGTCGGAAGAAGTTCCGCACGTGGTGCCATTGCCAACGCTCGTAATCACTGGTCAGCAGGTTAATGCGCGCGCCGTGCTCTACTACGCCCAACCGCGACGCCTCGGTCCAAACGACTCCCACCCATGGCCCGTCTTCGTCCGGGTCGTACCGGTAGGTGAGTTCGAGTCGAATGGGGTCACTCTCGGACGTCATCTTCGGGATCTCGCCAGCGTAATCCTCCGGAATCTCGATATCGCCCCAGCCATGGACGTTGATCTCGTACATGGTGTGCGGGCCCATAACCCGGAAGGTGACAGCGGCATCCCGCCAGCCATTGGTGACTGTGTGGCTGCGCTCGGTCACCACATGCCAGCCGTGAATTGTCATCTCGCGGTGCTTGAGATACAGGTTGTAGAGGGCAATCAACAACGCGCCCAGCGCAAACGGTGGAACGGCCTTGATGACGTCGGACCAACTCACCGTCCGAATGCTACGGCGACACAGGTCGTATCACTGGATGACCGGCACCGAGAACAGATCCAACCTCACGGGTCCAACCTTCCCCAGGCGGCTGGGCACCGGGTCACCCCACGCGGTGGTGTACCAGTCGATACCCCACGCCGACGTGTACCACGACACCTCCACCTTCGCCTTCATCTGCTGGCCGGGCGTGAGAGTGGCGATATCGCCGATCGGCACCGAGCCGGTGGGTTGCCGATCCTCCAACAGGAAGTAGATAGC
>NZ_BAFW01000317.1 GCF_000308535.1 Nocardia cerradoensis NBRC 101014 | reverse complement strand
AGGCGCTGCCCGCACCGCACCGGCGGTCAGCGCGCGGGGTGATTGCGAATTTCCGCGACGTAGGCGCGGGATACGGTGCAGGTCAGCAGGTCCAGCATGTCGACCAGGAAGCTGCGATCGGCCACCGGATCGGTGGTTCCGGTGCCGCCGGCCGGGTCGATGCGGTTCAGGGTCAGTTTCACCCCGTCGTGGATCGCGTGCTGCACCATATCGATCGGAATTCCGTTACGTGCCCACACCGCTGCGGCGTATTCCAGTCGCCGCAGCGCGCGCGTCGCCCCGGTGGGCGCGTCGCCGAGCAGGATGAGCGCCAGTTCGAATCCCATCCGCATGACTATCGCGGGATCGGAATGCGTTGCACTCCTGGCATTTCCGGAATCGAATCCATCGCCCTCCGCGGATTCCGCATCCCAGGAGTCGTAGGCCGGCATCGCGCTCCTTCCGTGCGCCCGATCCCCATCGCACTGACGAAGGTATCGGTGACGCGCGGTGATTACGAGCAGTCGGCGCGGGTTGGCCCAAACATCCGAACCACAGGGGTCCGACGTTGTGAGATTTCCCAATAATCGGCCGAATTCGGGCCCCGCGTCCGCAATTCGGACGACGCCGTCCGGCATTCGGGAGTCGGCGGACATTCCGGCGAATCCGTTCGTCGCAGTGGCTCCGGCCGCATTCGACTGGCGCCGAAACCGTGATAGCCTGAACGTGATACATGCTAGCGTGATTATCACGCGAAGGAAAGCGATTGGGGCGGAAGAGATTTCGTCGGGCGTATGATCATCACGCAGCAGTGCCTCGTTTCGTCGACCTCCCGGGCCGCGCGTCGCGCCGATACGCTGGCACCCATGGGAGCCCGATTACGTACCGCGCGAAAATTGCTGCTGGGCCGCGAGATCGACCACATGATCAGCGCGGCCGGGGTGAATCAGGCGGAAGCCGCCCGGATCATCGACACCAGTCAGAGCCGGATCGCGATGTTGATCAACGGCGCCAGCTCGATCACCGTCGGCGACCTCGAACGACTCGCGGTCGCACTGGGTTTCACCGATCCCGGCTATCTGGAAAGCCTCGAGGCATTACGCCGGGACAACCACAAACGCGGTTTCTGGAACACCGGCCATCGCCGCGCCTATCTCGAGGAATTACGTCTGCTGGTGGATCTCGAGGCCCATGCCAGCCTGCTGCGGGTGACCGAGGCCGAGATCGTGCCCGGACTGATCCAATGCGAGTCCTATATCCGGGCCCTGCACGAACCCCCGCACGACGCGCAACCGCCGTCCACCGCTCCCTGTGCGGTCACCGTGGAGGATTCGGTCCGCGCGCGGCTGGCCCGCCAGGACGTCCTCACCGGCCCCGGTGCCCCGCGATTCCACGCCGTGCTCTCGGAATCGTGCCTGCGCCGCGAATACGGCGGCCGCGCGGTGATGGCCGACCAATTGGAATACCTGCTCGAACTGTCGCATCGGCCCAACATCATCCTGCAGGTGCTCCCGTTCACCGTCGCCACCCGGGGCGCCGGGATGGAGGACCGCTTCACGCTGGTGCGGGTTCCCTCCCCCGGTGCGGCGGGTGACCTGGACATGGCGATCGTGGAGAGCCAGGGCGACATCCGCTACATCGACGACAAGCCCGCGGTACGCGCCCGGGAGACCGTCTGGGACCGATTATCCGCGGCCGCAGCGGATCCCGATCGGTCGCGAGCGTTCATCGACCGGATCGCGCGTTCGTTCCGACGCGAGAGCGTCACCGGGACGTGACCCACCGTCCGTAATCTGCAAAGCCTAAGGAGTGCCGGGCAGCTATGAGCGACAACGACTTTCCCTCACGCGATATCGACACGAGCCGGCCCTCGGCGGCGCGGATGTACCACTACTACCTGTCCGGCCAGGCGCTGTTCGACGTCGACAAGGTCTTCGGTGAGCGGGTGTTCGCGGTGTTCCCGTACGCCGACGCCTGGGCGCGGCACAATCGCGAATTCCTGCGCCGCGCGGTCGATTTCATGGCATCACGCGGAATCCGGCAGTTCCTCGACATCGGCGCCGGGTTTCCGACGGCGGACAACACCCATGAGATCGCATGGGCGCACGAGCCGCGGACCCGGGTGGTGTACGTCGACAACAACACCGAGGCGGTGGCGCGCTGGCTCGACCTGTTGCGCGGCTCCGACGCCCTCGCCGCCACCGCGGTCCTCGATGCCGATCTGCGATGTCCCGACGATATTTTCGATCATCCCGAGACCCGGCGCCTGATCGATCCGGACCAGCCGCTCGGACTGCTCATCGTCGGGGTCTGGCCGTTCGTGCCCGACAGCGACCGCCCGTACCGGCTGATGGCCCAGCTACGGGATCGTCTCCCGCGCGGCAGCTGTGTGGCGATGAGCCATGCCGGCCTCGACGACGCGTCCGAGGACGTCCGACGCGGAATGGCCGCCGCGGCGGAGCTCTACAAGCAGACCTCGGATCCGTTGACGCTGCGCCGCCGTGACGATTTCGCCGCCTTCTACGACGGGCTCGAACTCCTGAACCCCGGCATCGTGCACGCCCCCGATTGGCGGCCCTCCGCACCGGTGGACATGGCGGATCCGGCACGGCCGTGTAATTTCGCGGCCGTCGGCTACAAGCCTTAGCCGGCACGGTCGGCGCGGCGGTCCGCGCATCGGTGCGCCGGCAGCCTTACTCCGTAGAAAGGGCATCCGATGACGCGGCCACCGACCTTCACCGTAGGCGAATTCCGAAAAGCCTCCGCCAGTTCCCCGCACCAGAACTGCGTGCGCGTCGCGCGCAAACACGGATGGACCGCCGTCTGGGACGACAAACGCGCTACTGCCGCCACCACCGCCGGCACGGCCGTGATCGGCACCGAGATACTGCTGCTGCGCGACGAACAGTTCGACAGCTACCAGGCCGGTATCCGCGCCGGGCGCACCGAGCGATTACCGATCACGCAGTTCCGGCGCCCCGACGGACGCTACGTACTGCGTGCCGAAACCGGCCGTCCCACAGCGGATGTGGAGCTGATCTTCGATCGAGCCGAGCTCGACGCCTTCCACCACGGTGTGCGGACCCACGAATTCGATCTGCACAGATTCACCGCACCGGCACTCGACGACACCGAATGCGACACTCGCGCAACCGGTCTCACGGCTCGAATACCTGCCTAGCGGTTCACACGTTCCGGTGCCCGCCCCCGCGGGCACCGTCACCCTCGAAAACCTTTGCGCCGCAGATCTTCCGGTTCAATCGGAGCCGGCGGCCGCGTCGTCCAGGTGCACCCGTACCCGAACCCGGCCCTTGTCGTCGCGCGTGGCCACGGCACGGCCGTGGCGGTCGCCACCGTCCAGATGCAGCGTGATGGGGCCGCCCTCGCCGGTGAAGTTGCGCCACCAGCTCTTGCGATCGGGCATCGCGACACCGATGACGATCGAATCGCCGGAACGCCGGTAGTTCACCGGTGTGCTGAACGTCTTACCGGACTTGCGCCCGACATAGCTGATCTCGACGAATCCCTTCCGCATCAGCGGGCCGAGAACCGGCGCCTCCGTCAGCGTGAGTACCACCGAATTGAAGCCGCGCACGGCCGATTTCACGTCCACCTGTTGCCTCCTGATTGGCCCGACCGAGAGTTCTCACTCTACCGGCGGCCGGTGACATCGCCGGGCGGACGAGGCCGTTCAGCCCATACCCGGCCCGGAACGGATCTCGGTCCCGAGCGGATGCCCGGCACGCG
>NZ_BAFW01000318.1 GCF_000308535.1 Nocardia cerradoensis NBRC 101014 | reverse complement strand
CCTTGCATATCTGGGTTGGCCGGAAGCGGACAGCGAAGGAGTTCGCCGCCCCGGACGTAGATGAGCCGACCATCAGAATCGTGGACGGGAAGAGCGTGTACTACCTACAGCAAAGGAATGGGTCCTACCACGTGGTGACGCACCGTTTCGCGCTTCGGACAGGTAGGCGACCGCCCGGCGCTCCGCTGGAACGGAGGCGGCGGGAAGCGGGGCGGGCAAGGTATAGGCACTCACTAGTCGTGCACATGCTCGCCGCCGCTCACGACCGCCTGGATAGTTCAGCGATACCAACCGAAGTTGACGTCACGTTCCCCAGCGGTGGCCAGAGAATGTGGACATTTTACCTCGATGACCTACTGCGCCCCCCCGGCGAGCATCGAAAGTCTTTGGACTAACCACCTTCGAGAAGCGGCTTCACGGTCCCGCCCCCCGCGGCCGTCGCCGCGATCCGAGCCTCCGTCATCGTCAGGTATGGCCCCAGCTTCTCGCCGGTCACCGTGGTCACCAGATACCCGGCCGCCGACTGGCCGGGGCCGGTGCCGCGCCCAGCTCCGCATGCGCATCCCATCAGCTGGCCTTCCTCGCGTGTCGTGCGTGGCTCTCCTTGATCGCGTCGGCGAGCACTCGCCGCCGTGGCACCGCATTCGCGATCAGTTCGCGTGCGGTGGCCTGGCGTGCGGTCGCGGCCTGTTGCTCGGCGTACGCTGCCGCACCGCGGCGCGCGATGTCCTCGAGCAGGCTCGCGGGCAGAGGCGGCCGGGACGGGCGCGGAGCGAACGACGCGACCAACGCCAGGTCGCCGTCGCGGTCCCGCAGTCGTTGCGCAACGGGAATCGGGAATCCGGGGGAGTTCACGGCATGGCCGATGAGCAGTTCAGGGTGTCCGCCGACGCGTTCCCAGTGCCCCGAGTGTGGTGTGCCGAGAGCGAGTTTCACCATCTTCTCGTCGGCGTTGGCCTCGATCACGCCGGATACGGCGATACCGATTGCGTCTTCGTAGGCGCGCACCAGTGACCAGCAGGTCCCGACATCGTCGTAGTGCTCGATCGCTGCCCGCATCCCGTGGCCGGCTACAGCGTGACCACCGCCTACGGTGAGCCGGCCGACGCGCAGTCGTTCGCCGTTGTCGAGATGTGCGGTGGACTGGTGGAATTCGGCGTACCCGCTGTAGGACCGGTACGGGGTGACCTGCATGTCCGGGTAGGCGGTGTGCATGGTCTTCCAGCACGCGAGATGCCCGACCACGCGTCCCTCACGAGTGACGTGGATCGGAGTGGGTTCGTCCAGGTCGGGGTTGTCGAAGAATTCGGCCGGGTAGATGTCGGGATCCACTGTGCGCGCCTTGGCGGCGGCGACCAGCGCCAGGCCCTGCGAGTTGTCGACCTCGTCGCCGAGAATCATGTGAGCGTCGCGGAACTCGGGCACCGATACCAGTGTGGCGGCGACGATCTCGGCCACGTCGATGCGGGACACGATCGCCGCGCCGTCCATCCACATCTGCTCTGCGGTGTCCGGGGTGACCGGGTTGCCGGCGGAGTCGGTGAGCACTTCGGACCGGCCAACCAGTTCGATCGACGGCCGCGACACCATCGCTTCCACTTCGGCAGCCGCCTCCGCAGCTTCCGGGGTGTCCAGGGTGACACCGCGGCCCCACACGCCGCCCTCGCGTACCTCGATCGATTGGATGACGGCGACGGTGTACGCGCCTTCGTGGCCGGGATCGGCTTTCTTCTGCCACTTCATCGCCAGCGGCAGGGCGGTGTCGACCAGCTGCACGTTGCTGGCGAGCATCCAGCCCTGGGAGCGGCCGACGACGCCGGTCGGGATCAGTAGGGCCTCGAATGATCTGGCCACGGTGGTGCCTCCTGTGTCTGCTGCTGACGCTACTCGAGCCGGGGCCGGAATCTCGAGTGCTGATTCCACGATCGCGACCACACACCGGCAGCCGATCACTTCTTCCGGCGGGCCACCGATCCAGCCGGGATACGGCAGCGTCGCGGAACCGACGACGAAATCGGTTCCGAGCGGGACGCGTTGACGGTCGGCGAGCTGGTGAGTGTGCCGGGTGCGGCCGTCGTGCAACGCCAACCACACCTTGTCCAAGGCGCGGCTGGTGTCGGCGGTTTCGAGCTCGGCGCGGGCGATGCGGGCCGCGTTGAACACGCCCACGGCGGTGCGGCCGATCTCTGTGGCATCGCCACGCCACGAGTCGGCGTAGGACAGCGCGCGGGCCGCCGCGCGCCGCACGGCGTCGAGGGGTTGCCCCACGGTGTCGCGGATCGCGGCTTCCACCCGTTTGCGTGCACGGGCCGGGATCCCGGACAGCCGGTCACGCATCGCGCCCACCATGCGGTTGCGCCACTCGCCCAAACGGTCCCGGTCATCGCCCAGCAGCCGGTCCACGATCGCGCCGAACCGCGGCAGGAAACCGGTGTTCACCTCCGCGTCCCACGCCGCCGCAGTTCGGGCGATACCGTCCGGGTCGGGCGGGATATCGCCGATGCTGGCGGCGGTGAGCACCGGCAGCGCGGCCTGGGTGGCGGTGCCGAGCCACGCGCGGATCGTGTCGGCGGCCAGGTCCTCCAGTTCCCGTTCCAGGGTGAGGATTTCGACCAGCGCGGCCCGCTGCTCGGCTCTCATCGGTCCGACCGCCATATCGGGTGGGTGCCGGTGGTGAGCGCTTCCCGGCACACCGACGCCACCAGTGCCTGCAGCTTGTCGCGGGAAACTCCGGCGGTGGCGCAGATTTCGTCGTCCAGCACCTCATCCCACCCGTTGATCAGCCGATCCACCTCCGCTGGCTGGCACGGCCCCAGATGCTGTTTCAGGTGCATATCCCGTGGCGGGATGCCCTGCAATTGCGTGTGATTCGGGCGGGTGCGGCGGCGGTTCCCGGCCAGCTTCATCGCGTGGTTCACGCAGATCCGCACCGCGGTGTCTGCTGCGGCGGCCAGCTGCTCGCGGGTGTCGGGTACACGCTGCTGCTCCAGTTCCGGTGCCGGCGGCGGAGGCGTCGGAGGTGCGGCCGGGGCCGGTTTCAGTTCGGGCAGGCCGAGCGCGGGAACGAGTGTGCGCAACAGCGGTTCGAGGACCGGTACCAGGGCGGCGTCCTTGCGTACCTGGTCGAGCACCCACGCGGTCCAGCCTTCGCGGGTGGTCAGGTCGTAGCCGTCCTGTTCCTCCGACATGCCGAGCTCACGCAGGTACGCTTCCGCACGGACCACGCCATCGGTGAAGCCGGTGCGCACCTTCTCCACCTGATCCGGTTCGGCTTCGACATCGCTGGTGTCGTACCAGATCACCACATCGGCGTCGGGCACCATCGGCCGCAGCAGTTGCGTGGTGAGGGCGGCGCAGATGGTTTCCATCTCCGGCGCCGCATGCCAGCGGACCGCTTCCTCTTCGACACCGTAGAGGCTCCAGTGGTTGAGGTCGGCCAGGCCGAGCAGCACTTCGGGCGGCATGTCGAGCGTCATGGCCAGGCGGCGGACCGCTTTCTCCCGCGCGGCCTGCGCCTTGTCCGACACTTCGCTGTCGAATTTGATGTGCCGGATCTTGTCGACCCATTCGCCGGCCACCTGCAAGATGATCGGCACCAACGCTTCCGCGCTGGACGGGTCCTGGATGGCTTTCGCCATCGCCTCCTGCAACGCCACCCGCACCTCGTCGGCGGTGACGAACCGCGACAACGGCGCGGGCGCAGGCAAATTCGGGGCGTCCGGGTCCGGGGCACCGGTCGGTGCGGGTTTGGCCGGCATCGAGATTTCGGTGGGCAGCACGAGGATGCCGTTTCCGGCCTGCCTCGACTTTCCGGCCGCCTCGATGTTCTGGCTCATCCGCACGATTTCCTTGAGGATCGGCAGCGCAGCCTTGGCGGGCGACCAGGCGAGCCGGGCCCGGCGCGGGTCCTGACGCCAGATCCGCGACAGCGTGTCCGTCTCCGGGTCCATCGTGTAGTTGGTGCCGTCCTCGAGTTCGAGTTCGACCAGCTCGCCGCGCGGCTTCACCTCGTCGTTGGACAGCACATGCCACTGTTCTTCGCCGTCCGGGAAGATGATCGCCAGCCACGCTTCGCCGGGGATCATCATCAGCGGGGCGAGCCGGCCGAGCATCTGCGATTGGCCGGTGGCGCCGCCCGCGATCTGCCGCACCACCGCCCGTGCGGCGGCGTTCTCAGTGGATCCGGTGGGCTTGCCCGTTTCCGGGTCCAGATCGGACGCGACGAGCCGGAACCTGCTGAGCAGGGCGG
>NZ_BAFW01000319.1 GCF_000308535.1 Nocardia cerradoensis NBRC 101014 | reverse complement strand
GCCTACGAGTACGCCGGGGATTCACCGTTCGGTGACGGCCGCCGACCGATCAGCGACGAGGACCGGGAAGCGGTCCGCCGGAAGTGGGAAGGCCGCAAGCCATGAGCCACGACCAGCCCTATCGGTACGCCACCACGGAAGCCGACTTCACTGGCCTGCTCGGTGCGATCACTCGCGCACTCGAGGATCAAAGCCCGTGGCAGCGCTGCACCCTGTCCGCGCTCACCCCTGGGCAGGCCGCCGAGCGTATCGGCCGCGACCTGTTCGCCGAGCAAGCTCGCCGGTTCGCCCACGAGGTCATGACCACCGGCCACGGTTTCATCCCTCTGACCTACCCGGTACGCGAACCGAGCGACATATCCCCGACCGGTCTGTGGTGGCTGTCGTTCGTGGACGACACGAAATCCCGGTCCCCGGCCGAGCAGGTGCCCGGCGCTGGTGGGTTCCTCGGGGTGTGCATCGTCCAGGCCGACCACTTCATGGCCGCGATCACCATCTCCCACCGGCTCGGATGCAATCCCGGCGGGCAGGTCCAGGGCTACCCGACCGACGCGCCACCGCATCCGGCGTGGATGAACCGTCTCCTCTCCGCGGCCGATATCGACCACATCGACGCGATCGAGGCCGAACTCGATACCGCTCAGACTGCGGAACTGTTGGGCCGCGGCCTGTGGGAACACCGATGACCGACGATCCGTCGCTGTTGCCCGACCTCGAACCGGTGCCCGTCCCGGACCGGTTCGAGGGCCTGGGCCGCGACGCCGCCCGCACCCTGCGCCAGGCCGACACCATCGCCGCCGGATTCAACCCCGGCACCCGCGAACGCCTCCACCGCGACGCCGCCAAGGACCGCACCGGCTCCGGCCTCCGCTGCCGAGACTGCCGACACCTTTACCGCACCGGCGCCGGAAACAGCGACTTCCTGAAATGCGAGGAGGCCGGAGTGCGGAACGGGCGCGGCAGCTGGGGGCCCGACATGCGCGGCTGGTGGCCGGCCTGCCGACTATTCGAGCCGAAGTCCGGGGACATGCGGAAGGATGCAAATCGAACTGCCGGCCACGTCTGAGTGCGGCTGTTGGCCCCGGTCAATCGGACGCTGTCCGGGGCAACAGTGCAACGCATTCAGGCGGGCATCGGGACTACCCGCTCGCTCGGGGCATCTGGATCTCCCCATCGCACCGTGATCTGGTTCGGCACAGGATGCCCCCACGCAGCAAATATCAGAAAATCGACGCCTTCCCCGGGGCGAATAACCGCATCCTCCGGGAGATTTCGGCCCAGCCGCAGATCGTCCTTGTCAACCGACACATGCTCCGCGACCACTGAACCGGCATTTCGCAGGACGAAGCGGCTACCCTCTCGCTTCTCGACCACCCAGTCGACGCTCTCAACCTCCGCTTGCGTCGGCGGCTTTTCGCCACTGACCGCGCGCTCTGCGATGACATTTGCCCGCTCGGCCGCCTCCGCACTCCGGCGCGCCGACTCCGCCGAGTCCTCCTGCCACCTCAGGGCTTTTGAAGACGTTCGCGCAGCTCCCCCGGCGACAATGAGAGCCAACGCGGAGATACCCGCGCTCGTCCATGCTGCATAGTCCGCTGCCGACACGGCAGACGACATTACCTTCGCAGAATCGAGATTGAGGCCGGATTAGCTTGCCCCCGTTAGTTTTACAGCCGCCACCATGGCAGCAGGTCGGCTCCCCGGAAGCGGGAAGCTATCCGGGGCCAACATCACGGCATATGCTCTGATCTGCACGGACTGAGCGGGTTTGGGCTACAAATCCCGAAGCTCCCACGAAATCCGGAAGTATCCGCCCGGCTTGTCCTCATGCGAGCGCCAACCATCAATCTGGAAGTTGTACGCCAGTGGCTGTGCCGCCATGATCGCGGACTTTCGGTCCCGCACCACGGTCGGATCGGTTGTGTCGTACTCGAAATCGACATCCTCAAAATGCCGATGATTCATGGAGTCGTCTCCTCACGAGCGGGTCCATCCCGCTCGTCTAGATCATCGGGCACCTGTCAAACCCACTCGCGGCTTCGATGAGCGAGCCGCTTTGGATGAGCGAGCGGGTTTGTCCGCCGGCTTCTTCAGCGGCCGCTCTCCGAGCGTTGGGACGCGATGTTGCGGCACCATCGCGGCCTGCTTCAACGCAGCCTCCACCAATGCCTGGTACTGCTTCGGCCGCTCCGCAGCTGGCATCTGCAGGACGAACCGTTCAGCGGTGAGGAGGTAGCTTTGCACCAGCGGCTGTTCGAAGTAGTACCGGACCTGATCTTGCGCAGCCGAATTCAGTCTGATGAAAGTTTGAGCAATGTAGCCGCCGGTGGCTGTGCCGACCGCCGCCACGATCGCTGCCGCATATTTCGTCGCGTCCTCGGACGCAACCACGGTGATCGTCAACCCCGCCCCCACGATCCCGAGGCCGACCGTCATCGCAACAAGGCTGCTCCAATGCGAACTACCCCCCTGACCGCGTGCTTGGGCGTCATACGCATCCATTTGCCGACGATTGACTTCCATAAGACCGAGCAAGTCGTTCGGATCCTTGATCTCCGCAATCGCGTCATGGACTGCGCCCAACGCCTTGACTTGCTTTTGCTCGGCCCGGCGCGTCCTCCAATAGACAGCGCCGAAAATCACCAAGCCCGTGAAGAACAGCGCGACCGGTAGCCCGACTACCAAAGCCCAATCCGCGGTCGTTGGCTCCGAGATCACGGACACCTGCGCGGGAGGCTGAGGCGGGGGCTGAGACTGAGCAGCAGACTCCGCAACGTGCTGCAGATACTGGGCGCGAACGAGATCACGCTGCGCCTGGTCCCGCGACGAACGAAGGAGCGCCACAGCGACTGCGGTAATCCCGGCAATGGATGCGGTGATGACGAGGACAGCCATGATCATCGGCGCCCTCAGTGTAGAAGCTGCATAAACCGACCGACCCGGCGGCGGCGGCCGAACAGACTTCCTGTTCCGCACGCTAGATCGAGGTCTGTCCTGCCCATCATCGCCGCTGGGCGGTGCCAGTTTCGTATCCACTCCAAACCCCCGATCTCGTACTGTCTTCGCGGCTATCCATTGGAAATCGCCATGGCCCACACCGTGTTACGGATCACGATGGTTCGGTCCGCTGCACCCCACCGCCCTACCGTCCCGACCATGGGCAGCAGCACCGCAACCTCCGGAATCTGCACCACATGCAGCAAACCGGCATTCCCTCATCCGTACCGGCATCCGATCACCCTCCGAGCGAGCGCGGAGACTATCGAGAAGATCCGCCCCGTCCCCATGGCCCCGGATCCTCGGGAGGTGTTCGAGGCCGGCTATCTGGCGTGTGAGCGCACGTACGCGCCACACGACGTGGGGATGCACCTCAGCGACCAGGAGGAGCGCGACCGTGCATACACACAGTGGCGAAGCTCTGCGCTCAGGGACGGTGCGTAGTGGGCAAGAAGGGGAAGGCGGCCGGGAAGGTCGACCCGGAGACGAGGGCTCGGCAGCAGCGTTGCCTGGATCTGAAGGTGCGCGGCATGACGTACGCCGATATCGCCGAGCACGAAGGCTATGCGGGTGAGTCGGGTGCGCGGGCCGCGGTGGAGGCTGCGCTGGCCCGGGCGGAGAAGCAGGCCGCGGATGTGGTGCGGCCGTTGATGGTGGCCCGTGCGGAGAAGCTGTGGGAGCACGGCCTGGGTGTGATGTTGGAGGGCCGCGACGAGGGCGATATGGAGCGGTTCGCGAAGGGCGCCAGCGTAGCCGACAAGGCTCTCGCGCGGTTGATGCGGTTGCACGGGCTGGATACGCCGGATGTGTCGGTGCAGATCGGTGCTGGCGCTGGGGAGTTGGAGCGGCTGAAGAACGATTTCATGCTGGAGATCAACAAGGCGGCCGGCGGTGTGCTGGATGCGGAGTTGGTGGAGCCGGAGCCGGGCGGGTAGCGGCCCGGGTGCCTACAGGTTCGGCGGGGCGCGACCTGGGGGAAGTCTCCGGATTTGCGGGCTGAGACTTCGGGGGTGCCTACGGGGTCGGGGTTTCGGTGTGGCGCAACCGATTCCCGAGACAAAACACGCAAACGCGTGTATATTGGTTTCTGTCAGACGGAACAGCCGTCACCCACCGGATTGGAGCCGGTATGCATATCCCCTTGCCGCACGTGAATCGATTCGCGGTCGCGCGTTTCCTCGACAGCTTCGGCCTGTCCCTCGCCCTGGTCGCCCTCGCGATCGCCGCGATGGTGTGCCTGGTGCCGCTGGCCACCGGCGGCGGACTGGTGTGGACCCTCATCGCCGTGGCCGTGGTCGTGGCCCTGTTCGCGTCGG
>NZ_BAFW01000320.1 GCF_000308535.1 Nocardia cerradoensis NBRC 101014 | reverse complement strand
GGCGGTGAGCACGGTCGACAGGGGAGTGGTGTAGGCGCAGATGATATCCGCGGCATCCAGATATGCGAGATGGGCGTTGACTTCGGGCGTCGCGATCTGGCGCCGAAGTTCGTCGTCGGCTGGAAGCCGCTGGGGCGGGTTCCACAAGTCGTAGGTGTGGCGACGTTGAGTGGGATCGAGGTCGTAGCCTCGCACGATGCTGGCCAGGGTATCGATGGTGGGAACGGACCGGCCGTGCTCGATCTTGAACAGGTAGGCCGTGCTGATCCGGGCGCGAGCGGCGGCGATCTCGCGCGACCAGCCACGCTCCTGGCGCACCTGATCCAACCAGATGTGGAGATCCGGCATCTGCACCCGCGCGGCGGCGCGGGCGCGTCGGGTACGTCTGGCTGGGTGTCTATTGCTTCTGTGGCCGCGTGGGTTCACCCGCCTGTCTCCGTTTCTCCCCGACACCGACCCAATCGGATCCAAAATATGAATAGTCTCAGTATTCGTGCACATTGAGTTGTGACCGATCACTGGCGCGTCAGCGCTGTGTGCTGGTGCCGACACGATGACGGGCACTGAATTCCGCCCATGACATACGGGGTTTATCGGTGGCGAGCAGTTGTGCCCGGTCGCGGAGCATGCATTCGGTGCGCAGCTCGGTGGCGAATTGGTGCGCGAATTCTGCCAATTCGAGGTCATCGGCAGTGTCGGCATAGGTCTTGATGAGGTCGGCGGCCTCGCTGACCTGCGTGGCGATCCGGAAACCGCGGTCGAGGTCGGACGACAACAACTCTCGGCGCTCTGGACTCATTTCGATTCCCTCCCGCATCACGCCCGTGGGCGCTTTTCGAACCAAATGTGTTGCGCAATGGCATGCCTCGACGGCGAGGCGGTCTAAGCGCTTATACCTCTTTGTATTTCATGACCGGCGTCACACCGGATTGTGTGGTTGCGGTCTGTATGCGCTTGCGATCTGGTTCTAGCATTGTGTGGACCGTGAATGGGGTCAACGGTTACAGCGGGGACAACTTGTGTCCGGTTGCCCAGCACGACGGGCGGGGAGGGAAGACCATGACAGTACCGGCGAGGTTCAGCAACCTGGGCGCGTTCATCGAAAAGCGCAGGAAGCAACTGGGTTTGAACCGATTCGAGCTGGGCCGGCAGGTCGGGCTGGCGGCGGACACGATCAAGAAGATAGAGCTCGAGAAGCGTCCGCTCGTCGACGACAACATTCGAAAAGTGTTGGCAGCCTTGGAGGTCCAGGACAACAACATTCGCCTGCTGCTGTCGGCGCGGGAGGGACGGCTGCGATCCGATGACAGTGCACCCTGCGATCTGGAACTTCGCGCTATCGAGGCGATCACGGTGCCGGTGTTCATCCTCAACACCGTCATGGGGCGCATCGTGGCGGCCAACCAGGCGTGTGAATCCCTGATGCACCTGCGTGCCGGGGTGAGCATCTACGAGTGGCTGGTGGCCGACCCGTGGACTCGGAAGCTGCTCGGGCAGGACTGGCGCACGATCGCCCACGGCCTGATCTGGGGCGCCGCGCCGCTGATCGAGTGTGTGATGCCCGAATGCGAGCGGGAGCGTCTGCTCGGTGTGTGCAGCCGGGTGCCGGAATGGGAGATGTTGTGGACCACGCGCCCGGCCAACGCCGACTTCATCTACGGCACGCGGATGACCAACCCTGGCACGGGAGACACCCATGACTACCTGTTCACCGCAGCCGAGCTGCGGTTTCCACCCCGGGTTGGGTGGTGGCAAGGCCAGCTCACCCCCGCGCGGCCAGAGTTGGCGCCGGTGAACACATAAACGAGGCCCGCGAGGGAACAGGCGGATGGCTGGCGGTCTTCTCTCGGGCCACGCCAATCCGTGAAGCACACCATCACGGGGTCCAGGATGGGGCCGACGGCGACACCCGCGCTGCGGCGCCGACGGCGAGGTAGGCCGCGGCGGTGGCGTGGCGGCGCAGGGGCGGAATATTCGATGGCGGCGGCGATATCGGCGGAGGTGAGAAACCATCTTCGCCCCACCCGATGTCCCAGCAGCGAGCCGGCTTTCAGCTGCCGCAAATACCACGCTTCGGACTTGTGCAGAGCGCGAGCTCCAACATTGACCGGGTAGGTCGGCTCGTGCGGGACCGCCACTGCGTCCGCCGCATCGTCGAACCGGGTGGTGCCTGGAGGCTCATCGGTCGACACACCACAACCGCCCTCACACTATGAAACGGGCTGCGCTCCAGCATCGTCCGCGCCCTTATGCTCGGCAGCGTGCGATCGGTACGCCAAGAACAGCCGAACTCCGGGTTCTTCGACGAGTTCGGTGACTTGCACGGTGACCGGCGTGTCGTGGTCGCCTGAGCGGCGCGGAGACGGACCGCGGTTGTAGGCGACTTCGACACCGCTACGCCACAGCCCGGCGAAGTGCGTGTTAGCGGCGAGTCGTCGAAGGAGGCGGGCTCCCTCCGGCGCGTCGCGGAAGCGGCCCAGCGCCGCGCGCAGCGTCGCGACATAAAGCCACGCGTCCTCCTCACCGGCAGCGGCACTCGGGCGGCAGGCTTCGCCGGCCGAGGAAAACCGCAAGATGGCGAGGTTGTTCTCCGCCTGGTCCAGGCCGGGAAACATGTTGTGGAACTTGGGGTTGGCTGCCAGGACGTTCCACAGTGGATCGCAGAAGCCGCAGGCAATGGACCGGGCGTTCCATGTCGCCAACTCGGCCTGGCGTCCACGCGTCGCTACGCGCTGACGCAGCTCGTCCAATGGGGTTAGGACGGCGGCGGGTTCCCACAAGTCGATGGTGTGGCGGTTTTGGGTCGGTGTCAGTTCGTAGCCGGTGATGATCTTGTCGAGGGTGTGGCGGCGCGGGGTCGCGGAACCGGTCTCGATCGACTTGAGATAGGCGGCGCTGATGTGTGTGTACTGGCCGGCCAGCTCGCGGGTCAGATCGCGGTGTTCGCGCATCACCCGTAGCCAGGGCCCGAGTGTTGGAATTCGAACCGGCACATCACCGGCCAAACGGGGGACCTCGGGTGACTGTCGAGCATCAGGTGAATCGGGTGTGGTGGTGGTCATGAAACCCCTCGAACGCCGACACTTTCGTGACGGCGAATACAGGAATTGGTGAAAAGCCTTCTCCCCCGAGCGCTTTCGTTCATACCAGAGTCCCTTGCTGGCGGCAACAACAATCAGCGGTCTCACCGGCGAAGAGGCCCGTTCGACCCCGGCCCCACGGCCGCATCCACTCCGTGGTGCCCACGAATCCGCGCCGGACGGGAAAAAATTCGAGGGATACTCCGAGTATCTGTTTCCGACGCTGTCGCAGGTAATCCCACCTGTTTGCGGGGGTGGTGCGGTTATATATAAAAACTCCATCCCTTCAACACCTGGTGGAGCAGCGTTTCCCGCGTTTTGATGGTAGGGCAACTGCTCCTGCTCCGAAGGGAAATTGATTGTGGATCCGATGGTCGTTCTTTCCTGGATCAATACCGGTTCTGCGGCAGTCTCGAACGGACTGACGATCGCCGCGCAAGTGCTCTCGCTCGTCCTGCCGTTCATCTGAGCTGCTGAAACGCCGGATCGGAGCCCCGGTTGTTCGGCGTTGATGACGCCGGGGCGCTGATCCCCTGATTGCGCCGCATCATTCTTTCTTTCCTTTTCCTCGTCCTCGGTTCGAAGGGTTTATTCGGCATGCCGAAAACAGGATTTAAAAACGGCAACAAAGGATCTACAACTGTGTGTAAAAGAGCGGGGGAGCGGTCCCGGGCAGGCCGGCCCCGTCACGGTTCGCTCGTGGTTGCCGGTACTGTTCCGCTGCTGATTGTGATGGCGTGCGCCGGCACGGCGGGCGCATCGACGGATTCGATTGCGGACCAGCCTGGCGTGACCAGCCCCGCTCAGCCCGGCACCGCGACACCGCCGCCCCCACCTCCACCGGCACCGGCCGCGCCGGAGCCGCAACCGGAACCGGCACCCGAACCGGAGTCGGTGTATGTCGAGCAGCCGCCCGAGGTCCGCAACGGGCGCAGCCCGCGCCCCGAACCGGCCGACGACCCAGCACCGCCGGTGCAGGTGCAGGATCTTCATCTGCCCGAACCGGTTGCGCCGGTCGCGCCGATTCAGCCGCCGGACAACACCATCCGTATCGGCCAATGGCAGGCCCCGGCACCGGACTGGCTTCCACCCGAGGCACGCGACTGCATCAACAACACCGCGGCCGGTGCGGAAGCGCAGGTCGCCACCGCCCTGGATTCGATCGGCATACCGGCAGGGCGCTCGGACAGGGTCAGCGGCGCAACCCTCGCCGGCGCCGGAATCGGCGGCGCGGCCGGAGCGCTCGCGGCCGGCGCACCTGTGGCGGTGGCGGGTGCGGTCGTGGGTGGGCTGATCGGTGGCACGATCGGCGGAATCGCCGGCGCCGCGGTAGGAAC
>NZ_BAFW01000321.1 GCF_000308535.1 Nocardia cerradoensis NBRC 101014 | reverse complement strand
GTCGATGAACAGCACTCCGCCCGCGGCCTTGGCCAGCGCCTCCTTGGTCTTGGGCGCGGTGTGACCGATGAACTGGCCGACCAGGTCGTCGCGGGTCACGGTGTGCACCTTCGGTTTCCGGATGTAGCCGAGGGCGTGCAACATCTCCGCCATCCGCAGCGCGACCGTCGTCTTCCCGGTGCCGGGCCCGCCGGTGAAACTCATATGCATGGTGGGACGGTCGGCCTGCAATCCGAACCGCTGCCGGGCCCGGTCGATCAGCAGCAGCGCCGCGATCTCGCGCACCCGCTTCTTGACCGTGGCCAGTCCGATCAGTTCCGCATCGAGCCGGGCGAGGGTGTCCTCGACGTTCTTACCGGCCAGATCCGTCGACAGATCGACGGTCGCGTCGTCGGGCAACGTGATCTCCGACGGATCGGAATCCACTTGCGTCTCGGGGTGATTCGCGTCCGAACCCGCGGAACCGCCCGCTCCCGGCCGGTACATCCGGAACCCCGATCCGCTGCCCTGTGTGCCGCCGGACATCGCCTGCCTCCCGTCCACCGTCGCCTCAGTCCCGGTAGCGCGCGCCCGCGGGCACGTCGGTGGCGTAGGACCGCAGGCCGTAGTGCTGGCGTCGATCCTCGGTCTCGGTGCGGACCACCAGGAAGCCCGGTTCGTCGGCGGGCCGCTGCACCAGGAAACTCAGCGCGGTCGTCTGCCGGCCGTAGCTCGCGTCGTAGGCGTTGACGCGGATGTAGTGGTGCGGGAACGTCGAACGGCAGGCGTTCACCTCGGCGAGCACACCGTCGGGTTCGTCGAGGTCGAACAGCGGCAGCCCCCACATCTCCCAGTAGACGTTGCGTGGATGCGGATCGTCGGTGTACTCGATCGAGACCGGCCAGTTGTTGAGCAGCGCGTAGCGGATCTGAGCGCCGATTTCGGTATCGGACAGGTCGGGCAGGTGGGAGAACGTCCCTTGCCGCAGATGCATTGCGTCTCCTTGTATGTCGTCGGGGCGGCCGGTCAGGCGGTGACCGTCGGTACCGCGTCGGGGGCGTCGGTGGAGGTGTAGTCGAAGGTGACATCACCCCAGGTCGCGAGCGCCACGTCGAGCGCCGGGCAGATTCGGGCCGCGGCACGCAGCGCGTCGGGGCCCTCCTTCAGCAGATCGCGGCCTTCGTTGCGCGCCTTGACCATCGCCTCCAGGGCGACCCGATTGGCCTCGGCTCCCGCGGCGATTCCCATCGGATGCCCGATGGTGCCGCCGCCGAACTGCAGGATCGCGTCGTCGCCGAACAGATCCAGCAGTTGATGCATCTGACCGGCGTGGATTCCGCCGGATGCCACCGGCATCACTCCGGGCAGGCTGGCCCAGTCCTGGTCGAAGAAGATGCCGTTGCGCGGATTGGCGGGAATGTGGTTGTCGCGCAACGTATCGTAGAAGCCCTTGACGGTGTGCGGGTCGCCTTCGAGCTTGCCGATGACGGTGCCCGCGTGCAGGTGGTCGACACCGATGAGCCGGCACCATTTGGCCAGCACCCGGAAGCTGACGCCGTGGGTCTTCTGGCGGGTGAAGGTCGAATGCCCGGCCCGGTGCAGATGCAACAGCATGCCGTTGCGCCGCGCCCACTTCGACATCGACTGCATCGCCGTGTAGCCGACGGTGAGGTCCATCATCACGATCACGCTGCCGAGCGATTTCGCGAACTCCGCGCGCTCGTACATATCCTCCATCGTGGCGGCCGTGATATTGAGATAATGACCCTTCAATTCTCCCGTTTCAGCGGTCGCGCGATTCACGCCCTCCATAGCGAACAGATAGCGATCGCGCCATCGCATGAACGGTTGCGAGTTGATGTTCTCGTCGTCCTTGGTGAAATCCAGGCCGCCTTTACACGCCTCGTACACCACCCGCCCGTAGTTGCGCGCCGAGAGGCCGAGTTTCGGCTTCACGGTCGCCCCCAGCAACGGCCGGCCGTACTTGTTCAGATATTCCCGTTCCATAACGATTCCGTGCGGCGGCCCCTGAAAGGTCTTGACATAGGCCACCGGAATACGCATGTCCTCGAGCCGCAACGCCTGCAGCGGTTTGAAACCGAAGACATTGCCGATCACCGAGGAGGTGAGATTGGTGATCGACCCCTCTTCGAAAAGGTCCAGGTCGTAGGCGATATAGGCGAAATACTCCCCCGGCCGCCCCGGCACCTCCTCGACCCGGTAGCACTTGGCACGGTAGCGGTCGTGCGCGGTGAGCCGGTCGGTCCACACGACAGTCCATGTGGCAGTGGAGGATTCGCCCGCCACGGCGGCGGCCGCCTCGATCGGGTCCACCCCCGGTTGCGGCGTCACCCGGAACACCGCCAGCACATCGGTATCGCACGGTTGGTAATCGGCGTCGTAATAACCCATCGACGCATACGACTGCACGCCCGGATCCCAGCGGTCACGAGTGGATTCGTCGGTCATCGGTCCTCCTATATCTTGCGGGACACCCGCAACCGGTCGGCGTCGCGAGCCGCTGCGCGATTCTCGTCCGCCACACCTCCCGCGACGGTGCGGCGAGTGCGCAGATTCAGGATGCGGGCACCGCCCGGCGGGGACAATTCGATTGTTTCCGGTCTCGCTCAACCGAATCGTTGAGTTTGCTACCGTCTGTAGATGGGAACGGTGAGTGCGGTCCGAATGGAAACGTTTCTGGTTGTGGCCCGGCACAACAGCATTCGGCGCGCGGCTGCGCAACTGCACATCACCGAGGCGGCCGCGTCGGCGGCGGTGGCGCATATCGAAAAGCAGCTCGGCGCGAAATTGATCGCGAAATCCGGACGCGGTATCGCACTCACCGAGGCGGGCCGGGTCTATGCCGAATACTGCCGCAGCATCCTGGGTTTGATGAAAGAGGCGCATGCCGCGGTCCGCCGCGCCGAAACGGGCCGGTTGCGGATCGGCGTGGTGGCCACCGCCGGGGAATACGTCCTGCTGCGGCTGCTGGTCTCGTTCCGCGACCGCTATCCCGAGATCGAGCTGGGGCTCTCGATCCATCCGCGCGATCTGCTGTTCATCGAATTGCAGCATCACGAAACCGATCTCGTGATCGCCGGCCGCCCCCCGCGCGACACCGGGCTGGTGGTGCGGGCGCGCCGGCCCAGCCGTCTGGTCGTCGTGGGAGCGCCGGGGCGGTCCCACGATCCGCGCACCACCACCTGGTTGTTGCGCGGCCCCGGCTCGGGCACCCGCGACACCACGCTGGCCCTGCTGGACCGGCTGCAGATCCGCCCGCCCGCGCTCACCCTTGGCACTCACGGCGCCGTCCTCGCCGCCGCCCGAGAGGGACTGGGCATTACGCTGATTCACAGCGACGCGGTGGAAGCCGATGTGGCGCAGGGCAGTCTGGTCGTCGTGCCGGTGGAGGGAACCCCACTGGACCGGCCGTGGCACGCGGTGACGACCGGCACCCCGACGCCCGCGGCGCGCCTGTTCGTCGCGCACATGGTCGACCCCGCCCGGGTGGGCGACCACGCCTTCCAGCCGATTCCCGACCACCCCACCGGCCCGCTGCCGACGATCTCCGCCGCGTCCGCCACCGCCCCGGCGGCGAAGCCCGATTCGCCCCCGCGACACACCGGCACGACTTAGGACGGTCGGCGGGATGTCCACTGCGCGGGCGCTCGGCGCCTCCCGCCCGCCGCGATCCCCTAGCTCGGTGCCGTCGATGAGCAGGCCGAAGTCGTCGGGAGGGAGCGGGAGGGCATACTTACTGAATCGGATATCGCCGACGGTGCGGCTGCCGACGGTCCCAGTACACGCGTAGGAGCGACAACGCCCATGATCCAGCAGGAGCGCGCACGCAGCGCGGAGGAGCTTGCCGAGGCGGCGGATCTGTACTTCGCGCTCGGCCGGATCACTCGCCTGCTGCGGCGCTCCGGTGACCTGGGTTCGCTGAGTCCCGGATCGGCGGCGGCGCTGGGCACGCTGGTCCGCAGCGGCCCGATGCGCCTGGGTGATCTGGCCGCCGCCGAACACGTCACGGCGCCCACGATGTCGCGCATCGTGTCGGGCCTGGAGAAGTACGGGTATCTCGAACGCACCGCCGACCCGGCCGACGGCAGGGCCCAGTTGCTGACCGTCACCGAACAGGCGAAATCGCTGGTCAACGGTCTCACGTCGGCCCGCATCCAGCGCTTCGCCGCCGCCCTCGACGATATCGATGCGCAGCAGCGCCGCACCCTGGGTGACGCACTGGCCGTACTCGTCGCACGGCTCGACGACGACGGTTCCCGCTGACGGCTTGACTTGGAGTGCACTCCAAGTCGTAGCGTCGGCGCCGTGAGTTCGCAGGGACTCATCATTCGAACCGATGGCACCTCAGGAGGACCGCTCGCATGATCGCGACCAGGAAACTCGGCGAATTGTCCGTCGGCGCACAGGGACTCGGCTGCATGGGAATGAGCCAGGCCTACGGTGTGCGCGACAACGACGCGGAGTCGATCGCCACCATCCACCGCGCCCTCGACCTCGGGGTGACCCTGCTCGACACCGCGAACGTCTACGGCGCCGGCGACAACGAGGAGCTGGTGGGCCGGGCCATCGCCGATCG
>NZ_BAFW01000322.1 GCF_000308535.1 Nocardia cerradoensis NBRC 101014 | reverse complement strand
GACAGCCCCAGCCGACGAGCCGGCCAGGGAACTGCCACAACAGATTTCGAAGGAGACCACGATGTCCGCCACCCTCGCTTTGACCGCCCAGGATCAGCTCACCGTGCGCACCGCTGCCTACGGCGCGGTGTCTCTGCTGGCCGCCGGATCGAGCAAGCCCCACAAGGCCGCTACCGCGGGATCGACGGCGCTGCTGTCGGCGACCGGCACGGTCGGACACGTCCTCGCGGCAAAGTCGAAGGACGTCAAACTGGCGGGGAAGTCGGTCGCCGAACTCGCCGATCAGGTTCTGCCTTCCCTGACGGCCGCGGTCGCTGTGCTCGGACAGTCCGATCCCGCCGAGGCCGACAACTTCCGCACCACCGTGCAGGTCGCGATCGAGGCCGCCACCGCCGACGTCCGCCCCGGCCCGGTCACCACCGAGATGATCCGCAAGATCACCACCGCCATGCACACCGCGTAACACGTCAAGGCCGTGCCACCGGACCGCACATCCGAACCCGCCGAGGCGCTTTCGCGGTCAGCAGGACGGCTCGAACGGGTAGCACGGATGTGCCGGCGTGGCCGCCGTCGTCGGCAGGACACGCGGCGGCGCTACCACGGAGGTTGTCACCTGACCGGGTGCGGTGTCGCCGCCGGTGTGGGTGGTGTGAGCGTGGGTAAGAGGAAGGACTACCAGCAGCAGGACCACACCACCCACCAGCGCGCCGAGGAAGGCCAAGATCGGCGAGGGCGAGGTGCTGCGATAGCCGTGGAAGTACGGGCTGTTGTAGGTCCCCAGCCGGGCGCGGCCGCGCCGCGGGCTCACCGGACAGACCCCTCGACGTGATTCCCGCGCGGTGTGTGTCCCTGCGGCCGGTCCCCTGCACAGCCTCGATCCCCATACCGGAAGTATCCCAGCAGGCACCGACTCGACCGGTCGAACAGGACGCCCGGATCTGTTGGGGCGCTAGGCTGATCGCGGCATCGGCCGACAACAGGGGACAACATGGGCAGCAGTGCAGACTTCGGCGCCGGGATGGTGCGGTACACGGTATTTGTCGTCGTCCCTGCACCCGACGACCCGGACGAAGTCGACTCCTTCCAGTTCGTGGCCACCGCGCCCTTCCTGCCCCGGACCGGGGAAAGCCTCGAATTCGACGGCCCCGGCGGGTTCGGGTTGTCACTGCTCGTCACCGAAGTGACGCACTGGTTCTTCGACGCCGCCGATGCGCCTGGCCAGCCCTTCAAGCTGGTCGTCGAGGGCAAGCCGGTGCCCACCGGGCTCGCCGACGCGCAGAAGCTGCTCGACCCCGCTGCCCTCGAACACTGGGTTCAGCAGTACCCCACACTCGAACTGTCCGCCTGATTCCTGGTCGTCACCTCGCATGGCAGAAGGCGGTTCGGCCTCGGCATCCACGAATCGCGATATCCGACAGCAAATTCAGGTGGAGCTGTCCGGCTGCGAGGCGCTGTCGGAGAGTTTCGCGTCGTTGATCAGGGTGTAGATGCTGCGAACCTTCTTGCTGGTGAGCGCGCGGGTGTTGTTCGGGCTGTTGGCCACGAGCCGCTTGGTCACCTTCAGCAGTCCTCGGGCTTGGAGTTCGCTGGTGCCGCGAGCGCGGGTGGCCGGCGAGATCCCGTACCGCTCGGGGAACTTCTGGGTGGACCACCAGATCTCTTTGCCCTCACTGGCGCGGCTGTTGGACATCAAGATCAGCAGCATCGCCAGCGCGGCCGACGACATCGCCTGGATGTGGCCGTTGGTCCACAGTGTCAGCGGCAGCCTGCTGTAGAGGTTGGCGTCCATCTCCTTCTCGAACTTCTTCTTCCGTTCCGCCGATTTGGCCTTCTCCGCCAGCGTTTTCGCGTGGTAGTACGCGGTGGAGGGAAGCTGGTAGGCCGCCCCGCTGCCGCTCTCATCCAGCAGTGCCACGGTGGACGGCTCACCGGGCACGCGGGTGATCGACACCAGGCGGGCCTGCTCGAGCGTGCGCAGCGCATCGCTCACGCGCCGAGCGCCCTTGGTCTCGGGATCCGGCAGCGCCAGCAGCTCAGCCCACAGCCGGGCCGAGTAGTTGGTGGTGTGCGGTGCGCCGGCGGCACGCCAGATCAGCGCGAGATACAACTTCACCGGCACCCCACCACCGCGGCCGCCGGCACCGATGATCCGAGCCATCGGCGCCTTCGGGGTCGAGTCGCCCTCACCGGGCGGCGCGGCATGGGTGAACGACCACCGCAGCGGGATCGACCTACGCCCAGGCGATGTCGTCTCGATGTTCCTCGCGATCTCGAGCGACGACTCGGGCACATCAGGAGGCAGGCACGGCGCCGCCGACCCCAGCAGCTCCTCGATGGTCACCGCCGACTTGGCCAGCTCGGCGAACGTGCCGCCTTGCTTGGCCTGGTCAGCTGTCTTTGATGTCCTCACTACTTCTCTATCCTAGCGAGGCCCTACCTATCTACTAACGTAGTGGCCTCTTCGCTGCAAGCGTCATAGCGACTTTCCTGCAAAGGTTTCTCTATTCCTCCGACTATACATACCTGCGTGTGTATTAGCAGGTGAGACAGGACATTTGACTTTTCTCGTGTCTGGGTCGGTGTGCTACGATCTAGCCAGAGATCAAAAGAGCGTTGAGTCAGCAAACGTGGGGCCTGGAAATCCAGCCAGTCAGCACGCCGCGCGGCACACCGCCTAGGCGGTCTCGAGCGTGGCGTGACGGCAACGGTCAGACCACCTGCTACGGCAAGACCGGCTCCCCAGGCCGGGTCTTCCCAAGGGCAGGGCGCTACGCGTACGAAGGGACGCCCGTGGAAAGGCGTCCCTTCGTCGTTTCGGGCCTAACGCCGGTCCAGCGGCGCGCCCCACGTCACCGCCGCGGGTTCTCCTCCATGTCGTCCCACGGCGTTGACGGGAAGCCCGCCGCGCGCATCTCCTCTCGAGACTCCTCTACGTAGTCGTTCACCTGCCGCTTGAGGTTGGCGAGGAAACTGATCGTCTTCTCCTGGGCTTCGGAGGCGGTGTACTGCTCCTTGCCGACCTCGGCCCGGAACACGTTGATGAAGTTCTCGATCTCGTCGGCAGCCGCCTTCCGCGTGACGGGCTGCGCGAGCGGTTCCGTCGTCGCCCTCAGCACGGCGAGCATCGCGGCATTGAGTTTCACCGCCGCGTCGATCACGTTCTTCGGAGCAACCATCCGCAACCTGTTGTACGGCTGGACGATTCGTTTGTTCTCCTCCGCCACCTTCGAGGCGTGGTCGATCTTGTCATCCGCCTTCGGGTCGGGCGCGCCGGCGCGGTTGAAGACCATGTCCCGGAAGGCGTTGAACGCACCCTTGATATCGACCGAGTTCATCAAGATCTCGTTGCAGACGGACACGTACTCCATGGCGACGTTGTAGAGGCTCTCCTCGTCCCGGATTTTGTTCTCACGTGCCTCTTTGCGGTCCAGAACCCTGTCCTCTTGGGCGAACTTGCGCTTGTCGCTGGCGCGTACAGCCCGGGCAGTGATGATCGGTGTGACGATGCCGGAGACGAGTGCGCCGGAAGGGAAGCCCGCCCAGAACTCGTGGGTGGTGAGCACGTGAGTCCAACTCATGGCGCTAACCGTATTCCCGGAAGCCGACATACTGGTTGCTGCCGCGTTTTCGGGGGCAGGCAACTTGTCGTTGCCCGCACGTAGCCTGGTGGGTTAGTCCTGGGCAAACTCGCCCAGGACCACTCGACTAGTGAAAGGTCCCAGGAGAGATGGGATTTCCGATCACGATCCCCGCGCCCACGACGATCCTGTCCCGTACGGCGCCCATCGAAGAGCTCGCCAGCTACGACAAGCGGGATGAGACTCTAATCATCGAGCTCGGCGAGATCGATCAGGCCGGGGTCACCTACACGCGCAGCGCTCTGGTGAAGACCATCACCGCCAAGTTCGATCGCGCAGCGGATCCGCAGCGGACTATCGTCGTCGAGTTCGCACACCCGGATCTCGAGCCGCGAACTTTCCCACTCGGTGAACAGGTCACCGTCCACTACCTCACCTACGAGCACCTTCAATAGACGCGACGCAGCCCTTCTGACCGCCGAACCCACCTCTTGAGGGGGCGGCGGTCAGGAAGGCCATCAGTTCAGTCCGGAAATGTCAGTCCTCGGCGGGCAGGTCTGCGAAGCGAAAGTCTTTGTACGTCTTGTGCGGTCTCAACTGACGACCGTTCTGAGTCTTGGCGAGCAGATCGAGAATCTTGTGACAGCCTCGCTGTCTAGGCCCGCTGCCTCGCATTCACGCTTGAGGGCATCAGGCGAGACACGGTGCCGCCCCCACCGGCGCCGCACATTCATCATGTCGGCCTTGAGCTTCGCCTCTTCGTTCCATTTGAAGTATCCGGACAGGCGCGCATTCTCGGCGAGGTATCGCACAGCCTCACGTACGTCGGCGGGCAGTTCGTCGGTGCTCATAACCAATAATCTGTTCGTTCCGCGGTTGCGTTATGCCAATCGCTGCGGTCGCCGCGCCCCACCAGCCCTCTCAAGGAGTCTTCTCGCTGTTGGGCTGTGGCTCGGCGAGGTATCGGTACAAGGTGGCCCTGCGGACGCGCGAGATCCGACCCGTGCGCAGAGCGGCCCCATGCGATCCCGTCCCGCCCGATCGGCGTCGCTCCTGGCCCTGCTCGGCGGACTGTCGGCGCTTGTCGTCGACGTCTACCTGTACTGAACGCGCCGGTGTTTCGTCTTCGACCGTCAGCCCCCGCTTATCGGCGACCAGAAACCACATGGAGTGAGCCGAGTGTTCGAGAAACCGATCGATTTCCGAC
>NZ_BAFW01000323.1 GCF_000308535.1 Nocardia cerradoensis NBRC 101014 | reverse complement strand
CGCCGGCGCGGGCTCGGCTCCCGGGCGCTCCGCGCTCGCGGCCGGGTCACCGGGCGCCGCGCCCAGCACCCCGCAGCGGCCGGTGGTCCACACCGCCGATGCCTGGTAGATCACGTTCTTCACCAGCGTGGCCGCCGCCATCGACTGTCCCACCTCCGCGAGCGCGATCTGACTGGCGCAGTCGACCGCGGCACCGGCATTGGTCGTTCGCAACGCCGGCAATTGGTACGGCGCGGACTGCATCGCCGTCAGGCAATCGCGCTCCCACCCCGACACCTCGGAATCGTCGGGGGCGATGGTGAGTTCGGCGAAGGGGTTGGTGGTCGGAATATCCGACGGCCGGATCGTTTCGGTCGTTCCGATGCTCGTGCCGGTGTCGGTGGTGCTCTGCTCGTCCGGCCCGAGCGCACTGTCGCACTGGTACCGGAAATCCGCCGAGGCCGCCGAGCCGGAACTGTCGGTGGCGACCACCAGCACGGTGGCCAATCCGAACAGTGCCGCTACCGCGAGCAGCCCGATCCACACCCACGCCGGGATCAACGAAAGGAGTATGAACCGACCCAGCATTGCTTACCTTCCGACCTCGTCCTACGGCTGCAGATATCTCGCGACCTCGGCCATTCGGCTCTGCCAGTTGGGGTTGGCGTTGTTCTGGCCCCTCGGGGCCACCGAGTTCCAAGGAGTTCCCTGAGCACCGCTGGCCCAGTGGTCGGTATTCACCGCGTCGAAGACCAGCGTTCTGAGGTCTCTGATCCGGTTGGCATCGGTCACATCCTCCATCAGATGTTCCGTCGATTTCTGGATGAGTTTGGCGTGCTCGTTGCCGATCCACTGGCTCATTCGAGCCGCACGTTCGCGAGACAGCCGGGTAGTTCCGTCGATTCCCACGCTTTGCAGGTGCTGAGCGGCTCTGTTGGTGGCGAGAGCGCCCGCATTGAGGTCGTCGCCATCGATGACAGCCTGCAGTGCCACCATCTTTTCTTTCGTGGGGTTCAGCATGTAGTCGTCGACGAAATCCCGCTCGACGCCTGATGCCGCCCCGCCGTCCAAGGCGACACCGCCGCGTTTGATCCGCCGGAACGTACGCGATGCCTGTTCCAAATTCGCGAAATCGGCGGCGGTTTCCACCGCATCGCCCTTCCCGTTGACGAGCAGACGCGCCGAGTTCTGAGTCCGGCGCAGCGCGGCGACCAGCAGGCTGAGGTCCTTGTCCGCCACACTCTCACTGCTGGCGTTCTCGGCGATTATCTTCCGGGACCGTCCGACGATGTGGCCCAGTCTGTCGTTCTTCAGCCCCGCACCGAGCATCGCGCCGTGCGAGTCGGCGATGCCACCATCTGCATCCAGCACACCCTGTATCGCGCCGGCCATCCCGCGGATGGATTCGATTCCCCGGGAACCCCCGTATGCCCGTGCGCCTTTGCGCGCCTCCTGGCTCAAGGCCTCCCACTTCGCCATCGACTGGACATACCAGCCCCGCTTACCGCCGAGTCGATTCTCGTCCACCCACACGCCGGCCTGCGCTTCGGTCATCAACTTCTTCAGCTTCGACTGCGGATGAAACCCGCCCGGAAGGGCGCCGAGCATCCATTCGGTCAGAGGCGAATTCGAGATGGTGCTCGCGCCGGCCATGACGGCCATCATCGTTCCGCTGCCCAACTTGTGGTGCGCGCCCATCTCGCCCATCCCCAGCGCATGACCCCCGCCACCACCGCCGCCACCGCCGCGCCCCGGGTTCTGGATGGCGATCGCGAATCTGTTGGCCACCCATTCGTTTCCGCTGTCCAGGCTGGCGGTCAGGCGCTTGAACTGGAGGAAGCCCACGATCATGACGAGGGCGCCGATGACGAACACCGACATCTCCTGGCCCTTGGCCTGCCGGAACAGTTCTCCGAAGAACAGGAGATAGACCCCCAGTGCGATGATCTGGACGCACATGCGCACCGCGGACATCATGCCGTGCACGACCGCGCGCACGGTGAACGTCTGGGTCGGGCCGTAAACCAGTCCGCCACCGGCGAATCCGAAGATCGTCATGATTCCCCAGTACACCGAGTCCAGGGCCGACCAGATGATCTTGAGCGACAGATAGGCGGCGAAGATGAGCAGAATCGTCGCGGTGATCAGCAGCAGCAGACCGGCGCCGATCTGCCCGAAGCTCGGGTTGTCGGCCGCACGGGCAGCAGCCTGGTCCCCGCACGACTTCATCCCGTCCTTGATCTTGCCTTCACTGCCCGACCGCACACCGGCCGACCAGGCCGCCGCGCATCCGGGCCGATCGTCGACGACGTGGCCGAAATTCCACACCTGCAACGGGCGGCGCGCGAAATTGTCGGCCATGTCCTCCTGCAGGGTCGGCACCATGGTGGACGGATCGGGATTGCTGTTGCCGTTCAAGCCCGCCGACACCGACAGTCCGACATTGCGTCCTTCGGCCAGCAGCCCGTGTGAGGACAGCACCTCACCGAGCGGATCGGACAGGTAGACCGGCCCGATCACCGCGACGACGAGCATCGTCAGTACTTGGACCACGGCCTTGGCGTGAAAACCGCGCTGGAAGAAATAGGCGGCGAAGAAGGCGCCGAAGGATGCGAAGGTCGCCAACATGATCGGCGTCGCCAGCTGTCCGGACAGGGCGTGCGCCACCCCGTTCAACGGTGCGCTGAAGACATTCATCCAGCCGAAGTCGAGTACCCAGCCGACCATCCAGGTCGGCAGGGTGACCAGCACCATGAAGAAGGCGAACAGCAGGCCGAGCACGATCGCCAGTCCGGTGTTGCCGGGGTGCAGGATGCCGCCGTGGTTGGTCGCGTAGACGTAATCGGCGAGCGAAACTCCGTAGGAGTCACGAACTTTCGTCCAGCCCAGCGCGCTGTTGCCGCCCGGCCCCTCGGTCTCGGTCTCCACGGCCGCGGTGGCGACCGCGCCGACCACCATCGGGACGACCAGGAAGACCACCACGACGATCGCCGACCAGGTGATCCACCGGCGCCGCCGGGTCGAGGTCAGCCGGCGCCAGCAGCGGCGGGCGACCACGCGCGGTTGCCACTGTTCGGCGTCCCAGAACTCGAGCTGCCGGGAGGCGTCGAACAGTCGCGGACCGCGAGGGCGGTCGAGAGCGGTGCTAGAGGTACTCATCCGGACTTCCGCTCACACCGAAACCTGCCGGGCCACCGCCGACCGGCGCGCGCCGGCTCCCGCGGTCTGCGGCGTACTGCCGATCGCCTCCGCGCGATCCGGCCGGGCGGGACCGAAGACCTTTCCGCGGCCGATGCGGTTGAGCGCATCGCGCATGAACATCTCGCCGCGGCGTTCGTCCGGCACGGTGCGTCCCGGCCCGCTGGGCGGTGATGTCTCCTCCCGCAGCACCTGCAGCAGGAACGGAGTCTCGTCCAGGTCGACGCCCAGCCACTGCAAACTGTTGCGCGCCAGCGTTTCGTCGCGCTGCCGGAAGACGAAGCGGTTCGGGATCAGGTTGTGTGCCGCGCCCTGGAAGTCGGTGGCCGGATCGTGAGAGGCCAAACCGATGGCGGCCAAATGCTTTCGGCCG
Source organism: Nocardia cerradoensis NBRC 101014 (assembly GCF_000308535.1). Taxonomy (GTDB): domain Bacteria; phylum Actinomycetota; class Actinomycetes; order Mycobacteriales; family Mycobacteriaceae; genus Nocardia; species Nocardia cerradoensis. The sequence goes on along the minus strand of NZ_BAFW01000323.1, from coordinate 1,360 downwards.
TCGCGGCTGAAATCGGACGTGACGGCCGATCCGACGTGGGTCTGGGTGAAGTGGTGGGCCTCGTCCCCGACGAGGAGTCCGAACCGGCCGTTGTCGGACAGAAACGCCTCGCGCGCGGCGACTCCCACGAGTTCGTAGAGTGCGGTGCCCAGCCGCTTGGTCAGCGGCAGCCGGTTGTAGAGGTGCGGGGTGGTCAATTCCTCGGCGGTGGGCAGCGCCAGATTGTGGCTGCGCACCACGGTGGCGGCGGCATCGAGCCGCAGCACCGGCAGCGTCGGATCGAACAGCACCGGAACCCGATCGAGAATGGTGCCCAAACGCGCGGCCAGATCCGCGAATTCGTCACCGGCGCCGCTGTCGCGCAACCGGCAGACCACATCGTGCAGGTCCAGCATGCTGCGAATGCCGTGTTCGGCGATGCCCCGAGGCGTGAGCAAACTGCTCATGGCCGCACCGGCTCCACTGGTCGGCGACAGATCCAGCAGCGGCAGAATCGAATCCAGGGTCCGCTCGCCGGCGACCCGGGGTGCGAACAATCGCAACGGGTCGAGGGAGACGGTCGGATTACTCAGATCGATGACGACGGCATTGTCGATGGAGGCGGCGAAGTATTCCCACTCCCCCACCTGACTGCGGTCGATGGCGAGAAACTGCCCGCCCATATCGTGCACGAGCACGGCCATCAATTTCAGGAAATACGACTTACCCGAACCCAATTCGCCGGTGACGGCGAACGACGCGGACAGATCGTGCAGCGCCGCCTCCATGATCCCGAAATGGATCGGCTCGTAATTGCCCGAGAGCAGATTCACCCCGATGACGGGCCCGCTGTCGTCACCGATCTGACTGGTGGTGAACGGTACGAACCCCGCCCACATATCCGAGGGCAGGATGTGCGCGAAGTCGTCGTAGGCCCGGCGGTGCGGGCTGCCGGGGATCATCATCGACCACAGATCGACCTGCGCTCCCAGCGGTGCGGTCATCTCGACCTGGAAACGCTTGTAGCGCCGCTTGAGCGTGTTGACGGCGTCCATCGTGGTTTCGTGCGAGTCGCTGCCGACCGCGATCACCGTCGTGAACGACACCTCCGATTCACCGCTGTTGACCTCGAAGTGATGGTTGTACTCGGCGAGCATCGACGCCTTGGACATCAGGGTGTTCTGCGCGAACGAGATCTCCTGGTCGCGCTGATCCATCTGTTCGCCGAGGCGGCGCAGATTCAGTTCATTGCTCTTGAGCACGGCTTCGGCCGGTTTGGTCGATACCCGCATCGCCCAGTCGACCGTGACGTCGTCCAGTCCTTCGAGCACACCGAGGAATTCGCTGCCACCGGGAAAAGGCATGCCGCCGTAGGGAAATG
>NZ_BAFW01000324.1 GCF_000308535.1 Nocardia cerradoensis NBRC 101014 | reverse complement strand
GTTTGGAGCGGTCCACCACTTCCTGCACGGTGAAATCGGTGGTGCCCTTTTCGGTGATGATGGCCTGGGCCGCGTCGAGGAAGCGCTGTACTCGCTGTTCGGCACGCAATTTCGCGGTCCGGATCGAGCGCTCGACGGCGCGTTGCTTCCAGGCGGGCTCTTCGCTGGGGCTGCTCACGGTCGGCTCGGTCCTTGGTTATGTGTGCAGAACATGAATGCACTGTACCGGAGAATGTCATGTTCCCGGGCACCGAGGGCGCGTGTTCGGGAACGGCACGAGAGACTGTTACTTTCTGTTGTGGAGAATGCTATTCTCGCGTCGGTAGGCAGTCTAGTGGCCAGAGAGGCGGTCCGGAATGCTTTTGGAGTTCGACTCCGAACAAAGACTCTGGCGCGACACCGTGCGCGAGGCGGTCGGCAAACAGTGCCCGGCGTCGCTGATCCGCGAGATCGCGGACAAGGGTGGCGACCCGATGCCGTTGTGGCGCACCTACATCGAGCTGGGCTGGACCGAATTGACCGGCGACGCGGCCGCCGTCGAGCTGGCGATCGTCCTCGAGGAACTGGGCCGGGCCACCGATCCCACGCCGTATCTGGCCACGATGACCCAATTCGCCCCGCTGGCACCGGAATTCGCCGATCCGGCGGTGGCAGGCACGGCCGTGTACGACGGTGTGGACGCGGTCCTCGACGCCGACGGCTGGGTGCTCGACGGCACCGCCCATCATGTCCTCGACGGCGACCGCGCCGAACAGTTCGCGGTGGTGACCGAGGCGGGGGTGTTCGTGGTGCCGGCGGCCGAGGTGCAGGTGCGGCGCAGCGCGGTCTTCGATCCGGTGCTGCACATCGCCGAGGTGCGTTTCGACGGCGTGCGCGCCGGACACGATCGGCGCGGCACCGTCGATGTGGCGCGGGCACGCCAGTTCGCCGCCACCGGGATGGCTCTGACCGTCGTCGGCGCCTGCCGGCGGATCCTGGACCTGGTGCTGGACCATGTGCGCGCCCGCCATCAGTTCGGCGTGCCGATCGGCTCGCTGCAGGCGGTCAAACACAAGGCCGCCGATATGCATGTGGCGATCGAGCGGGCCCGGGCGCTGGCCTATTTCGCGGCGCTGACCATCGCCGAGGACGACCCACGCCGGGCGCTGGCGGCCTCGATGGCGAAGGCCGGCGCAGGGGAGTGCCAGAACCTGGTGTTCCGCAACGGGTTACAGCTGTTCGGAGCCATGGGTTTCACCTGGGAGAACGACCTGCAGTTCGCGCTCAAACGAGCCCAGGCCGGCGAGCTGATGCTCGGCGGCGCGGCCGAACACCGGGCGCTGATCGCCGAGGAGTGCCGTGCAACTGAGATTTGACGACGACGTCGAGGAGTTCCGGGCCGAATTCGTGGCCTTCCTCGACACCCATCTACCCGATGCGGCCACCGCGAGCCGGCGGCGGTCGCATTCCAGTGCCGACGTACCCGACTGGGCGCGCGACTGGCAGCGGCTGCAGTTCGATCACGGCTGGCTGCTGCCCGGCAATCCGCCCGAATTCGGCGGGCGCAATGCCACCATCCTGCAGCAGTACGTGCATCTGCAGGAGTTGTCGAACCGGCGCATCTATCACAGTTTCAATCCGCAGGGCGTCGGCATCGTCGCCGCCTCGCTGCTGTCGTTCGGCACCGAGGAGCAGAAAACCCGCTGGGCGAGAAGGATTCTGCGCGCGGAGATCACTGCCGCGCTCGGCATGAGCGAACCCGGCGCGGGATCGGATCTGGCCGGTCTGCGCACCCGGGCCGTGCGCGACGGTGACGAATTCGTCGTCGACGGGCAGAAGGTGTGGACCTCCGGCGCTCACGACGCCGATGTGCTGCTGACCTTCGTGCGCACCGATCCGGATGCGCCGAAACACAAGGGAATCAGCGTGCTGCTGATTCCCACTGACACCCCCGGCGTGACGCGACGACCGTTCGCCTCGGTCTGCGGTCCGCACGATCTGGATTTCAACGAGGTGTTCTTCGAAGGCGCGCGGGTGCCGGCGGAGAATCTGGTCGGCCCGCTGCATGGGGGGTGGGGCGTCGCCAACGGTTCGCTCGGACACGAACGCACACTGCTGTGGTTGTCCTACGTGGACCGGCTCGAGGAACTGGCCGCCGATTTCACCCCGGAGACGGTGCTCGATCGCGATCACTACGCCACGCTGATCATGGACAGCTACGCCCTGCGGCTGCTCGGTTCGGCGGCGCTGGCCCGCGCCGCGCGCGGAGAACAGGATGTGGCGGCGCTGTCGGTGCTGAAGGTCTTCGGCTCCGAGGCGGTGCAGACCGCCTCCGGACACGCCCTGCGCGCCCAGGGAGCCGGCGGCCTGATCCATCCGGCGCGGACCACGCCGTTCAACCCGCTGAATCTGGATGCCTTCGGCGCCAGCTGGTTCGAACGCTACACCCGCAGTTTCGCCGGGACGATCGCCGGCGGCACATCCGAAATTCAGCGCAACATCATCGCCGAGCGCGTGCTCGGCCTGCCCCGAGGCTGAGGAGTCGCCATGTCGTACATCGAATACGAGGTCGCCGACAAGATCGCGACCATCTCCCTCAACCGCCCGGAGGCCGCCAACGCCCAGAACGGCGAACTACTGGAAGAACTGGATGCCGCCTGGCAGAAGGCGGGCGCCGACGACGATGTCGCGGTGATCGTGTTGCGCGCCAACGGGAAACACTTCTCCGCCGGGCACGATCTCAAGGATCGATCGTGGCCGGATCCGTCGACGATCACCCTGGAACGCATCTACGCCATCGAATCGAGGAAGTACCTCGAATTCTCGCTGCGCTGGCGCAACATTCCGAAACCGTCCATCGCCGCGGTGCAGGGTCGCTGCATCGCGGGTGGTCTGCTGCTGTGCTGGCCGTGCGATCTGATCGTCGCCGCCGAGGACGCCCTGTTCTCCGATCCGGTGGTGATGATGGGGATCGGAGGCGTCGAATATCACGGGCACACTTGGGAACTCGGGCCGCGTAAGGCCAAGGAGATCCTGTTCACCGGGCGGGCGGTCACCGCACGCGAGGCCGAACAGATCGGCATGGTCAATACCGTCGTCCCGCGCGACCAACTGGACTCCCACACCCGGGCGCTGGCCGAACGCATCGCCGCGATGCCGCCGTTCGGTCTGCGCCAGGCCAAGCGCGCGGTCAATCAGACCCTCGATGTGCAGGGCTTCTACGCGGCCATCCAGTCGGTGTTCGACGTGCACCAGACCGGGCACGGCAATGCGCTCAGCGTCAACGGTTATCCGATTCTGGTGAACCTGGACGAGATGAAACAGAAGATCGAATGAAGGGCATATCCATGCGCAACAAGATGATTCGCGGTGCGGCGGGTCTGTGCGGCATCGCGGTGATCGCGGCGGCGACCGTCACCGGCTGTAGTGACGACAAGTCCGACAACGCCTCCTCCACCACCACGACGGCCGCCGCGGCGACCACCTCCGCCGCCGCGCCCGCCGCGGGATCGTCGGCGGCAGATCCGGCGACCACCAAGGCGGTCACCGACGCCTACGTGCTGTTCTTCGACGCCAAACAGCCCGCCGACAAACGCGCCGCCGCCGTGGAGAAGGGCGACGTGTTCGCGCCCGTGCTGGCCGCCCAGGCCGGCAACCCGCAGGCGCAGGGCACCTCCGCGACGGTCTCGAAGGTCACCACCGTCGACGCCGATCATGCCGACGTGACCTACACGCTGCTGATGGGCGGCAATCCGGTGCTGCCGGATCAGGCCGGGCAGGCCGTGCAGGAGAACGGGCAGTGGAAGGTCGCCGCCACCACCTTCTGCGCGCTGCTGAAGTTGCAGGGCGGCACCGCACCCGCCTGCTGATCGGTTGCTCCCGGCCCCCTGATCGACCCGCAGCGGCAGGGGGCACGCCGCCGTGGCCGGACCGGCTGGCACACTGCAAGGGTCCCGCCGATCACCGCGGGGCGATGCGAGCGCCGGCCGAACGCCGGCGCGCCAGGTGCGCCCGGTCGGCGTCGGTTCGCCGTCCGGCGGGAGAGTGAGAACCGAATATGGACGACCACGCGGTGGCCGCCGAGCTCGCCCGGGAAGCCGGTGAGCTCCTGCTCGAGATTCGTGACCAGGGCGGTGCGGTCGGGGACCGGCGTTCCGACGAACTGCTGCTGAAGCGGCTGGCGGAGTTGCGGCCCGACGACGCGGTTCTCTCGGAGGAGAGCACCGACGATCCGATTCGCCTGTCCCGCAGCCGGGTGTGGATCGTCGACCCGCTCGACGGCACCCGCGAATACGGGCAGCCCCCGCGAGCGGATTGGGCCGTGCACGTGGCGCTGGCGGTGGACGGCCGCGCCGAGATCGGTGCCGTCGCACTTCCGGTGCCCGGGTTGGTGCTGGAAACCGGTGCGCCGCCGGTACTCCCGCCCGCCCACGACGGCCCGCCGCGCATCGTCGTCTCCCGCAGCCGCCCACCCGCCTGCGTGCACTACCTCACCGCCGCACTCGGCGCCGACACCATCCCCATGGGGTCGGCCGGCGCCAAAGCCATGGCGGTCGTCCGGGGCGAAGCCGACATCTACGCTCACTCCGGCGGCCAATACGAATGGGACTCCTGCGCACCCGTCGCCGTAGCCGCCGCCGCGGGCCTGCACACCTCGCGCCTGGACGGCTCACCGCTGATCTACAACCAGCCCGACCCCTACCTCCCGGATCTGCTCATCTGCCGGCCGGAGCTGGCGGAGGAAGTCCTGGAAGCCTTGCGAGACTTCGGCATCTGAGCAGCGGCGGCCTTCGGCGTCGCGGTCTGTTCGCCGGCGCCGGCGCCGGCGTCACTGCCCGGTGCTCGCCGTCATTCATCCGCGCGCATCCGGGCCAGGTTCCAGCTGTTCCAGGTCTCGTCGTCGGGTCCGTGGATGAGCCGCTGCCGCAGGTCGAGGCGGATCGGTGCCGGGAGACGGTCGAGGACGGGGACGATATCGGCCGACAGCCCGGACAGATAGTCGACGTCGAGTTCTTCACCGCGCTGCCAGCGGTCGATGTTCTCCGACGCGACCAGCGCCTCGGGATTCGCGACGGCGAGCACCAGCAGCGCGGCCACCGCGGTCGCGAGGGTGGTGCGCGGCAGCCACGCCGTTTCCAGGCGCAGGACCGCGACGATCACCAGCAGGTAGACGACGCCGAGCCAGAGTTCACAGGTTCCGACCAGCAGACGCAGCACGGTGAATCCGTATGCCTGCTGATAGGTCCACATGCGGCCGAATGCGGAGGCGACGATCACCAGGGTGAGCCCGCTGATCGCGCAGAGCAGGCCGCGAAGCCAGATGCGGTCGCGTGCGGAATCCCTGGTGGCCCGGTGCAGTACGGGCAGGATGACGGCGAGCGTGAGCAGGGTGACCGCGGCCAGTTGCCAGAATCCGCTGCGCGCGTAATCGGCGTAGGTCAGACCGGCGGTGCGCTGCACATAGTCGTCGCCACCGAACAGGGCCACCAGCTGGGCGCCGAGGAACGACGCGAACAACACCGTCAGCGCCCCGACCGGCAGCGCCCATTCCAGTCGTGCCAGTGTGCGTTTCGCGGGTGCGCGTTGTGCCTCGGCAGGAGCCAGGGGACCGGCGAGCAGATACAACGCGCCCAGGGTTGCGGTACCGGCGAGCAGGAACAGCACGATCCATCGAGTGGTGGTGGCGGCGTCCATGCGCGGCACCAGCCCGGTGACGATGGCGGCGAAGGTGGCGTCGGCGCCCGCGAGCAGCGGCACGAACACCGCCAGGATCATCACCGTCGCGACCACCGACGCACCGAGCCGCCAGTGCCGTGCTCCGGTGCTGCCCTGCCGCCTGCCCTGCGCCGCGTACACCCAGGCCAGGGCGCCGGCCGAGGCCAGCGGGACCGCGATCGCGTCGTGGAACACTCCGCGCGCCGACGGCCGCCCTACCACCGCCAGCGACCCGCACACGGCCGCCGCGATCACGCAGAGCACGAACAACCACCCCGCGGCCCGGAACGTGCCCACCGCGAGCAGTGCGAGTGCGGCGGCCGCCCACCAGCGGCCGGGCCGGATCCGGCGCTCAGCGGGTGTATCCG
>NZ_BAFW01000325.1 GCF_000308535.1 Nocardia cerradoensis NBRC 101014 | reverse complement strand
TCGGTGCTCCGGCCTATCTGGTCGAGTCGATGGCCGACGACGGGGTGGACCTCTTCCTGGGTGTGCGCCGCGACCCGGTGTTCGGTCCGATCGTGGTCGCCGGCCTCGGCGGCATCGCTGCCGAGGCGATCGGCGATGTCACCATCCGCAGCGGCGCGGTCACTGTCGCCGGCGCCGCGGCCATGCTCGACGAGCTGCGGTGCGCCCCACTGCTGTTCGGCGGGCGCGGGGGACCGGTGCTGGACCGTGACGAATTCGCCCGGGCGGCAGTGCGTCTCGTTCGCTACCTCACCGAGCACCCGGCCGTCGACGACATCGAGGTCAATCCGCTGCGCTCGACTGCCGCCGGACTGATCGCCTTGGACGCGGTCGTGCTGGCCGCGTCGCATCGGCTCGAAGGAGAGCTGCCATGACCATCCGTAGACAGGCCGCGATCGACGGTGTCGTGCCGTGGCCCGACGACATCGCCGCCGAATACCGCAAGGCGGGCTACTGGCAGGACCGATCCATCGGCTCCTACGTCGAGGCCCAGGTGGCGCACCGTCCCGACCAGGTGGCGGTCGTCGACGGCGCCACCCGCCTGACCTATCGCCGGCTGTGGGACCGTGCGGCCTCCTGCGCGCAGGCCCTGCTGGACCTCGGCCTCGCTCCCGGCGATCGAATCCTGGTGCAACTGCCCAACTGCTGGGAGTTCGTGGCCCTCACCCTGGGCTGCCTTCGTATCGGCATCGTGCCGGTGATGGCGCTGCCCGCACATCGTCGCCACGAACTCACCCACCTCGCCGCGGCGGCCGAGGCCGTCGCTCTCGTGGTGGCCGACACCGATCGCGGCACCGACCTGCGCCATGTCGCGCAGCAGGTCGCCGCCGAGGTGCCGAGTGTGCGGGCCGTGCTCGTGCACGGCGAATCCTCGGCCGAGCCCGGCCGATCGGCACCGGAATACCGGCTGGCCGATGCCCTGACCACGACCGTCGCCTTCGACGAGGCCGAATACGCGCCGCGGGGCTCGGATGTCGCATTGATGCTGCTGTCCGGCGGGACCACGGGCCTGCCCAAGCTCATCGTCCGCACGCACGACGACTACGCCTGCAACATTCTGCGCTGCGCTGAAGTAAGTGAATTCGACTCCGCCACAGTGTATTTGGGGACACTTCCGAGTAGTCACAACTTTCCGCTGGCCTGCCCGGGCATTCTGGGTGCGCTCTTCGCCGGCGGTCGCACGGTGATGCTGCCCTCGCCCTCGCCGCAACGGGCGCTGCGCACCATCGACGCCGAGGGTGTCACGGTCGCGGCGGCCGTTCCCGCGGTCGCGCAGGTCTGGATCGAGCACCAGCGCGAGCACGCCCCGATGCGCGGCACCACTCTGCGAGTGCTCCAGGTCGGCGGCTCGCGGATGCCGGACGAACTGGCCGCGCGCGTCGAACCGGTGCTGGGCGCGCGGTTGCAACAGGTGTTCGGCATGGCCGAGGGACTGATCAACATGACACGCATCGACGACGATGCCGACGTCGTGGTGAGCACCCAGGGGCGTCCGGTCAGCGCGGCCGACGAAATTCTCGTCGTCGACGAGCACGGCAACCCGGTGCCCGACGGCACTCCGGGCGCGCTGCTCACCCGCGGACCGTACACACCCCGGGGCTATTTCCGTGCGCCCGAGCACAATCTGCGCGCGTTCACCCCGGACGGCTGGTACGCCAGCGGTGATATCGTCATCCGCCGCCCGGACGGCAACCTCGTCGTCGCCGGCCGCGACAAGGACATGATCAACCGTGGCGGCGAGAAGATCTCGGCCGAAGAGGTCGAGAACTTCGCCTATCAGATCGACGGCGTCGAAATGGCCGCCGCGGTAGCCATGCCCGATCCGGCGCTCGGCGAACGCTTGTGCCTGTATCTGATGCTGCGGCCCGGCTGTGTCGTGGAGCCGGCGGACATCGAGGCGGTGATGGAGGCGGCGGGTGCGGCTCGGTTCAAGATTCCGGAACGCATCGAATCGGTCGCCGCGATGCCGATGACGAAGGTCGGCAAGATCGACAAGAAGGCGCTGCGCGACGACATCCGGGCTCGCCTGGCCCGCACGGCCGAGTCCACCCGATCACCCGGGGCGGAATGTGGCACCGCGCCGCGGGGTTGATCCCGATCGTTCCACGGTAGTGAGGTGTTGGGAGTGACGATGCGAGCCCTGTGATGACCGCCCCCGGCGGTGCGGACAAGTCGGAGATCCGCGAGGTGGAACCGCCGCGGCCCGCCGCGGGCGAGATGGCCATCGATGTCGATTGGAAATCGCAGGCACCGTGCGTGAATTGGGTGCCGATGTCACCGGCCTCGCCGTCGGCGATCGGATGGCGGCCGTCGCGCTCGGAGGCGGTGGCTTCGCCGAGATCGCCACGGCGCGAGCCGAACTCACCGTACCGGTGCCGGACGCCGTCTCGTTGAGCTCGGCCGCCGCCACCCCGCTCGGCCTGGCGACCGCCCTGCTTCTGCTCACCGACGCCGGCCGCTTCACCGCCGGGGATACGGTGCTGGTGCACTCCGCCGCCGGCGGTATCGGCGGCGCGGTGGCACAGTTGGTGCCGCTGCTCGGTGGTGGCCGTCTGCTGGGGACGGCGGCAACCTCACCCTCACCGGGTTCAGCCACCGCGGCCTCGTCGGACCTGGCGGGTAGCGTCGGCGACCTTCGACGGCGCGCCGGCGGATGCCAGCAGGTCATGTGCGGTGATAACCTCGTCCAGCGAGCTGGATTACCTTGCCGGAGGCGCGCTCTCGCTCCTGGTCACCGAAGTGGCGTCGAGCGAAGCCTTGCGGCCATCCTCACCTCGAGGTCTCGGTCAACGGGTTTCGCGCTCGGGCAAGCTCGCGGTAGTCCTGGAGGATGCGGCGAATGGAGGGAGTCACGCGCAGGTCGCCGTCCAGCGGCGCCCAGGTGTAGGCGGAGTGGACGGACAGACGGATGGGGTACGTGGCGGCGACGTCGACGGCGAAGTGCAGGCGGCGGACCGGTTTGCCGATGGGGGACAGATAGTCGAAATAGCCTACGTGGCTACGGATTCCGGTGACGAGAAGACCGGTCTCGGTGGCGACGCCGCGGGACACGGCCGCGTCCAGCGGTTCGCCGGGCTCGACGGTGGTGCCGGGTAGTTTGAGGGTGGCCTTGACGGGGCCGCTGTCGTCACGTTCGAGCAGCAGCACCTGCCCGCCCCGATCGATGATCACGCCGATTCGTAGTGCGACACAGTCCTTTTCCGCGCGCTCGTACAGTTCGTCGAGCATGGATGTAGGCATCATCGGACTCACCAACCCTCGATCGGTGCACCACACGGGTAGTGCAGGGATGACCCATTATGACGGTAGAACATGGTCCCGCGTGGCAGGACGGCGTCCGCGCCCCCGGATCGAGTATGTCGGCGGCGGAGGTAGACCGCCGCTCGGTCGAACAACGCGGTGGTCAGTGCCGAGGACGTCGGATCCGGCCCCGGGCGACGAGTTCGATGGTGACCGCCACCGCGCACGATTGCGCGAGCAGCAGGCCGAGGAGCACCAGAATCTGGACCGCGGCGGCGCGGCTCGCGGAGCCGCTGGCGATGAGGACACCGACGAATGCCCCGGGCAGCGTGACCAATCCGACCGTGCGGGTTTGATCGACGCCGGGTAGCAGCGCGTCGGCCGCGGTGGATCGAATGATCTCCAGGCGTGCGTGGCGGTCGTCGAAACCCAGGCTCATGGCGGCCTCGATCTCGCCGCGCCGGTCGTGAACGGCGTCCAGGGCGCGGCGTGCGGCCAGCGAGGTCGCGGTCATGGCGCCGCCGAGGATGATGCCGCCGACGGGGACGACCGCGGGCCCCGAGAGAGGGACGACCCCGCTGACGAGCATCACCGGAAGGACCGCGGCCCAGCCGCCCGCCAGCGCTGCGGCCAGCCATGCTCCGGAACGTCCCGCGCGTGCCCGGCGCGCGGAGGTGAACACCGCGGCCGCGAACATCACGCCCAGAACCAGAAACGAGGACCAGAGATGGCGCAGGGCGGCGGCGAGCACCAGCGCGACCACGCTCAGTTGCACGATCGCGCGAACGGCCGCACCGGGCACGATCAGCATCGAGCCGAGGTATGCGAACCGGTACACCGCAGCGGACGCGGCAACCAGAACCAGACACAGAACCGCCAAACCCACACCGGGCGATGCGACGCTCACCGTTCCCACCTTCTGTTGCCGGCGGGCTGCTGTCCAGCCCGGCCGGCGTCAGGCGGTCCCCCGGGCGAGCATGCTCCACGGATGGCCGGGTGGCGTACTCAGCGTTTCCACAGCGTTGCTTCGCGACACTGGCCGCGTGTCAGCCATTGTCGATGTCGTCCACGCGTTGGTCGACGAGGTCCGTACCGAATCGTCGAGCAGGGAGATCGCGGTCGGTGCGTCCGCTGTCGCTACGGCAGCCCTGCTCGCATCGGCCCTCGCGGGCCGGGTCGGCGATTCGTCGGTGTCCGGCGTGCGTATCGGCTGGTCCGCATTGCGAGCGCTCGTGGTGTCGGCGTTGTTCGTGGTAGTGGCGGTGCAGGTCGCGGAGTCCGGATGGATCACCGGCGCCGATACGGCCACCCTGCGGTGGTTCGTCGAACACCGCAACGGCACCGCGACGGCATGGGCGCGGGCGATCACCGAGATCGGCAGTCCGGTCGGGGTGGCGGCGTCGGCGGTGGTCGTCTCCGGGATGCTCGCGTGGCGGCGGCGCAGTGCCGCCCCGGCCGTATTCGTCCTCGGCACAGTGGGTTTCGCGGCCGGAGTGGGCACGTTGACGAAGCTCGTCGTCGCGCGGTCACGTCCCCCGGCCGTCCTGCATCTGATGGCCGAATCCGATTTCTCGTTTCCTTCCGGCCACATCACGGCCACCACGGCCTTGGTCGCAGCGGTGCTGGTCGTGTCCATGTCGACGCGGCCCGGGTTTGTGCGCACCGCGGCTGCGACTGTCTCGGCCGTGGTGATCGTGGCAGTCGTCGCGGCCACGCGGCTGTATCTGGGAGTTCACTGGCTCACCGATGTGGTCGGCGGCGCGATGCTCGGAACGGCGGTCACACTGGCGTCGGCGACAGTGCTGCTGTGGGTGTCCCGATCCGCCGGTGACGGTCGGTGGCGATCCGGATCGGGCCCGGCCGTCGTCGCTTCGGTGCCGGCGGGCAACCGAGCAGCATGATCGGGCGGCGGACGACGGTCGAGCGCCGGAGCCGAGCGGGTCGGCTGGTGCCCGGCGTTCGATGCGGTGCGGTGACCGGGCTGTCCGAACTCAGAAATCGGCGTCGAACTTATACCTCGATCTGTGAGCCCATGATGATGGTGCGGTCGCGGGGCAGGCTGAAGTAGTCGGCGGCGTCGGCGGTGATGTACGACGTCGCGATGAACAGGCGTTTACGCCAATCCGCCATGGTCGGGGTGGTGCCGCGGCGGAGTTCGATGGTGGACAGGAAGTAGGAGGCGTGGTCGAGATCGAGCGGGCCTTCGGTGTCTCGTTCGTCGACGAGTGTGAGCGCCCGGGGAACGTCGGGGGTTTCCATGTAGCCGTAGCGGGCGGTGACGTGTGTGATGCCGTCGTCGGGCGGTCCCAGCGGGTCGGTGGCGATGCGTTCGTTGTCGGGGATGCGGGGGACGGGTTCGGTGTGGATGGACAGGATCACGATGTGGTGGTGGCGCACGTGGTTGTGTTCGACGTTGGCGCGCAAGGCGAGTGGTGCTGTTTCCTTACCGCGGTTGAGGAAGATGGCGGTGCCGGGAACGTGCGTCGTGGCGGGTGTGCCGGCGGCGAGTTCGTCGACGAATGTCCGCAGTGATCCTTCCCGCCGGATTCGTTCGGCGGTCACGATCCGGCGCCCGCGTTGCCAGGTCGTCATGACCGTGAATGCGGTCAGGCCGATCAGCAGCGGCAGCCATGCGCCGTGGGCGAACTTGGTGAGATTGGCTGCGACGAACAGCAGATCGACGGTCAGCAGTGGCAGTGCCCCGGCGACGAGGATCCAGCGTGGGATGTGCCAGCGGGTTTGCGCGACGTAGAAGAACAGCAGGGTGGTGATGGTGATGGTGCCGGTCACCGCCATGCCGAAGGCGAAGGCCAGCGCGGTCGAGCTGCGGAACGCGAAGACGAGGGTGAGCACCGAGACCATCAGCAACCAGTTGATCCACGGGACGTAGATCTGGCCG
>NZ_BAFW01000326.1 GCF_000308535.1 Nocardia cerradoensis NBRC 101014 | reverse complement strand
TGGTCCGCGCGGTGACGGCCGGGCGGGATCCGCGGGCCGGACTGTTACGCATCGCCGACGACCTCGCCTACGGGCTGGGAGTCTGGGCCGGATGTCTGCGGACGCGGACCGCGGAGCCGGTGGTACCGCTGCTGTATCGAACCGACGGAGACGGTGATGCGCCTCGCTGACCTGACCTCGGCCGACCTCGCCGCGGCCGATCGCGCTCCGCTGCTGGCGATTCCGCTCGGCGCGACCGAACAACACGGACCGCATCTACCGCTGGGCACCGATACCGCCGTGGCGGTGGAACTGTGCCGCCGCTTGGCCGCCACGCGTCCGGATATCGTTGCGGCGCCGGAGATTCCGTACGGATCCAGCGGTGAACACGCCGGATTCCCCGGAACCCTGTCGATCGGGCACCGCGCCCTGGAACTGCTGATCGTCGAATTGGTGCGCTCGGCGGACGAATTCGCGGGCGTGATCCTGGTGAACGGGCACGGCGGAAATCTCGAGCCGCTGCGCGCCGCCCAACGCCTCCTCACCACGGAAGGCCGATCGACCCTGGTGTGGTCGCCGACCGGGCCCGCCGACGACACCCACGCCGGACACGCCGAAACCTCGGTCATGCTCCATCTGGCGCCCTCACGGGTCACGATGCACCGCGCCGAACCCGGCACGACCCGGCCGCTGCGCGAGCTGATGCCGCGCCTGCGCTCGGGTGGTGTGAAAGCGGTGAGCGCCAACGGAATACTCGGTGATCCGACCACCGCCGATGCCGGCGAGGGCGCACGGATACTCGACCGCTGGACGAGCGCCTTGATCGCCGCGGTCGCCGAGAGTTTCCCCGAACCGCGCTGAGGCAGCCGCATCACCGCGGCAGATCGGCCTAGCCTGGGCGAACCCACTGCATCGCGATCGATGGAGGTAACGACATGGCCTGGACCGCCGCTCAGCTCGACCGGATCGGATCGTCCGAGGAACTGGAGATCACCAGCTACTACGAGAACGGCGCACTGCGGGACTGGACCACCATCTGGGTCGTGCGCGTCGACAACGATCTCTACATCCGCTCCGCGTACGGACAATCCGGCGGGTGGTACCGCCACGCCATGCACACCCGCGGCGCGCGAGTCCGCGCCCACGGCGTGGAAACCGACGTGACCCTGCACCCGGTGACGGAGTCCTACATCAACGACCGCGTCCGCAAGGCCTACGAGTCGAAGTACCGCGACCAGCCCAGCGCCCTCGAACCGATGCTGGCCCCCGCCGCCGAGAACACCACCCTGCGCGTGGACCCGGTCGGATAGTCCGGGGAATCGGCTATGTTCGCACCGGCACCCCGTTCGAGGAGTGTGAGCGGCGGATCCGGTGAACGCCGGCGGCACGTCAGCCGCCGGTCCGCCGCTGTTCCGGATCACTGCCCGGTGAAGTAGTGGCCTTCCTCCAAATCCTCGATGAGGTTGGGGTGCAAGGGTTTCCACCCGAGCAGAGCGGTTGTGGCCTCGGCTGTGGCGGGGTTGTCGAACTGGACCATCGGAGCGAGGAAGCCGAAGTGACCGGGGGCGTCCTCGGCGGGAATGCTCACGACCGGGACGTCCAGGTGACGGCCGATCACCTCGGCGATGCGGCGCAGCGGGATGCCTTCGTCGCCGACAGCGTGCAGGCGGGAACCGGCGGGGGCGGATTCCAGAGCCAGCCGGTACAGATTCGCCGCATCGAGGGTGTGGCCCGCCGGCCAGCGGTTGACGCCCTCTCCGACATAGGCGGAGACGCCCTTCTCGCGCGCGATGGCGATCAGGGTGGGCACGAAACCGTGACGGTCGAGGGTGCTGTGCACGGTCGGTGGCAGCCGGACCACACTGGATCGGATTCCGCGCTCGGCGAATCCGATCACCTCGTTCTCGGAGTCGATGCGCGGACCGCCCGGTAGCGAGTCGGCTTCCGTGCCGGTTCGCCCCAGGGCCGCGAGCAGACCCGTTCCGGATGTGCTGACCAGCGGCTTACCCGATCCGGCCAGGGCATCGCCGAACGCCCGGACCACCCGCAGATCGGCATCGGCCGCGCCGAGGAAGTCTCCGGCGATCATGTTCTCGTGCTTGAACGCCAGGTGGATGACGCCGTCGGCCGCGGCCGCCGCCTCGGCCAGCGCCTCCGGATCGTCGAGATTTCCGCGATGCACCTGCGCTCCCGCGGCCTCCAACGCCGCGGCCGAGGCATCCGATCGGGCCAGCCCGACCACCTCGTGCCCCGCCGACAGCAGTTCGGGAACGACCGCGGACCCCACATGTCCCGACGCCCCGGTGATGAATACGCGCATGGAAAGACCTTCCCGCGAGGAATACGCCGCAGTGTGCGCGGCGGCCGCCGATGTCAGCGACTGCCATCACGCTACACTGCCATGTCAGCCGCTGTCATTACCTGTTTCCAGACGCACCCGAAACCGTTCGACTCCCGGGTACTTCGCACCCAGCGACGTCACGCCGAATCCCAGCGCCAGGTAGAAGCCGAGCGCCGAGCGGTCCGTTTCGGCGACGATCGGCCTCGCGGGACCGTCGGCGCGGATTCGCGCCACCAACCGGCGCCCGACCCCTCGCCGGCGCAGTGATGTGGCGATATGAAGCAGCACGATCCGATCCGCGCATCGTTCGTACCCCGCCACACCGATGGGTTCGGATTCGCGAAACACCGCCAGCAGCGCGGTCGCCGGATCCTCGCGATAGCGGCGCAGTACCGCATCGAGGCGGGCCTGTCCGCCACCCACGGCGGCCGACAACAGCGAACGCACGCGGATATCCGCCGCGAGATCGCGGCCGGTTCGAAGCGTCGTCATCCGGGCACCGTATCCCGCAGAACAGTCGGCGAGCGGTCCGTGCGGCGCGGTTGCTCTCAGGCCGAATTCGCCGCGCGGCGTTCGATTTCCGCGGTGCTCCAGGCGCCGATCATCCGGGCGGTCATGACGATGGCTTCGCGGCGTTCCTCGGGGTCGACCTCGAGAGCGGAGGCGCGCAGGACCGCGGAGAAACCGGTGTTCACCAGGACGAAGGCCATGACATCGAGTTCGTGGTCGTCGCTGGGGCCGAGGATCTGGATCAGGAGCACCTTCACCAGCAGGCGCAGGCGCGGTTCGAATTCGGGGATGCCGCTGTTGTAGAACTGCACCCCGGCGGCCAGGGCGCGAACGAGTTTCGCGTTGTCGACCAGTTCGTCGCAGATAGCGGCGAGAATGTCGGCGGTCATATCCTCCACCGACCGCTCCGCGCGATCGAGCCGTTCGGTGAATCGGCGTTCGATGCTCTCCAGCAGTCGTTCGAGCAATTCCTCGACGATGACCGTGCGGTCGGAGAAGTAGCGGTAGACGGTGCCGATGCTGAGCCCGGCCTCGGCGGCGATCCGGTTGGTCGAGGTGTTCTCGATCCCGCGCTCACCGAACAACCGCGCCGCGGTGTCCAGGATGTGCTGGCGGGTTTCCTTCGCACGCTCCTGCGTCGGGCGTCGACGCTGACCGACCGCCTTGGACGGCATCACGCACTCCTACCTGATCTCGCGCCTGTTGATCGGTTGCTCATCCTAGGATGGCCGCGAACGATATCCACCCTGTTCGGCGGCTCGTCACGACGAATTGGCCGAGTCCACAAAGGACCGGCATTTCCGCTATTACATTGGCGCGACAGCGCATTTCCCCATCGAGAGGCCGCCCATGCCGGACCGAGTAGTCGGAGTCGTACTCGCCGCCGGGGCCGGACGGCGATTCGGCCGTCCCAAGGCCACGGTCGGAAACTGGCTGACCACCGCGGTGGACGCCCTGCGCGACGGCGGATGCGCGGAGGTCGTGGTGGTGCTCGGCGCGGCGCGGGTGCCACCGATTCCCGCGACCACCACCGTGACGGCACCGGAGTGGGCCCAGGGTATGAGTGCGTCGGTGCGCACGGGAATCGGTGCGGCGCAGCGGCTCGACGCCGCGTACGTCGCACTGCACGTGGTGGATACGCCCGATGTCGGCGCCGACGTGGTCGCCCGCGTGATCGAAGCCGCGCTGGCCGGCCCGTCCGGTATCGCGCGCGCGAGTTTCGCCGGACGTCCCGGCCATCCCGTGGTGATCGCGCGCCGGCACTGGGCCGATCTGCTGCCGACCCTCTCCGGTGATCGCGGCGCCGCCGCCTATCTGCGTAGCGTTCGCGCGCCCACCGTGGAATGCGGTGATCTGGCCACCGGCCGCGATATCGACGAGCCCGGCGACCTCGAACGTTGACGCGGCCCGCTCAGCCCCGTCGCGCTCGCCGCCGGATGACGGCCACCAGGACCACGAGCGTCAGCGCCGCCGCGAATCCGCTGTAGCGCACCACCTGTGTGGATCCGGCGGCGGCGAGCAGATCCAGTGGCTCGGCCGGGGTACGCGAGGCGGTGGCCCGTTGCCGTGGCGCGGTGGCGGTAGCCGCGCCCGCGTCCGGCACCTCCGTCACCGCGCGCAGCGGTTCGGCCGGCTGCGCCGAGGCGGTGATCTCGTCGGCGAGGTTGGTGGCGAACTGACCGATCAGGGTTCCGGCGACATCGGCCAGCGCACCCCGGCCGAACTGGGCGGGCTTGCCGGTGATCGCCAGATCGGTATCGACGAAAACATCTGTGCTGCCGTTGTTCTCGACCAATCGGCAGGTGATGGTCGCCGTCGCCGTGCCGTTGCCGCGCGCCTCGCGGCCACGTCCCTCGAGCACCGCGACCCCGGCCTGCTCGTCCTGCGAGACGACCTTGATGATCCCGTTGTAGCTCAACCCCACCGGACCGAGTTTGACCTTGATCTTGCCGTGGAAATCATCACCCTCGCGCGAGGTGATGGTCGCGCCGGGCACACACGGTGCGATGCGTTCGAGGTCGAGCAGTACCGGCCAGGCCTGCGCGGCCGGAACGGGGATGGTGAACGTGTTGTCGAGTTTCATGACGGTCCTCGGTCGGATCAGGCCCGCCGCGCGGCGGGTGCGGCGATATCGGCCTCGTCGCCGGTGGACGGTTCGGCACCGGGCTCGCGCGCAGCGGCGGCGGCGCGGACCGCGCGCACGATGCCCTGATATCCGGTGCAGCGGCACAGATTTCCCGAGATCGCCTCGCGGATCTCGGTGTCGGTGGGATCGGGGTTCTCCCGCAGGAAAGCCGTCGCGGAGACGATGAAACCGGGTGTGCAGAAGCCGCACTGCAATCCGTGTTCGGCGCGGAAGGCCTCCTGCACCGCCGACAGCTTCCCGTCGGGTTCGGCGATGCCCTCGACGGTCGTGATCTCGGCGCCGTCGGCCTGGACCGCGAAGATCAGGCAGGAGCGCACCGCGGCGCCGTCGAGCAGGACCGTGCAGGCGCCGCACACCCCGTGCTCACATCCGAGGTGGGTGCCGGTGAGCCCGCAGCGGTCGCGCAGATAATCGGCCAGCGTCAGCCGGGCCGGGACGGCGTCGCGGCGGCGAAAGCCGTTGACCCGCACCTCGATATCGACCTCAGTCATTGCTCGCCTCCTCTATCGCGCGACGCCACGCCCGCGCCACCATCGCCGCACCGAGCCGGCGGCGGTATTCGGCCGAACCGTGCACATCCGACGAGATCGCCGTCAGATTCGCGGTCGCCGCGGCGCCGACCTCCTCGGCCGCCACCGCATCGGCCGGCCGGCCCAACAGGTCGGCCTCGGCCTCGCGCGCCCGCACCGGAGTCGGCGCGAGCCCGAACAGTCCGATCGCGCAGCGGTCGATGCGGGAGTCCCCGTCCAGCCGGACCGCGATCGCCGCCCCGGCCATCGCGAAATCGCCGCTGCGCCTGGTGAATTCCTCGATCGCGTAACCGCTGCGTCCGGACCGGACCGGGAAGGTGATCGCGGTGACCAGTTCGTCGGGTTCCAGCGCGGTCGTCCACATACCGGTGAAGAAGTCCGCGGCCGCGACGGTGCGACGCCCCCGCGGTGACAACGCCTCGATCTCGGCGTCCAGGGTCAGCGCCACCACGGGATATTCGGCCGCGGCGTCGGCATGGGCGATGGAACCGCCGATGGTGCCGCGGTTGCGGATCTGGAAGTGCCCGATCAGCGGTGTCGCCCGGTGCAGCAGCGGAACCGCCCGGCGCACCTCGTCGGAGGCCCCGACCGCCGCGTGGGTGGTCCCCGCGCCGATCCGCACATCCGACGCAACGGCCTCGATTCCGCGCAGGTCGTCGACGCGCCGCAGGTCGACGAGATGGTCGAAGACCGCCAGCCGCAGGGCCAGCATCGGCACCAGGCTCTGGCCGCCGGCGATGATCTTGGCCTCGTCACCGAGGTCGGCGAGCAG
>NZ_BAFW01000327.1 GCF_000308535.1 Nocardia cerradoensis NBRC 101014 | reverse complement strand
GGGATCAGCCTGCCGTTCATCTATCCGCCCTTCGCCGCGGTGGCGCTGGGGCCGTTCGCGCTGCTGCCGTGGAATGCCGCGGCGATCAGTTTCTTCGTGGTTTCCACGCTGGCGCTGGCGATCACGCTCTATCTGGTGGCACGCCGGGTCTGGGGCAGCGGCGGCACCGAGGTGGTGCTGTGGGCGAGCGCGTGCGCGATTCCGCTGGGCATGCTGCTGGAACCGGTGCATTCGACGCTGGATTTCGGACAGGTCAATCTGCTGCTGATGGTGCTGGTCGCGGCGGACTGCCTGCCCAAACGCACTCGCTGGCCGCGCGGCATGCTGGTCGGCATCGCCGCGGCGATCAAACTGACACCGGCCGCGTTCGTCCTCTATTTCCTGGTGCGGCGTGACTATCGCTCGGCGATCACCGCGGCGATCACCGGTGCCGTCGCGAGCGGTATCGCCTTCGCCGTGATGCCGCACGAATCGGTGAAGTACTGGTTCGGCGGGATGGGCAACGTCTCCGGGCTCAGCGGGTCGGCCTTCCGGACCAATCAATCGATTCAGGGCGTGCTCTCGCGCTTCCAGGTTCCCGAACCGGCCTTCACCGCCCTGTGGGCGCTGCTGAGTCTGGCGCTGCTGGTCCTGGTCGTGGCGGCGATGCGGCGCGCGGTCGCCGATCCGGCGCTCGCCTTGGCCTTCAACGCCGTCTTCACCCTGCTGGTTTCGCCGATTTCGTGGTCGCACCACTGGGTCTGGATCGCGCCGGGTCTGCTGGCCGCCGTCGGTGTGGCGACTCGGCTGCCGCGCCGGACGGCGATGATCTGGTACGCGATCATCATCGCGACCGCGGTCGTGTTCACCATCGGCCCGCAGAACTGGGAACCCGGCGACAACAACCGCGAACTGGCCTGGACGCCCTGGCAGCATCTGGTCGGCGACACCTATGTGTGGCTGAGCGTGCTGCTGGTCGCCCTGTATGTCGTGACCGGACCGCGGCCCACGACGCAGGAACCGCTGTTGCCCGCGTCGCTGCGCTCGCTGCGGACCAAGGTCCCCACCGAGTCCTGAGCCGACCACGCCAGGCGCAATCGATCGGTAAATTTCCTGGCCACCGTCCGCCGGCTGCGACCCGGTGACGGCGACACACCACCGGTGATTCCACAACACCCCGGTCACGCAGTATTTCCGTCGTACCGTAGATAAATATGGACGACAACACGCCGACCCCGGAAGGTGACGCCACCCGCCCGGATCGGCAGCTGATCCAGCGACGAGAGCAAGCCTGGAGCAACTACCAGCAGGCGTGCGCCGATCTCGCCGGTACCCGGATCCGCGCCAATCTCGACGGATGGAAACGCTGGCTACGCGTCCTGCCGGGCGCGGCGGTCGATCAGGCCGAACGCCGCCGCGACGAGATCCGCGCCGAACTGGCCCGCCATTGCGTCGGGGCCGACGCCCGTGTCTGGGGCGTGCTGTCGGGCGGCGACACCGGAACCTTCGGCGGCTGTTTCGGACTCGAACACACCATCGGTCAGCTGGCCGACCTCTACGACAGGACCGACTCGCACTGGGTGCGAGCACTGCGCGAGACGGCCCGCCGGACCACCGATATCCGGCCGCTCGCCGCGGACGGGGACCGTTCGGCCGTCAGCGATCTCACCGAGCGCGTAGTACAAGCCGTCCGCATGGCTCCCGACGACGAAGCGCGACGCCGGCTCACCGTGCACCTGCCCGGTGAGGTGCGGCCGGTGCCCGCGGATCCGGCGACGCTGGCCCAGAAGCAGGGACCGGCGGCGGTCCAGTTCGACATCTATGCCAGCACGATCAAACTCGACCACATCGACGTGATTCCGCCGCTGCGCCGGATGGGCCTCGGCACCGCGACGCTGCGCCATCTGTGCCGGACCGCCGACGCGCACGGTATGCATATCGTCGCGCAACTGGTACCCACCTTCCGCGACGACGATTCCGCGGTCCCGATTCTGGCGCGCTGGTTCCGCGAACAGGGTTTCGAGGTGACCGAACGGCTGGGCGGGCGGGTCGTGCGGGCACCCGCCAGCATCCGCTAGCCGGCCATCGCGATCACTGCCCCCTGCCGATCACCTTGTGCGCGTGAGAAATTCACCGATCGCCGGGGCGAGTTGGGCGGCGACGGGATCATTGCTCACGCCGGGCAGCTCCCGCAATTCGGCATTCGGGAGCACCTCGACCATCGTCTTGGCCCCCTTGGTCAACGCCGGAGCGGAACGATCGCCGATCAGCAGCAGCGTCGGCTGGGTGAGCATGGCCCAATCCTCCGGCTGGATGGTCCGACCGCGCGAAAACGGTTCCAGCACAGCGAAATCGTGGGCCGTCGAATCGGCGGTGGCAACCAGCGTCTTCCACACCGACGACATCCGCATCACCGCGACGACCAGTTCCGGCACGCCCATCACCTTGGTCATGTAGTACCGGACCGCACCACCGCGCTTGCCCGCCGCGATGCGCCCGCGCAGCTTCTCCTCCGCATCCTTGGGCGGCACGTGATCCTTCGGGTCGACCACGAACGGCGGTTCGAAGGCGACGACGTCGGTGATCCCGGTGATCGCTCCCGAGCGCGCGGCCAGCAGCGCCAGTATCGCGCCCGAACCCCAGCCGAACAGGGCGGCCGATCCGCCCTCGGCCTCGACCAGCGCCCGAATGTCGGCGATCTCGTTGGCGCTGTCGTAGACACCCGGTGAGTCCGCGCTGTCGCCGCGCCCGCGCCGGTCGTAGTTGAGCACGCGCAGGCCGTAGTTCTCGGCCAGCGCTTGCGCCAGCTCGACGGTGTTGGGGACCTGCCGGTAACCGAATGCGCCGCTGATCAGCACGACGGTTCCCGCACTGCCGGAACCGATCCGGTCGAAGGCGATGGTGGTGCCGTCCTGCGACGTCACGGTCTGCATGTCCTACTCCTTCGCGGGCCGGGGTTCGGTTCGAAAGTACGCGATGGGTTCGCGAGCACCGGCAGGGCAGGTCGGTAGGCTCGCACGGACAGTATTCACGGGCGAGGGGGTGCAGTGGTGACGATCATCGCCGGACCGCACGGACTGCCGCGCATCAGCGGATTTCCGAGTTCGGATTTCGATCCCGGGGCGGACAAGTGGTCGGGTGTCGCCATCGGCGAGGATCGCATCCGGGCGCTGGCGATCGGGGCGTACTACGGCCGCAGCTGGAGCTCCTACAACGACACCGTCGCCTTCCAGCCCGAACACCCCGGAAGTTCGGAGACCCGGCGCGAATCCACCATCGAGGGCCTGCACGAATCGTGGGGTGTCGACAACGCCGAGGATGCGCGCGACACCATCGGCCGCCTGCTGAGCGGAATGCACGCACCGCTGTTCGCGATGGTACATCCGCTGGCGACCGCGGCCGCTCAGGACACCACCCGCGTCGACCGCACCGGCCTCGCCGACAGCCACCGCGAGTTCCTGCACACCGTGTCCGAGGTGCGCGGCTATCGCGGTGTCAACGGCATCGACCGCGACTACGACGCCTGGTTGCAGGCCATCAAATTCGGCATCGTCGACCGGCTGCCGCAACCGCTGAACACCGACGCGACCGCCTGGGACCTCTCGCGCATCGTGTTCATCGCCCGGGCCGCGCACACCGCCGGATATCTGGACGAGGACGAGGCGTGGACGCTGCTGGGCCGCGCGCTAGGCAAAGCGCAACAGCACTACCGCAATTGGCGGCAGTTCGCGGCCGGCTTCCTCACCGGCGCCATCTTCTGGGCGGCCACGCAGGACCTCGCCGCGGCCAAGGAACAGGTCGATGAGCGCCGCTGGATGATTCGCGGACTGTTGATGCGCCCGTCGAGTCCGTGGCGGCGAGTGGCGCTGCATCCGGGCGCGCCGGTGTTCGGCCTCTCCCCGTTCCACTGACGGGCGGTTACTTCGGCATCGCGCGCAGAATGCCGACGCCCTCCCATTTGAACTGCTCGGTGTCGACCATGCCGAGTTTGCGCCGCTCCACCAGCAACTGCCATTCGCCGAACAGGTCCAGCGAGGACGGGCGCGCCATCACGATCGAGCCGTCGACATGTTCGATCTCGCAGGCCAGCCGCACGGCGCCGTCGACACGCAGCAGATCCTCGGCCTCGGTGGAGACGAATTCCAGATCCGTATTGCCGTCCGAAATGCGCAGCGTCGCCACCGATCCGGGCGGCGCCGCGACATCGCTGCGATCCAGCGCGGCCACCGGGAACTCGTAGGTCGCCCCGGCCGAGACGAACAACAGCCGCAGAGTGGTGATCACGACCAGGCCCGGCGCACCGCGATGGCCGCACGGCGCGCATTCGAGGACGTATTCGTCCGGGCGGGCGTAGGCGTGCAGGGCCGCCAGCTCCCGCGCGCACAGTCCCGGCGTGCGCATCCGCTCGGTCGCACGCGACACATCGGGGCGGATCGGGCCGTAGTGCCCCGGAACCGGCCGGGGCGGAGCCAGATTCGGCCGCTGCCGCACGATCCGTCGCATCTCGAGCAGATCGTCGCCGATCGCGCGGACGAGTGTGGCCGCCTGCGTGAACACCTCGGGTTCGAGGAAGATCGTCGCCGGATTGCGCCGGGTGGCAACGCCTTTGATCACATAGTCCGGCGCCCGGAAATACAGCAGTATCAGCAGGTCACCGCTGTCGGCTTCGGCCAGGCAGGCGTCGCGCAGATCGCAGACCCGCACATCCATGGCGACATCGTCGTCGACGCCCAGCGGTGTGGTGGTGATCCGCCCGTCGGCATATCTGACAGCGGTCCGACGCCCCCACACCTCCAGCACTGCCGCATCCTCCCCACTCCGACCCGGTGAGACCTCATCGGGGACGGATTCTACCGAGAGACCCCCCTCGATCCGGGTATCCGGCGAACGCCGATCAGAGGTTACCGGCGAACATGCTCGCGAGTCCGGTGGCGGTCGCCACGGCGGCGCTGCCCGTACTGAGTGCGGCGATGAGAAGTGCGATGATCACGGTCCCGACCTTTCGATATGGTGCATACGCTCGAAACGTACTGCGCCCCAATGGCCTTCACCAGCATGCGGGCGTGATTCACGGCAACCTCCGCGCCGATTGACAGCAGATTGCCAGCAAGGCCGGGGCTGCGGTGCGCCGCCCGGGATCGCCGGTCCGCCGCGACACGCGAACCGGATGAGCGTGTCCGGCCCGTGAACTGTAGTGGCACACTGGCCGAATGCTCGGTGTACAACCGGAGACCACCGAAATCGCGGAGCCGACCGTCCCACGGCGGGTGATCCGTTATGCCGTGCGGATCGCCTACCTGGCGGCCCTGGCCGTGGCCCTGATCACCGGAGCACTTCCCGGTGGCCGCGTCCAGGAGGCGGCGTGGATGATCGGCGGGGTCCTCGCCTTCACCATCGACCGGCCCTGGCGCCAGCACATCCGGGTACTGACCGACTGGCTGCCGCTGATCGCGGCGCTCATGGTCTACGACTACACCCGCGACCTCGCCGACAAACTCGGCATGCCGCTGCGCATGCACGAACTCGTCGACATCGACCGCTGGATGTTCGGCGGCACCGTGCCGACGATCTGGTTGCAGGACCATCTGGCCGGCGACGGCCGGCCCTGGTGGACGCCGATCATCGGCGTGGTCTACACGACCCACTTCATCCTGCCCTGGGCAGTCGCGGCGATCTTCTACGTCTACTCCCGGCCGCTGTGGGTCCGGTACATGCGCCGGATTCTGCTGCTGTCGTATCTGGCGCTGGTCACCTATGTGCTGGTGCCCGCGGCGCCGCCCTGGTACGCCGGGCGCGAAGGGGCCATCCCGGAACACGTCCGCCGCATATCCGGTTTCGGGCTCGGCGTGGTCGATCCCAATGTGAGCGCGCAATGGCTCGAGGATCACGGCAACTACGTCGCGGCCGTGCCCTCGCTGCATACGGCGTTCTCGGTGCTGGTTGCCGCGACGCTGTGGCCGTTGACGCGACAGTGGTGGCTGCGCGCGATCCTGGTGATCTATCCGTGCGCGATGGGCTTCACCCTCGTCTACGGCGGCGAGCACTGGGTCTTCGATGTGCTGCTCGGCGGCGTGTACACCGCGGTCACGATCCTGATCACCCGCATATGGGAGAACTGGCGGGCCGGGCGGGCACTGCTCGGGCCGCTCCCCGCCGTCGGCCGGGGTGACGCGGCCGAGACGGACCGGGACACGGAATCGGAGACGGAAACGGTCCCCGCTGCGGCGGTGCCGAACGGTCCGAACTGACCGGCACGCAGGCGGCGGCGCGCGCGTCAGCCCGACGAGCCCGTATCGAGGGGTGTGACGAGCGTCTCTTCGAAGCGCACTGCCCGGAACAGCCGCAGGT
>NZ_BAFW01000328.1 GCF_000308535.1 Nocardia cerradoensis NBRC 101014 | reverse complement strand
GAGCGTGGCGTGCGGCAAGTCGCCGGCTCTTGTGACCACGCCCGAGCGGTGACGACCAGGCTCGTCGCCGAACGAGCCGGGGCGTGGGCCGGGCTGGCGCACTATCACTTCCGCTCGGCGGACGATCTGCTGACCGACGCGGCGCTGCGAATGATGCGGCGGCCGGCCGGCGACGTCCCCGCGGACCTGCTCGGTGATAGTGCGACCAGCATCACCGCCCTGCTGTCGCTGATCGGCGGGTACCACGAGCCGAGCGCCGACGGATCCGTCCCCGATCCGGAGGCGACCGCGGTCGTGCTTCGACTACATTCGCGAGCACACGAAGGCCTGGCGGAATCTGCGCGCCGTGATCGAGCGTGTCCACCGGCGCGCCGGTCGACACGCTGCCGATGGTCCGGTTGCGGCTGCGGTAGCCCCGACGCGCGGCGGCCGATACGGCGCCGACCCGCCGATATCCCGTAGCGTCGAGGCCGATGCGCAGTCGAGACGAAACGGGGCACCCGATGGACGACCGGATCGAGCAGCTGGCAACACAATTGGATCCGGCGGCCGAACTACGACTCATCTCCGGCGCCGGAATGTTCCGCATGGCCGGGGATTCCGCGATCGGCCTCGCCGAGATGCCGGTCTCCGACGGGCCCTCGGGTGTGCGCGGCGAGAACTGGGACGAACGCGATCCCTCGATCAGCCTGCCGTCCGGAACCGCGCTGGCCGCGACCTGGGACCGCGACCTGCTGACCGAGATCGGGGCACTGATCGCGGCACAGGCCCGGCAGAAGAACGTCTACGCCGTCCTCGGACCGACCGTGAACCTGCACCGATCACCGCTCGGCGGAAGGCATTTCGAATGTTTCTCCGAGGATCCGATGCTCACCGCGGAGATCGCGGCCGCGTATGTGCGTGCGGTGCAGGCGCACGGGGTCGCCGCCTGCCCGAAACACTTCGTGGCCAACGATTCCGAGACCGACCGCTTCACCGTCGACGTCCGCGTCCCGGCACGGGCCCTGCGCGAGCTGTATCTGTATCCGTTCGAACGCGCGGTGCGGGCCGGCGCGTGGATGGTGATGGCCGCCTACAACAGCGTCGACGGCACCACCATGACCGAATCGCCGCTGCTGGACGAACCCCTCAAGGGCAGTTGGGGATTCGACGGTGTGGTGGTCTCGGACTGGACCGCCGTGCGCAGTACCGAAGGCGCCGCGCGCGGGACCGACCTGGCCATGCCCGGCCCGTCGCCGCTGTGGGGCTCGGCCCTCGCCGACGCGCTCGCGGCCGGCACCGTGCCGAAGTCCGCGATCGAGCACAAGGTCCGGCGCATCCTGCGGTTCGCCGATCGCGTCGGCGGGTTGGCCCCGGGCGAGCCCGACCCGGTTCCGGACTTCACCGCGGAACAGGCCCATGATCTGGTACGCCGCGCCGCCGCGGCCGCGATGGTCCTCGTGCACAACGACGGCGTGCTGCCGCTGCCGCCGCGGACCTCGGTGGCGCTGCTCGGGCCCGCCGCCGCGCAGCCGCGGTACATGGGCGGCGGTAGCGCGACCGTGATCCCCGACCACACCGTCACGCCGGTCGAGGGTCTGTCGGCGGTGCTGCCGGTCACCCACACACCGGGTGTGCGCACCGGTGACGACCTGATTCCCGTGCCGCTGGAACTGGTCACCGATCCGGCCACCGAGACGCCGGGGCTGTGCCTGCGCTACCTCGACGGCGACCGTGTCCTCGACACCCAGCACCGCACCGCGGGCCGGCTGGTGCTGTTCGGTGATCCGCACGCGGCCGCCGCGTCGGCGATCGAACTGCGCGCGCGGCTGCGCGCCGATGTGGCAGGAAAATGGCGGCTCGGTGTCGCGGCGTTGGGTCACTGCGTGGTGGAACTCGACGGCGCGACCGCGATCGACACCGAGATCGCCTTCGAGGGCTCGGATCCCGTTGCCGCACTGCTGGATCCGCCGCAACGCTGCGTCGAGCGCGAACTCGCCGCGGGTCAGGAGGTCGACGTCCGGATCACGGTCGGTTCGGGCGCGTCGGCGGCCGCGGGGCTGGGCATGATTCTCGGTGCCGGCCTGGTCGTGGCGCGGCCGGAGCGCGCACCCGAGGAGGAATTCGCGGCGGCGGTCGAGGCCGCGCGCCGGGCCGAGGTGGCCGTGGTGGTCGTCGGCACCACCGAACAGCTGGAGAGCGAGGGCCGCGACCGGACCACGCTGGCGCTGCCCGGCCGCCAGAACGACCTGGTCACCGCTGTCGCCGCCGTCAATCCGCGCACCGTGGTGGTCGTGAATTCCGGTGCGCCCGTGGAGATGCCGTGGCGCGACGACGTGGCGGCGGTGCTGCTGTCCTGGTTCCCCGGTCAGGAATTCGGCGCCGCGCTGGCCGATGTGCTGACCGGTGCGGCCGAACCCGGCGGCCGCCTGCCGACCACCTGGCCGAAGGAACTCGCCGACGTGCCGGTCCGCGACACCACTGCGGCCGCCGACGGCACCCTGGCCTACGACGAGGGCGTGCACATCGGCTACCGCGCCTGGCTGCGTGCCGGTGTGCAGCCGGCGTACCCGTTCGGCCACGGACTCGGTTACACCGTGTGGGAACTGAGCGATCTCGCGGTCGACGGCCACGATGTCGAGGTGACCGTGGCCAATATCGGCGAGCGGGCCGGTAAGCAGGTCGTGCAGGTTTATCTGTCCCGTGAGGACAGCGCGATCGAGCGGCCGGTGCGGTGGCTGGCGGCCTTCGCCAGCGTCACCGCCGAGCCGGGTGGGGTGCGCCGGGTGCGAATTCCGCTGCCGCAGCGGGCGTTCCAGCACTGGACGGATGCGGGCTGGTCCACCGAACCCGGTGCCTTCACCGTGCACGTCGGCACCTCGGTGATCGCCCTGCCGCTGACCGCGCCCATCGAGTAGCCGGGACTCCGCCACGAAATCGGGGCTAGCGTACTGGACGAGTGACCAGTAATCTCCGGTGCACACGGTTGGAGGAGACGGTCGCAGCGTGGCGGCCGGAATCGAAGGAGCGATCAGTGACGTTTACCCGGCGATCGATGCTGGCCGGCACCGTGACCGCGGCCGTGGCCGCGAGTGTGGGGGCCACCGCTTCCGCGGAGGCGGCACCGATCCGGGTCACCGGCGACGAGGCGGGATATCTGGTCGGCGCGGGCATCGCCGATGTCACCGGCGCGGTCGCCGGTCAGGGGATGATGGGCTACTCCGAACTCGACCAGGTCGCGACGGGGCTGCTCATGCGCACCTGGGCGCGCGCCTACATCGTGGTCGACCGGGCCAGCGGTGAGCGGGTGGCCTTCGTCAACGCGGATATCGCGTGCCTGTTCCAGTCGGTGCATCTGGCCGTGATGCAGCGGCTGGCACAGCGGTTCGGTGCGCTGTACACCGAGCGCAACGTCAACCTCAACGCCACCCACAATCACAACTCCTGCGGCGGCACCGCGCGTGAATACGCGTATTCCCTTGCCGCATACGGCTTTCAGAACAACTCCCACCAAGCCGAAGTGGACGGTATCGTCGCGGCGCTGGTCGCGGCGCACGAGAATCTGGCCCCGGGCACACTCTCGCTGGGGCACGGCGAACTGCACGACGCCTCGGCCAACCGCTCCCGGGTGGCCTTCGACCTCAACCCGCCCGACGACACGGCCGCCTTCCCGAACGCGATCGATCCGCAGGTGACGGTGCTGCGATTGCGGCAGGGCGGCAACGACATCGGCGCGATCACCTGGTTCGCGACGCACGGGACCTCGCTCACCGACGCCAATACGCTGATCTCCGCCGACAACAAGGGCTATGCCAGCTATCGCTGGGAACACGACGAGATGGGGGTGCGCCCGGGCGCCGGAAAGCCCGGTTTCGTGGCGGCCTTCGCCCAGACCAACGCCGGCGATATGACGCCGAACATCGGACTCACGCCCTGGCACCCGTCCGGGCCCACCGAGGACAACCGGCTCAACTGCTCTCTCATCGGCGAACGTCAATACCGCGCGGGCCGTGCGGCTTTCGACGCGGCACGGCCGATGCGCAGCGGGGGAGTGGACGCGGCACTGCGCTATCTGAACATGGCCGACATCGCCATCGACGGGTCCTACACTCCCGACGGCAAACCGGCGCGCACCGCGCCCGCCATGATGGGCGCCGCGGCCGCCGCGACCAGTTCGGAGGACAACTGGAAGACCCAGCTGTCGTTCCTGCAGGAAGGCAATGCGAATCCGGTCGTCGCGGCGCTCGGCGGGCTGGACGGCCCTGTTGAGCAGTGGATGCGGGATGTGCAGGCGCCCAAGCTGATCGTGGCGCCGCTGGGTGTGCTGCCCCCGCGCCCGTGGGTGCCGCTGACGGTGCCGATCCAGATTCTGCGGATCGGCGATCTGGTACTGGCCTCGGGGCCGGCGGAATATACGGTGGTCTCGGGGTTGCGCATCCGGCGGGTGGTGGCGCACGCACTGTCCGTGCCGCTGGAAAACGTTTTGCTGCAAGGTTATGCGAACGGCTACTGCGGCTACGTGACCACGCCGGAGGAATACGCCTCCCAGCAGTACGAGGGCGGGGAGACGCTGTACGGCCGCTGGACGCTGCCGGCCTATGTGCAGGAATTCGATCGACTGGCCCGCGCCGTGGCCGCGCGCGTCGACCTGGGCCGCGGCCCGGCCCCGCTGGACTGGACGGCGGGCATACAGCCGAATCTGCTGCCGCCGGTGCCGGCCGATGCGCCGATGACGGGGCGGGCGTTCGGTGAGGTGATCACCGCGCCGAAACCCGGCTACGGACACGGCGAGACGGTGACGGCCGAGTTCTGCGGCGCCCACCCCGCCAACGATTTCCACACCGGCGGAAGCTATTTCGAGGTGCAGCGCGCCGAGGGGGAGCAATGGCGCGCGGTCTTCGACGACAACGACTGGTGCACCGAACTGCACTGGTCGCGCCCGCCCGGCCAGCCCGAGGCCTCGCGCGTCGCCATCCACTGGACCGTGCCCGCCGATGCGGAAGCGGGGCGCTATCGCATCGAATACCGCGGTGACCGCCGCGACGGTGCCGCGACCGTCCCGTTCACCGGCACCACCGCCGAATTCACCGTGGGCTGAGGGGCCGGCTCATTCCTCGGACATCGTTGCCGGGGAGCGGGTTTCGGTGAGTGTGTCGAGGTAGGCGGCCATCGCCAGGCCGGCCGATTCGATCGGGCCGGTCGAGCGCAGGGTGCGGCTCAGAATGAACGCACCCTCCAGGGCGCCCAGGATCGCGATCACGAAGGTGTGCGCCGCGGGCGCGGGCAGCCCGCGGGCCCGGAAGTACGCGCTGCCCTGGTCGATCCAGGACTGCATGACCTCGGCGGTCACCTCTCGCAACGCCGGTTCGCTGTCGGCGATCTCGCCCGCGACCGTGCCGACCGGGCACATGTTCATCCAGCCGGACTGTTCGATCTGTTCCGCGGCGGCGGTGAACGCGGCCACCACCGCCACCCGCAGATCCGGATACGGATCCATCAGCAGCGGTAACAGCTGGATGTAGGCGGCCCCGCTGGTTCGCAGCGCGGCGGCCGCGATCTGCTGTTTGCCCTGCGGGAAATGGTGATACAGCGATCCGATCGGGGCCCGCGCGGCGGCGGTGATCTGTTTGACGCTGGTGGCGCCGTAGCCCTGGCGGCGCATCAGTTCCGCCGTCGCGGTGACGATGCGCTCGGCGGTCGGGGTTGACACGGTCTCGGACATGCTCCCATACTAGAACACACGCTCTAGAGCGAATGTTCTAGCAGGTGGACGCGTCTTTCCGGGCGCGGCCGCAGGTTTGCGATGCGGAGGTGGCAGCGTATGCCGGTCGTCGAGGTTTCCGCCGGTCCGATCCACTACGTGGAGGAGGGGCAGGGTCCGCCGGTCGTGCTGCTGCACGGACTGCTCATCGACCACACGGTGTGGGATCGCGTGATGCCGTTGCTGCCCAGCGGTTTTCGCTATGTTCGGCCGGTACTGCCACTCGGCGCGCATCCGGAACCGATGCGGCCGGACGCCGACCTGAGTATGCGCGGGCAGAACGTGGTGCTCGCGGACTTCCTCGACGCGCTGGATCTTCGCGATGTCACCCTGGTGCATTCGGACTGGGGCGGCGGACTGTTCCTCACCGCCTACGGCCTGGACAAACGCGTCGCCCAGCTGATCGTGCTCCCGTGTGAGGCCTTCGACAACTTCCCGCCCGGACTGCCCGGAAAGCTCGCCGTGTTCGCACTGCGCGTCCCCGGTGCGCTACCGATCGTCCTGCGCCAGTTGCGGGTCGGGCTGTTGCGCCGCTCATCGCTGATCTACGGGCAGATGGCGCGCTATCAGGTCCCCGACGATCTGATGCGCGGGTGGACCGAACCGGCCCTGCGTAATCCGGATA
>NZ_BAFW01000329.1 GCF_000308535.1 Nocardia cerradoensis NBRC 101014 | reverse complement strand
GCCGGCAGGGGCGGAGGCGACCGCGATGCGGGCGGGGGAGGTGGCGAAACTGGTGACCATCGCGGTCTGGCCGGCGTTGAGTTTCTTGCCTTGATGCGCGGGATCGGTGTTGTAGCCATCGATCGCGGCGGTCACGAAACTCTCATCGATCGTGCGTGCACCGGGCTGCACCGACAGCTCTGCAAGGCGGTATTCGATGTCGAGTTGGCGGGCGGAGGTGTAGGTCTGGATGCCGGAGCGGGTGTAGACGCTGGCGCCGTCGCGGCGCTGGAACGGCTCAGGAACGGTGGCGAGATCGGGTTCGGTGGCGATGTCCGGGTCCCCGCGCGCGAGGGAATTGCGGGGTGAGAGTGCTTCGGCGACAACGGTGTCGGTGACGGCTGCCCAGGTGTCGCGGTCGGTGATGGCACGGATGCGGCGTTCGGTTTCGGCGCGGATGTGGTGGTGCTGCCACACCGCCCGCTGTGCGGAGACCACCTCCACAACATGGCGGGCGATATCCGCGATGCGCTCCTGATCGACCACCGGGGAGGGTGGCGTGGCCCGGTTGATGCTGGTGGCGACGACTCGGTCCAGGAGGTTGTGGCTCCCGAGCACGGTGGTGGCTTCGGTGCGCCAGTCGCGGCGTTGCTCGGCCCACGACCGCGACAGGTGTTTGCCGGGCCGGGTCTGCAAGGTCGCGACCTGCGCGAGATTCCACATCTCCACCGGTGTGGGCTCGCGCCCGAGTTGCTGGTGGAAGTCGACGGTCAGCTCGCCCAACCGTGTTCGGATGGCAGCGTCGCGACGCGACCAGTACCGGATCAATACCAAGGGAATGCCGTCGATTTCGCGGATGGGGCGCTTGTTCGGGTTCGTGCCGGGACGTTCGGTGAATTTAACGCCGAGGTCGGCGCGGAGGTGGTGGTCGAGTCGGGTGTTGTAGATCTCGCTGACGGTCACGTTCAGCCGGTAGATCACCGCCGCGTCCAGGGTGCGCCACGTGCCATCGGCACCGCGTACGCGGTTGGCGATCAGGACGTGGGTGTGCAAATCCGGGTCGCCGCAGCGGGATTCGCGGTGGACGAAACGTGCTGCGATGATGCCGTCGACATCGAGTTGCCGCACCCCGTTGCGGCCGGCCCGGGTGAAGATCCCGTGGGATTGCAGCCAACCGAGTGCGTCGTCGACGGCGGCATCGTGGGCGCTGGCGACGCGCTCGGACACCTCGATAGGGGCGATGGCCCACAGCGCGGACACGCTTTTGACGGGAGAGAACGTGATGTCGAAGCCTGCGACCGCCGCGGACTTCGGGCGCGAAATCTTGGCGACGAACCCGGACAACTCACGGTCATCCAACGGGGGGCGCTCGTAGTGTTCGGTGAACATTTCCGTCGCGACGTCGGTGCGAATCCTTGCGCGAACTTCGTCGGTAATTGCCGCTCGGGCGTCGATTCCGGAAGCGATATTGTGTTCAGTGAACGCTTCGCCGCAGCGTTTGCGGAACTCGTTGTCGCCGGAATAGGTGCGATATGGGTTGCCCAATCGTGTCGCTCGCTCCGCTTTTTCCTTCGCGGTTTTGAGGCGGGTTCCCTTCGCGGTCTCGGAGGCGATGACGCGTGCGGCGATGGCTTCTGCATCGGGATGGCGGCCTTGCCCGAACAGTGCTCGCATCTGTGCTTCGGTGACTTCGTCGCCGGATGAGAGGTTCAGGGCGGCAAGTCCATTGCCCCACCACTGACCTGGTTGTTCCCCGTGGGCGGAGTAGTAGTCCGACAGGGTTCCGGGGCCGCGGTCGGTGGCATCGGCGGCGGCGACCTGGCGAAGGTAGTAGCGGTAGCTGTCGCCCGCGAGAATCTTATGCAGCGTCGCGGTCACCTCTCCATCACAAGCCCAACGCATCCAAAATTTCCAGGGCTGGAAGGGAGGTAGTTTGTATCAAATCGCGTCATTTCCCCACGATGTAAGGAAATTCTTAGATTCCGCGATGCATGAGGTCTGCTATGGGTGAGTGAGTGTGTGGAGGTGAGGGGTTATGGGGGAATGGGGGAATGGGGGAATGGGGGTTATGGGTGTGAGTGGAATATGTGGTGATGTGAGTGGGTGGGTGTGTGGGGGTGAGTGGGTGCGAGTGAATGTGGGGAATGGTGCTGGGGCCTGCGGGCTGGTTGTCGCACACCCCACGCTGACGCAAGCGAGCGCGGCTGCGCAGCGGTCGCGTGGCGCAGCCGGTCAGTCGCGCGGGCGCTGGTCGTCGCGCGGTGAGCGGGTGTCGGGGAAGGTCATGAGCGGGTGGCCAGACAGTGCAAGGCTCAGTCCGACGATGAAGATGATCAGGTCGTGCCCGTGAAACTCTCTGTGGGCCTGGGTGAGTGGTGGCCGGTCCGTCGCGGGAGGGGCGTCACCGCGACGGACCGGAGATCGGGTCGCCTGTGTCAGGCGGCGACAGTCTGGCGCGTGGGTGGGGTGACGAGGCCGAGCCAGACGCGGCATTCGGTGCAGAACCCGTCGTCGTGGATGGCGCGTATGCGGGTGCATCCCTCGCAGCGGGCCTGGCGTTGCCCGGCGCCGGTCATCGGGCCGCGACGGCGCGGTGTCGGAGGTTTCGCTTGTGCGGCATCGGTTTCGACGTCGGCCAGCGGATCGTTGGCGTTCTCGGTGTGTTCGGGCTGGAGGCTGAACTCGTCGATGATGCTGATCAGCCAGCGCGGCGCGCGGCGGCGTGTCTCCGCGAGCAGTGCCGGCGCGGCGCCCGGGTGGGTGGTGGTGAGGAACCGGCAGTAGGTGCGGGCGAGATCGGTGGCGGTGAAGCCGGTGGGGAGTTCGGGCAGGCGCGGGGTGCGGTCGTCACCACGGCAGTAGTCGCACAGCCCGTCGTCGCTGCGCCGCCGCCCGCTGTCGGAGTGGATGGGGTCCTGGTCGCGGGTGGAGCGTTCGATGAAGCAGGCGACGCAGCGCCACCCGGAGATCGGGGTCATGGCTTCGCGGGTGTAATCGACACTGTTGCCTTGGAACGGCACCTCGGGCCGCAGATCTCCGCGCACACCCGTGCGGGCCTCGGCGTAGGCGAGGGCATTGTCGTGCGAGATTCGTCGACTCGGCTCGGCGTTCGCGGCGTCGTGTGCGTGCTGGTCGGCGACGTGGTGCACGAACTCAAGATCCCATCGCGCCCGCACGTCCTCGTCGCTGCGTGGCTGCGCGCCTTGCACCCGCACTGCCGATGACGGGGTGGGTTCGGCGAGCAGGCCGAGGTCGCGGAACCGCTGCTCGCTGGCGCGGATACGGGCGAGCTCACCGGCCATGGTGTCGCGGTGCAGATTGTCGGCGACGTAGGCGGCGACGACATCGGGCTCGACCAACGCGGGGCGGCGCTTGCCGCGGGCACGGACGCGTGCGGTGATCTGTTCGGGTGTCATGCGCGACTTGTCGGTGGCCCGTGACGGGGCGAGGTAGACGCGGGCGGGCGGGTTGCGCCACAACCGGATGGAGGTGCGGTCGGTTTCGGCGGCGGTGAGTGGGGCGTAGTCGCGGAAGGCTTCGTCGTCGACGCTGCTGCCGTTGGCGCGGGCGCGCTGGTCCAGGATCGCGATCCGCTCGGCACGCTCCCGCACATGCAGGCCGGGGTCGGTGCCGGGCAGCAGCCGCGTCAGCAGCGCGCGTTTGGGTTCGTCGTAGCGGAACGCGGCGTCCAGGCGCAGCAGCGCGGTGCGGTACGGGTAGAGGGTGAAGGTGTCGACCATGTCGTCGAGGACTTCGCGCTCAGCCGGGGTGGCGTGGGTGAGTGCGGTGGTGAAGGTGCGGCGGGCGGCGCGGCGGTCGCCAGTGATGTTGTGGTCGAGTTCGGCGATGGCATCGAGGAAGGTACTGGTTTCGGTCACGAGAGTTCGTCCTGTCGTCAATCGAAGAGGGGCGAGCACCCGCTGGGACCGTCACGGCCCCGATCGAACATGCGGGTGTCGGGCCGGTCGTGGTGACCAGCCGAGGGCGCAAGAACCAGGGCGGGACACAACGCGCGGGTGAGGGCGGAACGCGCCGGGGCGTGCGCGGGCGAATTCCCGCGCACACCAACCGGAATGAAGGTGCGCGTGGGCCGGTGCGCCGGGGAATTCGTGCGCGCCGGGCGCGGGCCGTCACGCGCGGCGCGGAGCGGCCTGGTAGCCCTCGGATGGTTGGTCACCAACGGCCGGCCAGACGCCCGCCCGCACAACCCAACTCACCCCGTTCGGAACCAAGCGGTTCCGAACGGGTCAGCGGGCTTACAGGTGGGGTTGAAAGACAGTGCGTTAGAACGGGGGCGCGTCGTCGCCGAAACCTCCGGCGGCTTCGGCCATCGCTGGCTCCCGCCACGGATCCTCGCCGCCCGACGGGGAAGGTGCCGGCTGGTCGAACCCTGTGCTGGTGTCCGTGTCGGGGTTGCCGAACCCGTCGCGATGCGTGGTCACGGCGCGGCGGGTTCGTAGCCCGCCGGATGCGCTGGTGGAGGTGCGGGTGATGGTCGCGGTGGCGTAGCGCAGGGATGCGCCGACCTCGTCGACGTCGAGTTCGACGACGGTGCGTTTGTCGCCCTCTCTGGTGGTGAACGAGCGCTGCTTGAGTCGCCCAGTCACGATCACGCGCGCGCCCCGCGTGAGGGATTCGGCGAGATTCTCCGCTGCCTGGCGCCACAGGTTGCAACGCAGGAACAACGGATCGCCGTCCCTCCACTCACCGGCGTTGCGGTCGAAGTACCGCGGTGTCGAGGCGACGGTGAAGTTCGCGACCGCCGCCCCGGCGGGGGTGAACCGCAGCTCCGGCGAATCAGTCAGATTCCCTATGACAGTCAAGACCGTGTCACCGGCCATGGCTCCTCCTCAATCATCGGCACAAGATCGGATGAATACGGGACCGGCCCTGCCAGAGCGTGGCAGGAACGGTGGGGTTATTTGTCGATGGGGATGTCGTGGTAGTCGATGTCGCCGGCGGCGGCCTGCTCGACGTCCACCAACGCGAAATCGTCCTCAGGACCGGCGATGTCAGCGAGCAGGTGCAGATACCGGGTGGTGGTCTCGGACCGTGTTCGCCACAGGCTCTTATCCAAGGTGACTTCCCGGTTGGCCAGCACCATGCCCAGCGCGAGCACCCAGGCACGGTTAGTCGACGCGGACCCGATCACCTTCATCAGTTCCTCGGTCGACCAGCTGATGCCGAGCAGCTTGGTCACCAACTGCGACGCCCCCGGGGCCAGATTCCGCGCCAGGTACTCGGCGACGAAATGCGCGGCCTGGGTGGGCGGTTTGTTGCGCTTGAAGTACGTGGTGAGGAATTCCTCGCGCCGCTCGGCCGCGGCCACGCCCCGTTTGTTCAGCTCCCGTACCCGGCGGCGAGCCAACCGTGATTCCTCCCGCGCCGCCGCAGCGCCTTCGGTGGCGGCCAGCGCCTCCTGCGGGTCAGCGGCCGCCGGAACAGGCAGCCGTAGTCCGGTGGTGTCGAGTTGGTCGGCGGGCAGGTAGTAGGCCGGTATCCAGCGGTCGCGCCAGGCGAGCCCGTCGGCGCGGCGCAACCCGTCCCCGGGCTCGGCGTCGGGGCCGTGCTGGGTGTCCCAGTCGACGGTGTCGGGATCGACGAGCGCGCCCGTGGCCGTGTCGACCAGCTCACCGTTCTCCTCAACATCGACCCACACCACCCACCGCGCCGGATCCGCGTAGATATCGTCGTCGGTGACCGGCTCGCCGTCGGCGCGGACGAGGTCGCTGGCGGGCAGGTAACCGTCGTCGGCGCCGGGTTCGTCGGTGAGGATCCCGAATCCATAGGCGGCGTACGGCAGTGAGGCATGCAGACGTCGCCGGGTTTCCTCGCGGTCCGCGGCGATCGCCTTGGCCACATAGCCGAAGTTATAGCGGGAAGCGGAGGTCAGCTTCTCCACCGCGTCGGTGTCGCCGAGGTTGTCGTACTCGGCGATGACCGCGAGCTGATCGAGGCTGTACTGACCGTTGTCGGCGAGCTCGCGTCCGGCCGCTGACCGACCCACCGCGGCGAGCTTGCGCACATCGGCGCGCTTGGTCTGTTGCAGCCCTTTCGCCACTCGTGTCGGTGAGGCACCCAGATCCAGCATGAGCGCGACACCGGCGGCGTAGTCAGCCTGGGTCAACGGGATCCGGCGTTCGTTGAGATTGATCTGGGCCATCGTGCGGTCGATACGACGCTGCTTGGCATCGACGTCGGTGGGCGCGTCGGTGATCCACACCGGAACCCGGGAAACGCCAACGGCTTGAGCGATCAACACCCGCACCTGACCATCGATCACATACACCGC
Source organism: Nocardia cerradoensis NBRC 101014 (assembly GCF_000308535.1). Lineage (GTDB taxonomy): Bacteria > Actinomycetota > Actinomycetes > Mycobacteriales > Mycobacteriaceae > Nocardia > Nocardia cerradoensis. The sequence continues at coordinate 149 of NZ_BAFW01000329.1, read as the reverse complement.
GCCGTCGGGCTCGCGCTCTGCCAGCACCGGTGCACCGACACCGAACTCACGGATCGAATCGGCCTGTTTCGGGTTCTCGGCGACATCGAAGTCTTTGCGCACATTCTCCGCGATGACCAACTCCCGCGGATCCATATACGCCGCAATCG
>NZ_BAFW01000330.1 GCF_000308535.1 Nocardia cerradoensis NBRC 101014 | reverse complement strand
AGCAGTGCCGCCACCCGATCCGGTTGACCCGGTGCCGAGGTCCCCGTATCCGCGCATCAGGGATTCGTCGGTCAGGGTGGGATCGGCGGGGGAGGTGCCGGAGGAGACGCCCCACCGGGTGCGGATCGTCAAGTCCTTGAGGCCGTCGATCGAATACCGTTGCGGGCCCTGCGTCATCAGCGCATACACCTGCTGGCTGACCCCAGTGTTGTTCGTCCACGTGACATTCACCGTGAACAGCACCGTGCCGGGGGAGGCGTTGTTGGCCGGGGTGAAGGTCGCGCCGCCACCCTGCGCGGTCGCACGCTGCGCCCACTGCCACCGCCGCAGCGGATCAAGCACACCATCGGTGGTGTCGAAGAAGTTGCTATCTGCGCAGGTCATCGTCTACTCCGGAGCCGCCCACAGCAGCAGCCGCACCCAGTAGGCGCGCACCACCTGGAGCACCTGATTCGGGTCACGCCACTGCCCGGGCGTCGTATAGAGGGCGCGGTATCGGATGTGCGCGGTCTGCCCGGCCGGCACCACCCCGAGCGACTGGAACCGCACATTGTCATCCCAGCCACGGAAGAACCGCCCGTAGTTGATCTGGTTCAACGCGAACGGAGTGATCGAGGCCCGGCATCCGATCCCGTCCTCCGTCGCGTACGGGTCAACGGCGTTCGGGGACACCGCGATATCGGAACTCACCGCGTCATCGAGGGCGTACGTGTTCGGGTTGGTCGCGATGATGGTGCGCGGTGCTCGATGCGTCGACAGCCAACACTGCTGATCGGAACCGGTCGCGTTGGTCCACGACATCTCCGCGTCGATGAAAATCACCGGGTCCGGTGCCCGCTGAACATTCCCATCCTTGGTGCTGGTCGTGAATCGCTCGGCGACGATGCGCGGCATCCACGCTTCCGCGAACCCCGTCCCACGCGGGCCGGAGATCATCATCTCCGACGAGCAGATCGCGATACTCATCGAACCGCCTCATCCAGTGTCGGGAACGCCCACAGCCGCAGCGTCACTCCGCGCGCCCACGCCTCATGCAGCGGATTGTTGGCGCTGGCGTTGTTGCTCCACGGTGGGGGCGTCCAGCAGTAGGCGCGGTATTTGATCTGGATCGAGGACCCCGCCGGCAGGTCGTACCATTCCTCCGACGCACTGGCCGGGTAGTGCTGGTGGATGCGCGCATAGAACGGCTGGGACGCCTGGTCGGTGCCCATGTCCCACGACAGAGTGGTCAGCGAGTTGACCAGGTTGTAGGAGTCGGGAGTGACCGCGGACCGGTCGATGCCGACGTTCCAGCTGTCCCAGATCTGCACGGCGTTCGGGTTCGACGCGATCAGGGTTCGGTACTTGCGGATCACCTGCAGGCGCATCACCGACGCCAGCGGCGAATCCGACGTCCACGACACAGAGGTGTCGATCATCAGCCGGCCCGGCTGAGAGGTGAGGCCCGCGCTGCTGATCGTTCCATCTCCGATGGAGGTCGCGGTCTGCTGGGCGACCAGGCGCGGCGCGGACCATTTCGCGATCCCCAGCACACCGGAGGTGATCGACAGGTTGCGGCTGGTACAAACTTTCGGCATCAGGTCAGCTCCTCTGTACCAGCGACATCGAGAACACTGTCGGCACCGGGGATGAGGTGAGGGTGGTCGACCCGATGCCCTGGCCGGAGTACGCGGCGGCCCACAGTTGGATCTTCTGGCCCGCGTTCACCCGCAGCAGGCCGTTGACCTGCGAGGTGAGCCAAATGTTGTTCTGTCCGGAGTTGTCGGAGATCCGGCCGTACAGCATCGGCTGGTCATCCACCAGAACGATCACCATCCAGTAGCCGCTGCCGTCGCGGAAATGCACCGATCCCGACACCTGGTAGATCCCGGACACCGGGGCGTTGATCGCGTCGAATGTGGTTTTGCCGCCCGTCCAGTCGCCGCCGGACTGGAACCGGGCACCGTCGAAGATCACCGCGGCCCCGCCCGAGGGCAAGGTTTGCGCGGCGTTGCGCACCACTGAAACTGCCGGGACGGCGTCGTCCTGGATAGCGTCCGGGTCGTTCTCCCCGCCCTCCGGCCGGCGGGCCAGCACGACAGAGCCGCCGTTGACGTTCGACACGATGAGGCTGCCATCGGCGCTGGTCGAGAACACCCATTCCCCGACGCGCATCGACGTGGGATTCTCCACTGAATCCAGTCGGCGGGAGGTGTCGCGCGCCCATTCGGCATCGGTCTTCGGCGGGCGGACCGGTTCTGCTGTTCCGCTCATTGCACCGTTGCTCCCGCCTGCTCGAGGGCTGTCGGATTGTCCGGCGTGGACAGCGACACAGCCACCTGCGTGCCGGACGACGAGCCCGACACCTGCACCTGATCCAGGCGCAGGATCGTACGGAGACCCAGTGCAGACACCGTGACGTTGATGCCGGGCACCAACATGTCCAGCTCCACCGGCGCATCGGGGGTGAGCGTCGCCGACTGCGGCACCACCAGTTCGTCGCGGATCACCGCGGACCGGCCCACATACTCCGCCGCCGCGCGCTGAATGTTGCTGACCCCGAACAGATCATCCAGGCTGACGATCGATTGGAGGTGCAGGCCGGCCAGCTCCCGCCGCTCCGTCACCGCCGAGTTCTTCCCCATGATCCGCACGTCATTGGCGGTTTTCGCGCCCGACCGTTTGATGCTCATGCCGACCGTGAAGTCGCAGTCCGACAGCTCGGCCGCGATCGCAGTGGGCTGGGTGCCCAGGATCGGCCGGCCCCGCACCACCGTCCACCGCAACCCGAGCTTCGTCAGGTCGGCCATGTCCTGCTGCACGTACCGCAGGTCCGCGGACACCGACACGTCGTACCGGGATGCGGTCGCGAGGGCGGGCAGCACTTTCGGCTCGGCGTCGATGCCGTGGAAGGTGAGCATGTCCCGCCACATGTCGGCCGCGATGCTCGCGACGTTCAGCTGGGACCACTTCCGCGTGATCTGGGTGCGGGTGTGCCACATCAGCGCCGACAGGTCGCGGGCGTCGATCTGCATGCTGGTGCGGTCCCGCGTTGCGTCCTGGACGGGGCCGAACCATTGCAGCGCGCCGCCGTGCCACGCCGATATCCAGTGCACCCACGGCGTGATCCGTGTGGACAGATCTTGCAGCGGTGCCTGTACCTGACACCGGCTGACCTCGCACAGCTCGCGGGACCAGGTGTAGCTGGTCGGGCATTCCAGCGCGCCCAACGTGGAGCCGTCCACGATCGAATGGATAGCGAACGCGGCGTTTTCGAGCTTCACGACTGCCGCCCCCGCACGCTGATCTGCACGGTGAAATCAATCCCCGGCTCGTGCTGGGCCACCAGCTCCCAGCACTGCCCGGCATCCAACACCACCGGTGTCCACGGCGCGCCGGTCGGAGTGTGAACGATCCCCTCCTGCCGCACCTGGCGACCGTTCACCAAACCGTAGGGGCGTCCCAGCACGCTGTCCGCGACGATTGTCGACCCGGCCGGCATACCGGCCAACGACAGGAACCCGGTCCGGTCGCAGGCGGCGTCCGACCCGCACGGCCGGAACCAGAAATTCACCGAGACCAGGTCGGCACCGGCAGTGACGGTGAGCGTGACCGTTTCGTCGCGGCACATCACACCTTCCGCCGCCGGCACCTGCGCCACCCGGGTCTGCACCTCGCACACCGGGATACAGCCCGCGCACACCGGCGGCTGCACCGCGGCCACATCCACGACCGCCGGGACGCACACCGCCGACGCCAGCACCGGGATTTCCTCGCACGACCCGGGGTCTTCGCAGTCCGGCGGGTGCGCCCACTCGATGGACTCGGTGACCGACGAACCCCACACCACCGTCCTCGACGTGGCCGGCCCGTACACGTAGGGGTCGAGCACACCCATTTCCCAGTCGATGGCCTTCACCGCCCCCTGCCGGTGCTGCCGCCCCCGCGTGCCGAACGACTTCGTTTCCCGGATCTCGCGGGTGTAGACCACCCGCGACATCACCCGCCGCAACAGCGCAGGGTCGGCGGCCGAATCCTCCGGGTGCGCCGCAAGGTATTCCAGAGTGGTCCCGGCCAAGCTGGTGGCGTCGCGCAACCGGCAACCCAGCCACTCCATCCCGTATTGAACGCCCGCGTTCGTGCAGCCGATCAGAATCGCCTGGATGGTCAGCGAACGCGCCTTGTCCCGATGCGCGCCGGTCACACCGCCCGCGCAGATCGCGTCGGAAATCTGCCGGTCCACCGGCGCCGGACCGAACCCATCCGTCGCCGTAACCCAGACGCCGAGGAATTCCTCGCTCTGCGGGATCGTCGGGTCATACCAGGGCGCGGACGTCAGCGTGTACGGCTGCTCATCGCCCAGGAACACAGCGAGGCCGGGCCAGGAATCGTCGTAGTTGATGTAGCCGCGCGGCACCGTGCATCGGCACTGCGCCAGGGCCTCTTCCATCGACTGCGGCACACCCGGACGCGCGTGCGCGACCAGGCGCGACGTGTTCGTGAGCTCCGCGCCTGCGAGAGCCATATAGCCACGGAACACCCCGCTACTCCTCGTCCGCGACGACGGGCGACGGCGGGGTCAGCCCGACCACACCGAGATACGAAGGCTCCGGTTCGTGACCCTCCGGCACAGCGCCAGTGCTCGACACCGACCGCTGCGCCAGGTCAACGACCTGATATTGATCCACACCAGCCTCCTACATCAGGCTCAACAGGGAGTCGCGGACAGCGCCCGGTCCGCCAGCGCCGACGTACTGAATGGGGGCGTTGATGGTGGTGGGGCCGCGTCGGCCCCACGACTCCATCGCGTCCACGAGCCGCCCGAAGTCCTCGGTTTGCTTCGGCGACAGCACCCGCTCGGGCGAGATGGTGTTTTTCGGCAGGAACCCGATACCCGACGCCACACCACCGGAGTCGAAGCTGTCGATGGCCGCGCCAGCGCCGACCGCGATCCCGGACACCACCACGGCCGCCAGGCCGGCCAGCGCAGCACCGACCACGGCACCGATCGCCGCGCCGATGGCGGTGCCGATGCCGGGGATGATGGAACCGATGGCCGCGCCGATCGCGGTGACCACCAGCTGGATCATCGCCGACAGGATCGCGGTCAGAATCGGGATCAGCACCGCGGTAATCAGGTACCGCAGTACGGCTTTCATCAACGCGGTGTTCAACCGGTTCATCTCCTGGATCACCAGGTCACGGCTGGACTCGTTGCGCTGCATCAGGTCTGCGGTGTCGGCGACGATCCGGCCCGTCGAATCGAACGCCGCCTGCTGATCGCCGCGGAATCTCCTGATCTCGTCGTTCGCCTTGACCAGGTTGTCCCGGATCTCGATATTCACCCCGGTGAGGCGGACGATCATGTCGACCAGTGGCCCGCCGCTGATGTCTTTGCCGAGCGTGCCCCGCGAGTTCTGAACCTTCGAATCTTGTTGCGCGAGAGCAGCATTCGCGATCTGTTGCGCGACCTGCTGGAACGCGCTGGTGGCGGCCTGCGCCACCGACTGCACCGCCTTGCTGATTTCGGCCACCGCGTCGAACGCCGATCCCGGCGCGCCGAACGGCGACACCGCGCCCGGTCCCGGGTTGTTCCCGCCCGGTGTGGTCTGCACCGTGCCGTTCAGGTTGTTCACCGCGGCCGTGGTCGCGTTCGCCGCGTCCACGACCAGCCCGAAACCGCTGCCCAGCCAGTCCTTCACCACACCGATCGCGGAGTCGAATGCGCTTTGCATGATCGGGGTCAGCACCCCGCCGGACACCCGGTTGGATATCTCGGTCAGCACGGCGCGCAGCTGCTCGGTCTGCTGCTGGGTGACCAGCTCCTGGCTGGATTGCGTGCGCAGCACCAGATCCCGGGTCTGCGCCGCGATCTGGCCCGTCTGGGAGATCGCCTCCGCGGTCTGCTCCTGGAATGCCTGATCTTCCGGAGCCTTCCGCGGCTCCTGCTGCTGGATCCCCAGCGCACGCGACAACGCGTCCACGCCAGCGCTGAATACCGTGTTGGTCAACAGGTCCGGGTCGGTCGCGCCTGGGCCGCCGCCCGCGATCTGCTGGAGGCTCATCACCATCGCGTCGAACAGACGCGTCTGCTCGGGGCTGAGCACGCGTTCGGGCGCGATCACGTTCTTCGGCATGAAACCGGTACCCGACGCCACACCACCGCTATCGAACGGATTCAACGCGTCCAGCACCGCCCGGCCGGCGTCCTGCGCCTTCGTCCACGCGGACGGCAACAGATCGGTCAGCCCGTCCGCCAGACCGGTCAGGTAATGGATACTGCCGTCTTCGAAGGTCTGCAGGAACTCGGGCGGGATCTTGCGGAACTCCGGCGGCGGCGGACCGACTTCCGAGTCCACGCGCCGTTTGATCGGCTCCATCAGACCGGTGATGACATCAGAAATCTTCCGCGCCAGGAACCCATGCTGGTCGGATACCGAGGGGCCGGTGCCGCCGCCGGTGGTCGGCTGGAAGAAACCGTTGGCGCCGATCGGCAGGCCGTACAGCGACGCGAAACTACCGACCGGCGTGCCGGTCCCGTAGTGCACATCGCCCAGTGCGCCACCGGATTCGACGCGCGCCACGGGATACCCGAGTTCGGGGATGGCGCGCAGCTCGCCCGCCGTGTGGCCGCCGCCCGGGCCGCCAGGGTCGTCGGTGATGCCGACGAGCATGCCGACACCATCGCGCAGGTTCTTCACCAGGCCCTGCGCACCGACCTGCGGGTACCCGGCGAAACTGCTTGTGGACCAATACCGTTGCCACGGATTCAGACCAAGGATCGCCGCGAGGATCGAACCCATGAAACCCGAGCAGTCGAAGCTGTCGCCGACGAACCGCGGCCCCGCCCACTGATACGGCCGCCCCGACTGCGCTCGCGCGAAGTCGTGACCCTTCTGCAGCTGGAGCATCCACGGCTCCACCGCGCCGCCGGTGGCGAACCGCGGCCGCAGCTGATCGAACAGACCCTCAGGCGATACGTTGCCGATGCCCTTCGACTTCACCGCCGCCCCGTAGGCGTCGAGATTGTCGCGCCCCAGGTCCGTGATGATCCGACCGTTGTCCCAGGTGAAAGGTATTCCGCGGGCGATCATGTCGCGGATCGCGTACAGGA
>NZ_BAFW01000331.1 GCF_000308535.1 Nocardia cerradoensis NBRC 101014 | reverse complement strand
ATATCGATATGGGCGCCCGGCTCCTGTTCGCTGTCCAGGCGCTGTATCAGGATCCGGACCGGCAGGTGGGCGGGCACGAGCAGCCGGGTGAACTCGGCGCGACCGGTGCGTCGCACGGGCCAGCCGGTGAGCGCGGCCCAGAATGCGACCTCGCCGTCGTAGCCGGACGGCGGGATATCGAAACAGAGCTGATCGACCCGGCTGAGGCTGCCGTCGGGCCCGGTCACCGGCGCGGGGATGTGCCGTCCCTCGCCGGTGGTCAGGCAGAACGGCAGGCCGTGCGGGGACCGCGCGAGCGACCAGGCATCGTGATCGGCGACCAGGGTCGCGCCGAGATCCCGCGCCGCGCGGCGGGCGCGGTCGAGATCGACGACATCGATGTCGAGATGGGCGCCACCGTCCCCGCCGACCGCCTGCGCCGCCTGGTAGGCATCACCCGTCGCCGGGTCGAGCGTCGCGAACTCGCCGTGCTCACCCTGACGGGCCGACAGCCCCGTGCCGGTCACCGCTGTCCAGAAGGCGAAGGCGTCGTCGAAACGTGCGGCGGGCCGGTCGATGTACATCCAGCTCCAGCGAATCATGCGTTCCTCCACGGGCACCGGTCGGTTCAGGCGGGTCGGAAGGGCGGAGTCGCGAGGTCACCGGCGAACACATCGGGCAGATCGCGCTCGACGCTGTCCGGAAAGTTCGCGGGCCGCTTCTCGAGGAAGGCCGAGACGCCTTCGCGGGCGTCGGCGCTGGCACCGCGCTGGTTGATACCGCGCGATTCGACGCGATGCGAGATCATCGGATGGTCGGCGCCGAGGCCGCGCCACAGCATCTGCCGCGACAACGCCACCGACACCGGCGCCGAATGTTCGGTGAGCCGTCGCGCCAGCGCCCGGGCCTGGTCCAGCAGATCACCGACCGGATGCAGGGCGTAGAACAGGCCCGCGTCCAACGCCTCGTCGGCCTCGACCAGCCGGCCGGAATACACCCAGTCCAGCGCGGTCTGCAAAGGCACCAGCCGGGGCAGGAACCAGCTGGAGCACGATTCCGGCACGATGCCGCGCCGATTGAACACGAATCCGATGCGCGCGCTGTCGGCGGCGAGCCGGAAGTCCGCGGCCAGGGTCATGGTGATGCCGACGCCGACGGCGGGGCCGTTGATCGCGGCGATGATCGGCTTCTGTGATTCGAACATCCGCAGCGCCACCTCACCACCGCCGTCGCGGAAGGTGTCGGTCGCCTCGGCGGCGAACGTTTCGGCTCCGGCCGACAGATCCGCGCCCGCGCAGAAGGCGCGGCCCGCGCCGGTGACGATGATCGCGCGCACCCGGTCGTCGCGGTCGAACTCGTCGAAGGCGGCGATCAGTTCCGCACCCATCGCGGTGGTGAAGGCGTTGAGCTGCTGCGGGCGATCGAGCGTGACGGTGGCGATGGAGTCGGAGATTTCCCAGCGGATGTCGGCCATATCGGACAGCATGCCAGCAGCCTCCGGACGGTGACCATCCCCGTGGCCGATCCCGCCCGGCCCGGCACGCGAATCCCGTTGCGTCGCCTGCCGGTTCGGCCGCCGGGTGCGCGAACGGTCTCGGCCGGGGCATACGCGCAGGTCGCGCGCCTATACTTGACATGCCAGCGCGACGGGCTCCGCGGAAGCAGGACAGACGGAAACGGTGCCGATGGCCGACAAGGATTCCATGGCAACTCAGCGCGACCGCTCCCTGGTGATCGATGACGATCTGCGGGCGGCCGGGTTCGCCGATGCGCACATCATCGGGCGGGGTGGATTCGGCGTCGTCTATCGCTGCCGCGAACTCGCACTGGGGCGTACCGTCGCGGTGAAGGTACTCACCGCCACATCCGAATTCGGCGACGAGAATCTCGAACGATTCCTGCGCGAGCAGCGGGCCATGGGCGGGCTCCCGGAACATCCGAACATCGTCGCGATCCTGCAGGTCGGCACGACCGGCGACGGGCGGCCCTATCTGGTGATGCCGTACCACCCGAAGGGCTCGCTGGACCAGCGGATCCAGCACGGCGGGCCACTGGATATCACTGCCGCGCTGCGCATGTCGGTGAAACTGTCCGGGGCGCTGGAAACCGTGCACCGGGCCGGCATCCTGCATCGAGATATCAAGCCGGGCAACGTACTTCTCAGCGACTACGGCGAACCGCAGCTGACCGATTTCGGTATCGCCCGGGTGGAGGGCGGTTTCCGCACCACCACCGGCGTGGTGACGGCGTCACCGGCGTTCACCGCTCCCGAGGTGCTGCGCGACGGCACCCCGACGGTCGCCTCCGACATCTACAGCCTGGGCGCCACCCTGTTCTGCATGCTCACCGGCCACGCCGCGTTCCAGCGCCGCTCCGGTGAGCGGCTGGTCGCCCAATTCGTGCGCATCACCGAGGAACCGATTCCCGATCTGCGTCCCGGCGGCATTCCCGACGACATCTGCGCACTGATCGAGGACAGTATGGCCGCCGACACGGCGCAGCGCCCGGTCTCCGCGGCCGAGTTCGGCGAGCGGGCGCAGCAGTTGCAGCGCCACCGCGGTCTGCGCGTGGACGAGATGGCGATCCCGGCACCGGAGCCTCCCGCGGCCGAACCGGCGGCAGTCGCCGATCGCGTCGGCGAACCGACCCGGCTCGGCCTGCTTCCCCCGGCCGACCCGGTGACGACACCGCCGACCGCCGAGACGAAATTCCATCCCGCGCTCCCCGCGCGCCCGCTGGTGCGCCGTCCCCGCCTGCTGGATTCGATGGATCGCGACCGCTGGCCGCGCCTGATCGTCGTCCACGCGCCGGCCGGTTTCGGCAAGAGCACGCTGGCCGCCCAGTGGGGGCAGCGGATGGTGGGCCGCGGGGTCGCCACCTGCTGGCTCAATATCGATGACGACGACAACAATCCGGTGTGGTTCCTGCTGCACCTCATCGAAGCCGTCGGCCGGGCGCGACCCGCCCTCACCACCGAATTGCTGCGCGTCGTCGAGGAACACGGCAACGACGTGATGCGCTATGTACTGACCACGCTGATCAACCGCATCCACGCCGACGGCGAACGGATCGTGATGATCATCGAGGACTGGCATCGCGTCACCGACGCCGATACCACCGCCGCACTGCGTTTCCTGCTCGACAACGCCTGCCACCACCTGCAACTGCTGATCACCAGCCGCGAGATGATCGGTCTGCCGCTCTCGGCCATCCGCGTTCGTGACGATCTGATCGAAATAGACTCCGCCGCACTGCGTTTCGATCAAGACGAGACGGCGGACTTCCTGACCCGGGTGGGCGGGCTGACATTGGACTCCGCCGATATCGACCGGCTGCGGAGCGGCACGGACGGCTGGGTCGCCGGGCTGCAACTGGCATCGATCTCGCTGCGCGGGCGCGAGGATCCGGGCAGCGCGATCGCCACCATGTCCGGACGGCATCAGGCGATCAGCGAATATCTGACCGACAATGTGCTCGACGCGCTCGAACCCGATCTGCTGACCGCGTTGCTGGACACCGCTGTCACGGACAAGGTGTGCGGCTCGCTCGCCTCGGAGCTGACCGGACGGCCGCAGGGTCGCGCGCTGCTCGAGGACATCGAGCGGCGGGACCTGTTCCTGCGGCGCCTCGACGACGACGGCGAATGGTTCCGCTACCACACGCTCTTCTCGGATTTCCTGCGCCAACGGCTCGAGCGTGACCACCCCGACCGTGTGCCGCGCCTGCACCGCCGCGCCGCCGAATGGTTCGCCGCCCACGACATGCTCAGCGAGGCGATCGACCACGCGATGGCGGCGGGCGACCCCGGACGCGCGGTGGCGCTGGTCTCCGCGCACGCCCGCGAACTGGTGCAGCATTCGCATCTGGCCACCCTGGCGGCGCTGGCGGCGAAACTGCCCGTCACCGAGGCCGCGGCCGATCCGACCCTGCAGATCGCGCTGGCCTGGGCGGCGGTGTTGTTGCGGCGGCCGAGCCGCATGCACACCGCACTGCAACTGGCGCTGGCCGCCGATTCGGCGAAACAGCCTCCGGGGCACCGGAAATCCGATCTCGCGGTCGAGGCGTCGATTCTGTGCGGGGTGGAGGCGGCACTCGCCGATCATCTCGACGGACTGGAGGACATCGTCGAACAGAGTTGCGCCCGCGCGGATTCGCTGGCGCCGTTCGTGCTGTCGGCGGCGGCCAATCTGGGCGCCTTCACCGCCCTGCACCGGTTCGACTTCGACCGCGTCCACGAATGGCACCGGTGGGGCCGGACCTACTTCCGGCACATCACCGGGGCGCTGAGCATCATGTACAGCCACTGTTTCGCGGGGATGGCGGCGCGTGAGCAACTCGACAGCGAGGCGGCCGAGGAACACTTCCGCACCGCGCTGCATCTGGCGCGCACCACGACCGGGGAGAGTTCCCTCACCGCTCGCCTGGCCTCGGCCGCACTCGGCGATTTCCTCTACGACCGCGGCGAGATCGCGGAGGCGCGGCATCTGCTCGGCGTGGCGGTGGAATTCGGATTCGACGGCGGCACAGTCGATTTCCTGACCGGGGTCTACGGCACCGGTGCGCGGATCGAGGCGCTGCGCGGGGACCTCGCGGCAGCGCGAAGACTACTCGCCGACGGCACCGAGGTCGCCACCGCACACACCCTGCCGCGGCTGTCGGCACGCATCGAACTCGAGCGCATCCGGCTGGGGTTCGCCGAATCCGACCCCGGCGAGCCGCCCGCACCCCACGGAGCGCGGGACGGCGTGGCGACCACGATTCACGACCTCACCGAGGAAGCGACCGTCCGGTGGCTGTTGTGCGCGGATCCCGAGCGGGCACTGCCCCGCGCCCGCGATCTGCGCGAATCGATCGACACCGCGGTGCGCCCGCGCGCCGCTCTGTGCGCCACGCTGTTGTTCGCGAATTGCCTCGAGACCGTGGGCCGATCGGAGGAAGCCGAAACGGTTCTCGCGCCGGCATTGCGCCGCTGCGTCGAAGCGGGACTGGTACGCCCGCTGATCGACGAGGGTCCGGCACTGCTCGCCGTCGTCCGGCGGCTCTCGGGCGAGGCGGGGCGACATTCCGCGGGCACTCCCGCCATCGCTCTTCCGCGGACGTTCCTCGACCAGCTCGGCTGATCCGCCGGTCGGTCAGGCGGACACGTCGGTGCGCGTCACCGCCAGCCCGGCGTCTGTCGCCAGCCCGGCGAACACCACGGCGTCGTGGACGGCGGCGCCGCCCGGGTCGTTGTTGAAGTACACGTAACCGTCGGCGGGACCGAAGGTGTCGGCCAGCCGATGCGCCCATGCGGTCAGGGCGCGCCGGCCGTACCGGGGTTGCGGCCGCGCCAGCCCGGAATGCAGGCGTAGATACGACCAGTCGGTGGTGCGCCACAGCGGCGTCACCGGGCGCGAGCGCGCATCCGCCCAGCACAGCGCGGCGCCACGTTTTTCCAGCACGGCACGGATGCGGGGTGTCCACCACGACTCGTGGCGTGGTTCCACCGCTACCCGCACGGTCGAGGGGAACTGTCGCAGACAGTCGTCGAGCAGATTCGCGTCCGCGCGCAGGGTCGGCGGCAGCTGCACCAGGATCGGGCCCAGCCGGTCGCCGAGGCCCGCGGCGTGTTCGAGGAGCCGCTGCACCGGCTCGGCCGGCTCGCGCAGTCGTTTGACATGAGTGAGGAAGCGGCTGGCCTTCACGGCCACGACGAAATCGTCCGGCGTGCGCTCCCGCCAGGCGGCGAAGACCTCGCGACTGGGCAGCCGATAGAAGGCGTTGTTGCTCTCCACGGTCGCGAAGGCGGTCGCATACCGTTCCAGCCACAACCGCTGCGGTACGCCCGGCGGATAGAGCACGCCGCGCCAGTCCCGGTACTGCCAGCCGGAAGTCCCGACGAACAGGGTCACATCGTCCATCGAACCAGACTCGCCCCGGCTGCGCTGAGCCCTCGCCGGACACCCTGCTATGACGTCCGTTATAGTGGGCGGGAGCCGCTATGACGTCCGTTATAGGGAGGTGGGAGATATGAGCGGCACACCGGATGATTCGCGCGCGAAATTGGTGGCGGGCGCGGCCGAGATGATTCGCCGGCGCGGTCTGGCCGCCACGAGTGTGCGCGATCTCGCCAAGTTCGCGGACGCCCCGCTCGGCTCGACCTACCACTACTTCCCCGGCGGCAAGGCCGAACTCGCCACCGAAGCCGTCGCCCTCGCCGGCGATCGGACCGCGGCGACGCTGGCGCGCGAATTGCGCAAGGGTTCGGTCGAGGGCCTGCACTCGTTCCTGCGGCGCTGGCGAAAGAATCTGCTGGACAGCGACTTTCGTGCCGGATGTCCCGTGCTGGCGGTATCGGTGGAGGACGCGCCGGACGCCGAGGGCCGCCCCCGCGAGGCGGCGGCGGCCGCCTTCGCCCGATGGACCGATCTGCTGGCGCGATCCCTGCGCGAGGACGGGGCCGAGCAGGCGGAGGCCGAACGCACCGCCACCCTGATCATCGCGGCGTTGGAGGGCAGCCTGGCGATGTGCCGCGCCGAACGCAGCACCACCGCCCTGGACCGCATCGACGACCAACTCGAATCGCTGCTGAAGGCCGCGATCCCGGCCCCCGGCACGATCCCACCTTCCCGGACAAGGAGTACCCGCTCGTGAATCGCACCGATCTCGGCACCCACCCGTTCGATCTCGCCACCGCGCCGGCGCCCGCCGGTGCGGGCCGCTACCTGGCCCGTACCGCGGCGTCGTATTCGAATATGGTGGGCCCCTTCGGCGGGGTCACCGCGGCCACCGCCGTGCGCGCGGTCCTCGACGATCCGCGGTGCGCGGCCGAACCGGTGTCGATCACCGTCAACTACGCGGGGCCGATCGCCGACGGCCCGTTCACGATCGACAGCCGGCCGGTGCGAACCAACCGCAGCACCCAGCACTGGATGCTGACGCTGAGCCAGGACGACGCGGTGACCACCACCGCGACCGTGGTCTGCGGCGCCCGGCGGCCCACCTGGTCCGATACCGAGATCGAACCACCCGCCGCGCCGCCCGCCGAGTCGGTGCCCGTGGCACCACCGCCGGAATTCCCGGTGTGGATGCGCAACTACGAGATGCGGTTCGTCGAGGGCGGCGGGCCGATCGCCCCGGAACCGCGGGAACAGCCGACCTCCACGACCACCCTGTGGGTGCGCGACCTGCCGGCTCGCCCGCTGGACTTTCCCGCGTTGACGGCCCTGGCGGACGTG
>NZ_BAFW01000332.1 GCF_000308535.1 Nocardia cerradoensis NBRC 101014 | reverse complement strand
AGCCGGGCGGCGGACAGCGCGAATCGTTGTCCGCCGCTGTCGATCAGCTGGGCCGAGCCCGCGACCAGGGTGACCGGCTCGTCGAGTTGCAGCCGCAGCTCACCCGGCGCTGTGTCGACATGGGTTCCCGATTCCGGTGTCGTCGACACCAGCACGGCGTGCGCGGAGGCGGCGCCGGCCGCCCACACCGGCGCCACGATCGCGACGAGCAGGACGAACCAGCACCGCAGCGCCCCCCTAGGATCGAGGCTCACGATCGCGCCGCAATGCCAGTGTCGCCGCCGCACCCGCCGCGACCGCGAGCAGCAGCGCCACCACCGACAGTGCCTGCCACCATCCGCTCGGCGATGATTCGCCCCCGTCGTGCAGGGCGGCGTCGTCGTGCCGATCCGGTGACGTGTTCGCCGCCGATACGGCATGACCGCCGTCGTCGGAATGTCCGGCGGCGGTCGCGGTCACCGGCACGACGGGCGCCGGATGTTCGGGCTCGCTGGACTTGTCGACGGCCGTCTCGTTCCACGACACCACCGAACCGTCGGAATACCGCTGATCGGACGGCAGCGCGACCGAATCCACAGCCTTCGGCCACGGGCCCGCCGAGAACGAGAATTCGCGATACTGCGTAGTGCCGAAACCGTCGGACGGGGTATTCGCGTTCCACACGATCTTGGTCACCCGACCGGCGGCCTGATCCCGTTCGATCGACGCCGTCCAGCCCGGAATGGGCTGTGTCCGTGCCGATTTCAGATCCACACCGGCAGGGATGGTGACGGTGAGCCCGACCGTATTCGCCGTGGCGGATTCACCGGGCACGATCAGGTGGACGACTCCGTAGCCGCCCTTGGTCACCGGTGTGCCGTCGGATTGCACGTGCGCCGCGGCCGGAGCCGCGTATGCCACCAGCGGCACCGCGGCCGCGATCGCCGCCGCGCTCCAACGCCGGACGAGGTGCCTCCGTACGGGCGCACGCCACTCGCGAATGTCGCTGTCTGCCATCGTTTTCCTTGTATGTAGAGGTTTCGGCGTATGGATTTCGGCCCGGCATTCCGAACGACGTCACTTGGCGCCCGCGGCGGCCACGGCGATATCCGCGCCCCCGTATTTCGTCGCCAGGAACTGGGCCAGCCGGGGGCTCTCCAGCGCGTGGGTCAATTCCAGCACCCGCTGGTCGCCCGCCAGCCGTGACGGCGCGACAAGCACATGCGCATAAGGGTTTTCGGGCCCCGGCTCGATCGCGAGCGCGTCCTTCGCCGGTTGCAGCCCCAACGATGCGGCCTGCTCGGGACTGAGGACCACCGCGTCGTAGCTCTGATAGATGGATCGGAGATCCTGGTCGAAACTCAACGGCAGCAACGACAGATGCCGTGCCGAGTCGCGCACGTTCGCTTGACCGATCGTCAGATCCGCCGCCGAGGTGCCGCCGAACGGACGATCCAGCGTCACCAGGCCCGCACTCTGCAGCAGGTAGAGCCCGCGCGCGAAACCGGTGGGCGTCGCGGGCAGCGCCACCTGGGCGCCGTGCGGCAGACTCACCCCGGCGACCTGGTCCTGCACCAATCCCACGTGTACCCAGTCGGTGGTGTTTTTCAGATCGCGCCACTTCGAGGAGTACACCGCGTAGGGCACCACGTTCACCTTCGACACGATGCTCAGATTCGTATAGGAATTCTTCTGGCTGTCGGCCTCGAACGCCGGAATGTGCTGGAAGTAGGAAAGATCGCCCGTGCCGGCGGCGATACGGGCATTGGCGTCGCCGGTCGCGTCGACCGGTTTCACCTTCACCGAATCCGGCAGCAGGTTGTGGATCGCGTAATCGAGGATTTCCCGATCGTCGCCGCGGTCGACGTACACGACCAGCGCATTCTCGTCGTCAGCGGCAGGTTCGTAGCTGACCTTCGTCGCCGACCCGCATCCGGCCGCAGCGGCAGGCACGAGAAGAAGCGAGGCGACGACCGTCGCGATTCTGCGCCGAACCGGAGCCCGCATCGCTGCGGGCGGCCGGCGCCGATCTGTCCTGTGCATCCGAGTACTTTCCGCGCTATTTGCTCGTCAATCCCCGCTGCCAGGAGGTAACTCGCCACTCGACGACGGTCAGAATCGCATTGACGATGATTCCGACCAGACCGAGGGCGAATATTCCGGCATACATCTGCGGGGTCTGATACCGCAGCGAGGCGGTGTTGATGTAGATGCCGATCCCCTGCGCTCCGCCGACGAGTTCGGCCGCGACGAGGGCGGTGAATGCGTTGGCGGCTGCCAGCCGGATGCCGGGGAAGATCGCCGGGAACGCGGCCGGCAGCACGACCTGGGTGAAGATGTAGAACCGTCCGGCACCGAGTGTCCGTGCCGCGTTCAGCAGCAGCCGCTCGACCCCGCTCACCGCACTCACCGCGTTGACGAAGATCGGCCAGAAGCAGGCCCACACCACGATCGCGATCTTCGACTCCTCGCCGATGCCGAAGAACAGCACGAAGACCGGCAGCAGCGCCAGCAGCGACAGGTTGCGGAAGAACAGCAGGACCGGCTCGGCGAGTTTCTGGAAGATCCGGAACGATCCGACCAGGATGCCCAGGGCGACGCCCAGTACCAGCGCGATCACGAATCCGATCACCGCGCGCTGCACACTGGGCCAGATCTGGCTGCCCAGGGTACCGTCGCTCAATCCGTCGACGAACGCCCGGAATGTGTCCTGTGGTGTCGACAGGTACTGATCGCTGACCTGGCCGCTGGCGACCACCCACCACCACAGCAGCAGGAACAGCCCGAGACCGATGACGCCGTAGAGGAGCCGGTCGAATTTCGCGAGCCACGGATTGGGCGCCTTGGGCGGGACGAGATCCCGATCGGTCGGCGCCTCCGAATCACGCAGCGGCTCACTGATCGTCGTTGCCAATGCGCACCTCCTCCTCGAGGATCCGCGCGACGCGCGAACGGATGTGCACGAAATCTTCGGAACTGCGCACCGCGGCATCGCGCGGACGCGGCAGCTCGACATCCAGTACCGCCTTCACGCGGCCCGGCGCCCGCGTCATGACCGCGATCCGGTCGGAGAGGAAGATCGCCTCGTCGATCGAGTGGGTGACGAACAGGACCGTCTTCTTCGTGGCTCCGGACTCCCAGATGCGCAGCAGTTCGCTCTGCAGGAATTCGCGGGTCTGGGCGTCCAGAGCCGCGAACGGCTCGTCGAAGACCAGTACCTCGGGTTCGTAGGCGAGCACGCGCGCGATCGCGACGCGCTGGCGCATACCACCGGACAGCTGATGGGGCAGCCGATGTGCGGCCGATTCCAAGCCCACCGTCCGCAGCACCTGCGCCGCCCGCTCCCGCCGTTCGGCCTTCGCGACGCCGCGGACCTTGAGACCGACCTCGACGTTCTTCTGCGCCGACAGCCACGGGAACAACGCATACCCTTGGAATACGACGCCCACATTCTTGTTGACGCCCTCGACCCGCTTACCGTCGACGAAAACCGCTCCCCCGTTGTAGGTTTCGAGGCCGGCCAGGATGTTCAGGAAGGTCGACTTCCCGCATCCACTGGGGCCCAGCAGCGAGACGAACTCCCCGCTGCCGATCCGTAGATCGAATCCGTCCAGGACGGTGGTCGCCTCCTTCGCGCGCCGATCGGTGCGCGGGTAGAGCTTGCCGACACTCTTCGCCTCGATCTTCCACGCGGTGGGCGCGGGCCGCGGCGGATCCTTTTCCACTTGCTCGACGAGCACTTGCTGACTCATGACATTCGACTTCTCTGTGGGACGAATAATGGACTGGACAACGCCCGATCACTTCTCGGCGCCGGCGATCTCCACGAGATCGGTTTTCAACACCTTGCTGTTCTGCTCGGTGTCGAGAATCGTGGTGTTCTGCTCCTGGGATTCGAGCAGATCAGCCGATTTCGCATAGGGATTGAAGGCGTTGGTCGCGATGTCCTCGGGCTTCAGCTTCTCCGAGCCGGGCAGCGGTTTGCCCACATCCCGGACGAGGTCCCACCACAACTGCAGGCTCGCCTTGTCGAGCAGGGCGTTGGGCGCGTAATGCCAGTTGGTGGTCTGCTCCACCGGATAGCCGGTGGTCTTACCCGCGATCTCCGCGGATTCCTTGGGATGGGCGTTGGCCCAGTTCGCGGTCTTGGCGATGATGCCGACGAATTCCCGTGCCGCGGCCGGGTTCTTCTGCAGCCACGCGTTGCTCGCGACATACGGCGCCTGGCCGCCCTGCGGGCCCCAGTCGTCGAAGGAGGTGAACGCCTCGGCGAACTTGTCCGGCTTGCTCAACAGAACACCGACCAGCGGCGGATGGAACACGCCGAGATCGACCTCACCCTTTTCGATGGCCGGCGGTATCAGTTCCTCCTTGAGCTGAAGGAATTTCACCTTGCTCAGGTCGACGCCGTTGTTCTTCAGATACTGCTTGATCACCAGATCGACACAGCTGTTGGTCGCCGAGATACCGACCGTCCTGCCCTCGAGGGCCTTCAGGTTGTTCTTGGTGATATCCGAACCGGCCTTGGTGAAGTAGGCCATATGCGGTTCGTTCGGCAAATCGAGCATGCTGGACGCGATGGCGGTGAACTTGAAGTCCTTCACCTTCCCGTCGATGTCGCCGTTGAACATGCCGGTCGCGATATCGATCTTGTTCTGATCGAGCAGCTGCACCGCGGGTACGGCGGTGGCCGGTCCCACGTATTTCGGCTTCACCCCGGCGTGGTCCCAGTACCCCAGCTCGTCGGCGATCCTGACCAGCGACAGGGCGGTGGGCGAGTTGGCGAAGCGGAAATACACCACGCCGTTGTCTTTTCCGAGACCACATCCGGCCAGCAGCGCAGGGACGGCGAGGAACGCCACCGACAACGCCGTCAATTTTCCGAGCAGCCGTCTGCCGCCGATTCTGCTCACGGTCGCACCTCACGATGCGTTGTTCTGCCGCTCACGATATTTACCTCTCCAGCGCTGGGCCCGGCTACCGTCCTCATCCGGATTGCCACTCCGGGGAATTGATATGGTTCAGAACGTAAGCCCCCCAACGGTTTCTACCTACGAAAAAATTCAGCCTGAGCCCAGCTGCGGCGAACGAGAAATGTGAAGTATTTCTTGACGGAAACGCCGAGAACCTCGTAGCAGAAATTGTCGATGCCGTGAATCCGGCGGACGCGCGGACCTCGAATCTGCGGGAATTTTTATTCGGCAGTATCGATTCGTACCAGGTCGGACGGCGCCCAGGGCCGCGGATCCGCTCGCATGAACGATCCGCTCGCACCGGCCGGGCCGATAATTTCGCTCGAAGGATGCCGGTCGCCGCCTGCCCGGCGGCTGCGTCCTCGATAGAGACAGGAAGGGACGCAGTGACATTCGCGAAGACAGGAACCGACCACCCGCTCGTCGCGAAGGTGCGCGACTATGCCGACACCGTGCTGCGACCGCGGGCCCTCGCGACCGATCGCGATGGCGTCGACACCGCGCACATCGAGGAACTCGCGGCGCTCGGGCTGCTCAACCACACCGCCCCGCCGCGCTACGGCGGCGCCGGCGTCGACCGTGAAACAGATCGCCAGGTGCACGAGATCATCGCCGGCGCGTGCTTCAACACCTGGCTGGTCTGGGCCCAGCACGCCTCGCTCTCGGAGCGGATCAGCACGCTGGAAGCGACCGGCGCGCCGATACCCCCACTCGCACAACGCATTCTGCGCGGCGAGTTGCTGCTGGGCGCCGGGGTCAGCGATGTGCGGCGATATCCCGACCACTACATCGCGGCGCGAAAAGCCGAGGGCGGCTGGATATTCGACGGGACCGTGTCGTGGGTCAGCGGCTGGGGCCTCAACTCGGCGCTGACCGTCGCCGCGGTGGAGAAGGACACCGAAACCGTCGTCACCGCACTCGTCCCGGTGGACGATCGCCTGCACAGCGCCGGCCCGCTGGCGCTCGGCGCGGTCGCCGGCAGCCGCACGGCGCGGGTGGCGCTCCGCGACGTTTTCGTGCCCGAGGAGAATGTGCTGACCACCGAATCCATCGAACGAGCGCGCTTCCTCGACCAGGGCGTCTCCAACGACGCCCGCGCCCAGCATTTCGGCTTGGCCGACACCGTATTGCGCGAATTGGAACTGACGCCGGAGCAACCGGCGCAACAGGTGGCGGCGGTGTGGCGACCGCGGTTCGACCAGCTGCGAACCACAGCCTACGACTTGTCCGACGAGGCGCGCACGCACGGCGGTGGGGCCTACCGGGCCGAGGATCGTCTCGCCGTGAAAGTCGCTGTCGGCGAAGCACTGTCGGCGATCACCCGTGCCCTGCTGATCGCCCGCTCCGGCCGCGGGCTGGCCGGCGACGACACCGCACAGCTCTACGCGCGCACGGCCCTGTTCCTCCTGGTGCAAGGTCAGTCCGCCGATGTGCGGCGAGCTCAGCTCGCCGAACTCACCGCATAGCCACCCCTCCGGAAAGGACTCGCCATGTCCACACTTACCGATGTGGTCATCAGCGCCACCCAATTGCGTGACCAGTATCCGACCTGCGGACGTTCTGTGACGCTGTTGGAAGTGCATCGCGAACCGCCCGTCGACGCGGCGCCTCGTCTGCCGGGTGCGCATGTGGTGTCGCTGACCGCCGATCTGGTCGGGCCCACATCGCCCGGGTCGGGGGCGTTTCCGCTGCCGACCGAGGAACAGATCCAGAATGCCGTGTGGCGCTGGGGAATCGACGCCGACACTCTCGTGGTGGTGTACAGCCGCGAGGTCCCCGCACTCGCCGCGCGGGCATGGTGGACCCTGCGCTGGGCGGGGGTGCCGGATGTGCGGTACCTCGACGGCGGTCTGGCCGCCTGGGTCGCGGCCGGCGGGGACGTCGGGGATCAGGCGCCGCCGGCACGCACCGGTTCGTTCGTCGTCACCCTCGGCTCGCTGCCGGTACTCGACACCGAAGCGGCGGGCGCGCTGGCCCGCTCGGGTGTCCTCCTCGACGCTCGTGACCGTGCGGGCTATTCCGGCGCCTCCGGCGGCGGGCACATCCCGGGCGCGGTGCATCTTCCCGCGGCCCGCAATATCGGGCCGGACGGGTTGTTGCGCGCCCCGGAGGCATTGCGCACCGAATACCGGGGCGCGGGCGAATCCGGCGACCGGACGCAGTGGGGCGCCTACTGCGGCGGCGGCACCGCGGCCACCCTGGATGTGCTGGCGCTGGCGACGCTCGGCGTCGAGGCCGCACTCTATCCCGGCTCTTTCTCGGCGTGGAGTTCCGATTCCACCCGCCCGGTGGCGAGCGGGGACGAGCCGGGCTGACGGGGCGCTCGACGCCACCGCCGCCCGGCTCCCCCGCACCACGCTGCGGAGACGCGT
>NZ_BAFW01000333.1 GCF_000308535.1 Nocardia cerradoensis NBRC 101014 | reverse complement strand
TCATCACTGCGCCGGCCCTCGCGGCGCATCTGCTCCACTGCCAGACGAGCACGGCATTTCGTGGCTCCAGAACGACAGGGCTGTCATCGAACAAGCCAGGTGATCCAGGCCGCGGGCTCACAATGCGCCGATCAAGGCTGTTGCGCCGCTGACGGGCACCGTGTGGGTGGCGATGCCGTCCTCGGTTCCGACATGCAGCAGGAAGCCGGTCGGATCGTCGAGGTACCCGATCTGGCGATCCGCCCGCAGCGTCAGGGAGGTCTGCCGGAAAGTGCTCGGCGCGACCGATACCGAGGTTCCGGCGAAGGGCGCGTGGATCGGCCGGTGGACATGCCCGGCGAGGACCCTGGCGACATTCGGGTAGCGAGAAACGACTTCGGCCAGTTTCGCCCCATCCGCCAACCGCATCCCGTCCAGAAACGGAATCCCCACTGCCACGGGTGGATGGTGCAGGGCCACGAACACAGGAACCTCGCGGCGTGTGGACAGCGACTCGTCGAGCCAGGCCAGCTGTTGATCTCCCAGGAGCCCGCCGGGGCCGCCGGGATGTTTCGAATCCAGCACTATGACCGAGAATCGGTCGTGGTCGACGACGTAGTGAGTGTCCTGCGCGCCGCCGAGCAGCGATGTATCCGCAAAGATCTTCCTGATCACGGCCGGGTCGTCGTGGTTCCCGGCGACCAGGTACACCGGTATCGGGAAACGAACGGTCAACTCCCGCAACTGGTCATACGCATTATCGTGCCCGAACTCGACCAAATCCCCGGTGATGACGACACAGTCGGGCCGTGGATCGACCGCCAATACACGGCCCAACGCGGTATGCAGGGCTGCGGCCGGGCCTGAGGCCAGGGCGTCAGACCTCAGATGAGGATCACTCAAGTGGGCCACCAGCACTCGTGCACCCCTCTTTCGAACGATCTGCAGTGCCCGCAAAATTTCAGCGGAGATATTGTCAAATCCTGTGGAGCGGGCCGAGTTCCGGGTGGTTCCTTCCCCGGCGTGCGGTAGGGGTTGTACGTGAATTCTGTTTGTCGGGTGTCAATGGGCGTCTGCTGCTGTGGGGGTGGTGGCCAGGACCGTAATCACTTCTTCGGTGGTGAGGATGTGCTCGGCGAACAGCGGGCCGTTGAGGTGGTGGGCTGCGTGCATCAGCTCATCGCTGTAGGCGGCAGTCGCGTCGGTGACGAGGGTGACCGGGTATCCCAGTTCCATGGCGTGGCGGGCGGTGCCTTCGACACAGCCCGGCGCGGTCATCCCGGCGATGATGACTCGTTCGATCCCACGCATCCGTAGCTGTAGATCCAGGTCGGTGTTCGCGAAGCCACTCATTCCCCAATGCTCGTAAGCCACGACATCGCTGTGGCCGGGTGCGGTTGGGGCATACCATTGGCCGCCGAAGCTGCCTTCGGCGAACAGGTGTGCCTGGACGACCGCGCTGTGCGGGCGGGGAGTGTGCTGCCAGCCGGCGCCGTCACCGGGGCGCCAACGCCGGTGGGGCGCATACATCACCGGCATGCCCGCTGCCCGGGCCGCGGTGAGTAGCTGTTCGAGATGCTCGCGGGTGCCGACTCGTTCGGCAACCTCGCGCAGCCGTGGCCAGACCTTGCCGCCCTCGGCGAGCATCTCGTTGTAGGGATCGACCACGATCAGCGCGGTCCGGTTGGTGTCGTACTGCATCGCTCGCCTTATCGGGTGTCTGGCTTGGCTAACGGCTGATGCCAACTCGCGTGCGCGGCGAGGTATTCCGGCCCGGACCTGCGTGCTGATCCGTCAGGCAACCTCCGTTCCGGTGGCGCCGGGCGAGGCGGTCGCGGATGCCGGTGTGATGTCGCGGGGGCGTTCGAGCAGCTTGCCTTTGTGGAACAGGCCGCCGGCGCGGACGAGGGCGACGAGTTCGGGGGCGTTGATCTTGCGCCAGCGGGCCTGGGCGGACTCGATCAGCTTGTAGGCCATGGCGATTCCCGCCGCCCGCGAGCCGGTCCTTTGGTGACCTTGGTTCGCAGTCGCACCGAGGCGAAAGTTGATTCGATCGGATTTGTGGTGCCCAGGTGGATCCAATGCTCGGCCGGATACCGGTAGAAGTCGAGCAACACGTCGAGGTCATCGACGATCTTGGCGACCGCCTTGGGATATTTTGCGCCGTAACCGACGTCGAAGGCCTTCACCGCCAGTTGCGCCTTGTCGAGATCCCCGGCCATGTAAATGTCCTTCATCGCCGCGATCGCGCTCGGATGCATCGATTTCGGCAAGGTTCGCGCGCTCCTGCTGGTTCAAGTGTTTGGTGGGGGCCGCGCCGCGCAACTGCTGGGTCCCGGCCGATGGGGCTGACCGCCGGATTCGGTTCCCGTTTCGCGGAGTCCCGGATCCGCGCTCGGCGACATACAGCACCCCGGACGCAGGGCGCGCGCGACGTACTCGCCGGGCACTCAACCATCGACGCGTTCGCCGAGCAGGGGTTGTCAGGCACCTACCGATTGCCAGAAGGGGCACTGGTGTTCCTGGGCGAGGTCGGCGGAGCCGATCTGTGCGGGTGCGAGCGACTGGACGTGGTTTCCGCTCCGAAAGGGCAGCCACTGAGGTCGTCCGTCGCCGTTGGGATTTCCTGTGGATGCGAACCGGGTCCAGTAGCCGATCATGGTCGCTGACAGTTGCCGCTGGGCGAGCGTGACGGGTCCCGGGAGTTGCTCGTCGGCGAAGAGGTACTGCAATTCGGCACCATGGAACGCGCCGGTCGGGAAGCCGGGTTTGGGCAGCTCGGTGAACCAGGGAGCGCTCTCGTCGGCGAATTCATAGGCATACAACGGTGTTTCGGCGGCGAGCATACGGTTCTGATCGAGAACCGCGCAGCCCCACGCCCAGTCGGTGACCACGGCCGACAGTGCCTCGCCGGCGGAATGGAATCGGCTGACGGGATACCGTGCCAGGACCCGTTCGACATCCGGTGCGGGAAACAATGCGTCGAGTTGTTCGCGATATCCGGCCGGGGTCGTCTGTTGAGCGGTTGCTATTTC
This sequence comes from Nocardia cerradoensis NBRC 101014, assembly GCF_000308535.1. Classification (GTDB taxonomy): domain Bacteria; phylum Actinomycetota; class Actinomycetes; order Mycobacteriales; family Mycobacteriaceae; genus Nocardia; species Nocardia cerradoensis. The sequence continues at coordinate 4,514 of NZ_BAFW01000333.1, read as the reverse complement.
GATCGCAGCGGTGAACAGGCGGTGTTCGTCCCGCGTTGTCCCTTCGATGATGGGCACATGATTGAACTGACCGGTAGCGAAGGCGCGTTCCGGGCTGAGGGGAAGCATCCCGCCGCCGAAGGTGGGGCCTGATCCGACTCCGTCATCGGACCACTTCGCGAGGTCCTCTGCGGGCTTGGCCCGCAGGCACTCCGCGGCCGTGACCGGATCGGAGCAGCCGACCGCGGCGGCGACCTCGACACCGTGCTGCTCTCGTTCGGAGCGTGGCAACGGAAACCAGGTCGGCGGCCCCGGCGACCATTTCCGACCGGCGCACTGGCCGCTTTGCACGATCGCCTTCTGAAACAGACCTGCCGATCCCGGTGCGGCCAGCTGAGCGCAGACGCTGGTTCCCCCGGCGGATTCACCGAAGATCGTGACGTTGCCCGGGTCTCCACCGAATGCCGCCGCGTTGCGCTGGACCCACTGCAGCGCGGCCTGCTGATCTTCGAGGCCGAAATTTCCGGAGAGGTTTCGGGCACGACCGTGGTCGAGAGCGGGATGGGCGAGGAATCCGAGGATACCCAGCCGGTAGTTCGGGCTGACGACGATCACGTCTCCGCTGCTCGCCAGCTGCTGCGCGTCGTACAGGCTACCGGCGCCGTTGATGAAGCCGTTGCCGTGGATCCACACCATCACCGGCAGTTCGCGACCGCTGCTGTGGCGCGGTGTCGTCACGTTGAGATAGAGACAGTCTTCGGTCGCGCTGGCCGGATCCATCAGTCCTTCGGCCTGGGCGCATCGATTCCCCGGTCTGGTCGCGTCTCGAATACCAGGCCACGGCGCGGCGGGTTGCGGCGATGCCCAGCGGAGTTCACCTACCGGGGGCGCTGCGTATGGGATCCCCTGAAAGACCCTGGTATCCGTACCGAGTCCGCCTCGTACCGCGCCGATGTCGGTCGAGACCACGGTGGCGGCGGGACTCCGAGATGGGCTGCGGCTCCATACCGGAGCGGCTGCTCCCACCCCGGCCACGCAGAGTGTGAGCGTCGCCGCGGTCAGCAGCACCCCCAGTTGGCGCGCATCACCGGATCGCGTTCTGCGGCGGCCGGATTCGTGGCTGCGCTCCTGCTGTTCCATGTCTCGGCCCTGCCTCGGTCTATTTCGTGTGTGGGTTACACGAACAATAAGTGTATGGTTTACACGAAGTCAATCGGCTCGCTGCCGACGAAAGGAATCGACCGATGCCGACCGCCGATGACACCGAACTGCCGCCGGGGCTCGCCTTGGCGTGGGGGCTCCCCGTCACACCGAACACACTCGGTCGCAGGCCGTCACGAAGCGTCGAACAGGTCGTCGAGGCAGCCCTCGAACTGGCCGATGCCGACGGATTCACCGCCATATCCATGCCCAAGATCGCACAGCGAATCGGGCTGACCACCAACGCGATCTACCGGTATGTCAGCTCCCGGGACGAACTGCTGGTGCTCGTCGCCGAGGCAGCCTGGGGTCCGGCGCCGGATGCGGTGTTCGATGCGCAGGACTGGCGAGCCGCGGCGACCATCTGGACACAGGCGATGATCGATCGATGCGACGTGCACCCGTGGCTGTGCGATCTACCGATCCGCGGGGCTCCGGTGACACCGCATCTGCTGGGCTGGACGGAGGCGATCCTGACAGTGCTGACCGGCGCGGGCCTGAGCCCCAGCGAGAGCTTGGGCTGCGCGTTGCTGCTGGACGGTTACGCGCGACAGATCGCCAACGCGCGTCGTGACGTGCGCGAAAGCACCACCACACCCGTCCAGTCGGCAGCGGTGACCCGGTTCCTCGAACCCCGGCTGCGAGAGCTGGGATATTCGGTTTTGGCGTCCATGATGGCCGGAAACGAATACTCCGACGACATTCCGGACGATGACATCGCCTTCGGTCTGGAGCGTATCCTCGACGGGATCGACGCGCTGATCGCCAGGAAAAAGCTTGTAGAAGAACGAGATTCGGAGGCAACGCCGACAGCACCGTAGGAAGTTCGACGTGCTCGTCGACAGCGCTCGATCCTCGAGGACCGGGAGACATCACCAGCAGAACAGCGGCTCGCCCGGCCGGCTCCGGCGGCCCATGGACCACTCGCCGTCCTCCACGCAGCGCGCAAGGCACAGACCAGTGAAACCGATGATCACGTCGACTTCCGAGCAGACTGCTTGGTCAGGTTCGTTGGGCTGCAGAACTACCGGGGTACTGGAATCGAGCAACTCCACCGTTCTGTCCGCGGCGCGTTGCCGTACCTCGTCGACGGTCCACCCACCCGGAAGAATGCCCTCCTTCACCAACTGATTGTTGCAGTAACCGTGCGATCGACGCGATCCAACACGAATCGCCCTACCGAAGTGAACGACGAAGATACGCCACCCCGATAAAGGAATGTAATCTCGCTGATTTCAATCCGGTGGATCCAGTTCCCTAATCGATGCCGGGGTAAATATTCGAATTAAATCGTCGAGATTTTATTGATGGCTCGACCGTCAGCGCTCACGCCCCCGCGACCAGGCGCAGAGGCGGTGCGAGCAACGGCCGTAATGCGTCCGCGGCAGTTTTCACCGTCGCGGCCGGCAGCCCTGGTCGAGCGCCGACAGACAGCCGCAAGGGCTTCGCGGCCGGTAGGTCGAAGCACGGAACGAGTCCCTCCGGGGTCCGCCCTAGTGTCGCGAGCAGTGCCACCCCTACACCCGTCGCGACGGCGGCGTGTACTCCGCCCAGTTGCGGCGCCTCGGCCCGGATCGACGCCGGGAGGTCGACCTCGGACAGGGTTTCCAGGGCGCGGCTGCGCAGCGCGCAGGGGCTGTCGAAGGCGACGATCGGGACCGGGTCCGGGCGCGGAGGCGGCTGCCAGCCCGGCGCGGAATACCAGGTCAGCTCGAGGTCTCCCACCTGGATCGCACTCGGATCGTCGCTGTTCAGCAGTAGCGCGAGGTCGATCCGGCGGCGCGCGAGACCGTCGCGGAGAGCACCGCCACGGTCGATTCGGAACCGGACGGAGAACTGCGGGGCCGCGCGCCCGAGCGCGCTCGCGAGGGCCGGTAGCAGTTGCGCGGCGCCGTGCTCGGTCGAGCCGATGGTGAGGATGTCCTCGGACCGTACGCCGAAGCCGCGCAGCGCGTTGTCGTGCAGGTCGAGGATTTGCCGGGCCACGGCAAGCAGTTCATCGCCGTCAGGGGTGAATCGCGAGCCACGCCCGTGCCGCTGCACCAGCTGGCGACCGACCGCATCCTCCAGCTTGCGCACGTGCTGGCTGACTGCGCCCTGCGTCAAATGCAGGTGGGTCGCCGCTCGCTGGAAGCCGCCGCAATCCGCGATGGCGACGAAGCTACGCAACGGTGCAATGTCGAGGTTCTTGTTCATGTCCTGACAATTATGCACTGCTATTACGAATCATGATGGTTCTCATCACGAATGCTCGTTGGATGGGCCGGGTTTATTCCCGTAATTTCGACGAGGCAGGAATCAATGGACGGAGCGGCGTGCGGAACAGACGGCAAATTCATCTGGGAGCCGTTCCCTACGGAACGGGCGGCCCGGGCAGTCACACCCTCTGGCTGGACCCGGACATCCCCGGCGACGCGAGTGTGAACATCGACTGGTTCACCGGTATCGCGCGACTGGCCGAGCGCGGCCTGTTCGATCTGGTGTTCATCGTCGACAGCCAGTTCATCACGCCGTATTCGCCGCCGCATTACCTCAACCGCCTGGAACCGTTGACGCTGCTGAGCGCGTTGGCGGTGCAGACGAGCGGGATCGGCCTGGTCGGTACGGCGACGACGAGCTTCAACAGCCCGTTCAACCTGACCAGGAGGCTCGGCTCGCTCGATCTGATCTCGCGTGGCCGGGCGGGGTGGAACGTCGTGACCACCGGCGATGCCGGCACCGCGCGCAACTACGGACTCGACGAGCACTACGACTACGACACGCGATACGGGCGCGCGCGGGAATTCGTCGAACTCGCTCGGGCACTGTGGGATTCGTACGAGGACGACGCCTTCGTGCGCGACCGGACGACCGGACGGTTCCTCGACCGCGGCAAACAACACCGGCTCGACCACGACGGCCGGTTCTTCAGGGTGCAGGGTCCATTGAACCTGGTCCGCTCACCGCAGGGACATCCGGTGATCTTCCAAGCGGGCGACTCCGATCAAGGCCGCGATCTGGGAGCCGCGGTCGGCGAGGGCATCTTCACCCACGCTCCCGACATCCCGTCGGGCCAGGCCTTCTACAACGACATCAAGGGCAGGGCCACAGAGAGATTCGGGCGCGACCCCGATCATCTGCTGATCCTGCCCGGAGTCAAGATCGTGGTGGGTGACACCGACGCGGACGCGCGGGAGATCGAGGCCGCGAACAACGCCGCCGACCACACCTTCGCCGCCGCGCTCGAGGAGTTCGGCCGGCCCTTCGGCTGGCACGACTTCACCGCCTACGACCTCGACGCGCCGTTCCCGGCCGAGGCGCTGGTATATGGCGAGCGCTCCTTCTACACCCAGGCC
>NZ_BAFW01000334.1 GCF_000308535.1 Nocardia cerradoensis NBRC 101014 | reverse complement strand
GTCTCCTACGACTCGCGATCGTGACCCGATCGAAACCGCGGTCACCGGCACTGGCGTCAAGCCGGTCTCGAGCCACCGATCCGCGATCGAATACGAGACAATCGGCACCTCGGTGACAATCCGGGCATATATCCACTGTCACTCGGTCACCGTCGAGCAGTTCCGCCGCACGGACATTCGCATTGTTTTCCCGCTCGGAGCGCCGATTTATCTGCACTTCGCATTGCGCACAATTTTCGCACGCGCGTTCTTTGGTCAGGATCGCGGACGCTTGCTAAAGTCGCTTCGCGCAACCCCTGGCAGGGGGCACTCCCCGCGGTTTCGTCCGAACAAAGGATGTGGCTTGTGAGAGGGTTTCTGACAGCTGTGGTAACCGTTGTCGTCGCTAGTGCGTTGATGGGCGAACAGCCCGCTCGGGCGGACGACGGTCCGCCCGCCGGGCCGATGCCGCAGTTGTCGCCGGTAAATCTTCCTCCCTCCCCGCTACAGAACTGGATCGACGCGAATATCAAGCCGCCGCAGTTGACCGCCGGCCCCGAGCAGAGCGCCGATGATCAGCAGGCGGCATTGTGGCGGGCGATTCTGTCGTCGCCGACCGGGGATCAGACCTTCGATTCCTGGCCTGCGAATCTCGCCGGCCTGGAGCCGGGGCAGATCATCGAGACGCGGGACGTGACCGCGACGGCAGCTCAGCATATGGCGGTACCGATCCAGCGGGCGGTGCTGCTGAAGTTCCGCTCCACCTCGGCGACGGGCACACCCTCCTTCGGCACCGCCACATTGATCACGCCGGCCGCCTCGTGGAACGGTCCGGGGCCCCGCCCGGTGGAAGTGCACGCGATGCCGATCAACGCGCTCGGGTTGCACTGCACGCCGGGCTACCAGTTGTCACACGACATACTCGATCGGACCAACACCGATCTCGTCTGGTTTCTGCCGGCCATCTGGTCGGCCCTGAACCAAGGGCACGCGGTTCTTCTGCCCGACCATGAGGGCCCGCTGATGGCTTACGGCGAGACGAATGTGGCCGGGCACATGATGCTCGATTCCATTCGCGCCGTGCGTAATGGGCTGCCGGAGTTCGGTAACAGCCGCTATGTGGTCGAAGGCTACTCGGGTGGAGCGATCGCCGCCTACGCCACGGCGATGTTGCAGAGCGAGTACGCGCCGGAGCTGTCGGACGTGCTGATGGGGGTGGCCTCGGGTGGACTGGCCGCCGACTACCGAAATATCGCCCACCGTTTCAACGGCTGGATCGCCTCCGGCATTCTGTTGTCGGTGTCGACGGCGATAGCGCGCGAACATCCGGAGTTGCTCCAGTACATGAATCATCTCGCGCAGTGGGTGACGACTTCTCCGACGCGGGATCTGTGCGGTGACGCCGACGGACCGCTCGGCGTCGTCGGTATCCCGATGGACGTGGCGACCAATATCGGCAACCCACTCGACAGTCCGGTAGCCGAAAACCTGTATCGTCAACTGGATTTGTCCGACCGGAAATCGGGTGTGCCGCTGTACATCTACCACGGTGCGTGGGATCCCTGGATTCCCCTCGAGGACGCTCAACGTATGTACGGCGAACAATGCAGCCGAGGCGTGCCGGCCATTTTCCGCACAGTGCCCGGCGAACATCTGAGCAGTTACGTCACCAGCTTTCCCGGACTCGAGGACTGGATCAACGCGCGACTGCGCGGCGAACCGGCACCGAGCGAATGCCCCGGTAGGTAATTCGGTACGTGTGGCCGGATTTCGCGGCATGACGTCGATGCGGCAGGACCGTTTTCAGTAGCCATACCTCAGGTCGATCCTCGTCGGATGAATGAGAGACGGGCTATGACGGTTTTCGGACGTGCCCAGGTTCGCGACCACAAACGCTATCTCTGGGTGCTGAGTTCACTGGGCGCCGCAGGAGCTCTACTGCCCGGGCAACTGGTGACCTTCACAAGGCTCGAATTGTTCTGGTGGATCGGCCCTATCGCGGTGCTCGGGGTGATTCCGCTCCTGGACATCGCGATGGGAGTCGACAGCAGAAACCCGCGGGAGGAAGACTACGAGGCGTTGACCAACGATCGGTATTACCGATGGTGCGTGTACGCGTTCCTGCCGATTCAGTTCATCGGGCTGGCGATCGCGGGATTCATGTGGTCGCGTCCCGAACTGAAGCTGATCGACAAGCTGGGCCTGGCCGCAACCATGGGATTCGTGTCCGGTCTCGGTATCAACGCGGCACACGAATTGGGCCATCGCGTCGAACATCTCGAACGCTGGCTGGCGAAAATCGCGCTGGCGCAATCCGGCTACGGGCACTTCTACGTCGAGCACAACCGCGGCCACCACGTCCGCGTCGCCACCCCCGAAGATCCGGCAAGTGCCCGTTTCGGCGAGTCGCTCTGGAAGTTCTTGCCCCGCAGCGCCCTGGGCGGCTTCCGCTCGGCACTCGCCCTGGAACGAGAACGCCTGTCCCGCCGCGGAAAAAGGTGGTTCAGCCGGCACAACAACCTGCTGCAGGCGTGGTCCATGAGTGCCGTGCTGTTCGGCGCTCTGATTCTGGCCTACGGACCCGTGATCATCCCCTTTCTGATACTGCAGGCCGTGGTCGGCATCGTCTTGCTCGAAACGGTGAACTACATCGAGCACTACGGCCTGCTGCGCAGGCGCCGCGCGGACGGTCGTTACGCGCGGTGTTCACCGCGCGACAGTTGGAACAGCGACCGCCTGGTGACCAACGTCTTCCTGTTCCACCTGCAACGCCACAGCGACCACCACGCCAACCCGGGCCGCCGATACCAGACTTTGCGCACCTCCGAAGAGTCGCCGCAGCTGCCCTATGGCTACGCCACCATGATCGTGCTGGCGTTGATTCCACCGCTGTGGCGCAAGGTGATGGATCCCCGTCTGCTCGCCCACTACGACGGCGACATGACCCTGGTCAACAAATTGCCGTGAGCGCCGCCGGTGTCGGTCGGATCGTCACGCCGACATCGCGGCCGATTGTCCCGACCGTGGGCGGGTAAGGCGCAGACAGCCGACCGCGGTCGCGTGGCCGCAGCTGCCGGATCGGCCGGAGGTCGAGGACGACATCCTCGAGTCCATCGGATGAGGTTCAGCGCGCCAGCTCGAGGACGGCCGCGCGGCAGGCTGCCCACGCGGAGGACGTCACATCGATGAGTGCGAAGTGGTCGATGCCGGGGAGCGCCAGTAACCGGGAGTCGTCCCCGGCGCGTCGAGCTGCGGTGACGAAGCGCTGCGACTGGCTGAGCGGCACATCGTCGTCAGCGGTTCCGTGCACGCATATCGAGGGGACGCCCATCGGAAGCAGCGCGGTGGGGCAAGCCGGCGAGACAGCCTCGGGGTCGTCGGCCCGGGCGCCCAGGAAGTTTCGGACGGCTCCGGAACCCAGGTCCTCCTTCAGCGCGAGCTGGAGGTCCAAAACTCCTGCCTGGCTGACGAATCCGGTCAGCGGTACGCGGGGTGAGGCGCCGGGAGCACCGGCGGGCAGCGACCCTCGGCCTGCCAGCCAGCCGGCGAGCTGACCTCCCGCCGAGTGCCCGATCGCGACGACTCGTGACAGGTCGAGACCGCCGGTTTCCAGGCTTCGACCGATGGCGGCGAGCCGGTCGACCGCGGCGGCGACGTCGAGACAGGTGGCCGGCCAACCGCCGCTTCCGCGGTCCGGGTCGTCGCCCACCCGCCGGTATTCGAGGTTCCAGGCAGCGAAGCCGTGCCGGGCCAGATCCGCGGCCGGACCGGAGGTCAGGTCGGCGTCGTAGGCCGTTCGCCAGAAGCCGCCATGAATGACCACGGCCACCGGCCAGAGACCGGGGCGGTCAGGAACGCTGAGAATGCCGTGCTGACTCGGGTGTGGGCCGTAGCGCACCAACGTCATCGGCGAGAACCTTCACTCAAGCGATCGATCAGGAAGCCGAGTCCGACGGTGCCCCCGGTGCCTCGGCGGTCCCCGATGAAGCGGCGGACTACGTCGAGATGGTTCAGCCGCCAGCGTGTGAGGCCGGCGATGAATACGTCGAGCTGTGCGCCGAGGTACAGGCGCTGCCTTCGGTCCCTGTTGTCGCCGTCGCGCCGATCGTCCACGATCTCGCGCAATGCTGTCACGGGAGCGTGGCGAACGCCGGCCAGCATGGTCGCCAACTGGGTCGACTGTGCCGCACTCACTCCCTGCAACCGAGGGCGGAACTGCTGGAACGCATCCACCGCGAGATGCTGTAGGGCACTTTCTGTCGACATCATCAGTTCGAGTACGGCATTGGCACGCTTCATCCGATCGATGGCCCGGTCGAATTCCGCGCGACGGGCGGACTCCAGCGCGAGTTCGAGATCCACCAGGATCTGCGAAACCCACAGTTCCGAGGTCTGGTGGACGATCAGGAAATACCTCTCGTCGCTGTAGGCGCACCGGTCGCCGTTCGCGAACAATGGCTGAACGGCGCCGAGCAACTCGTCGAGGTGAAGGTAATTCGCGTAGCTGAGGCGCTCTTTCCGGGGCTTCTCCGACTCGGGGGCGTCGGCGTGGTCCGGCAGATTGCCGACCGGGCACGCGGCGGGAACGGTGTCCACCGAGCCGGCATCGATGTCCTGCTGACAATGCTGGGCTGTAGCGGTATCGGAAGGAGTCATCGTGGTCCCACCTTGTCGCGCATACGCGCAGATACCGCCGAGGGCTTCGAACCACAGTCGGCTGAGCCTCGTCATCGCCGCGCGATCGAGCTTGGATGATGCCCACGTCCACTGGGCATGCAGGTGCGGGCCGCTGTCGCTGTCGACGGTGACAGCATTGACGGCCGCGGTGTGCGCCAATGGCATGGCGTGATCGGCGTTGCCGTTGTCGGTGAACAACGAACCCCAATAGCCGATCCGCCAGACATCGTCATCAGCTGAAGCGTCGAGCACCGGAACGCCCAGGCGCCCAAGATAATTGAATCCGATCGGCGGGTCGGAACCGGTCAGGTCGACATCGGCGTTCAGATAGCGCAGCACACCGTAGGTCACCGGGTTCGGGACGGCACGAAGTTGCTCCTGGGCGTCATGAATCGTTGCGCCCAGCGCTGTGTCGCCGGCCGTCACCTGCGGCCAGGACAGCCCACCCACCGCCAACGACACCGGGTATTTGGTCGTGAACCACCCGACGGTGCGCGACAGGTCGACGTCGGGGGCCAACTCCTCCTCGCGCCCGTGGCCCTCCACGTCGATACCGATCGGGGTGCCGCCGTTGCCCAGAAACTCCGTCCACGCCAAGGCGAATGCGATCAACAGGATCTCGTGTACTCCGGCGTGAAGCGCCGCGGGCACCTCACCGAGGATCGTGCGGGTGGTGTCGACGTCGAGCGAGACCTCCATGTGCTCAGCGGTGGCAAACGTATCCTCGGGCTGCACCGTCGGCAGCGCGGCGGGGATCGCCGTCACCTTCCTCCACACGGCCGCCTGGCCGACGACTTCCGGGCGGCGCGCGTGCTCGGCCAGCAGCGACGCCCACCGGGCGAACGACGTCCCGGCGGTCGGCAACGCGACCTGCTGCCCCGCACGGTGCTGGGCCCAGGCGGTGTTGAGGTCGTCCAGCACAATCCGCCACGACACGACGTCGACGGCCAGATGATTCACCACCAGCGCCAACTGGCGGGTGGGCGCGACCCACAGCGCGCTGAGCATCACCCCGGCGGCCGGATTCAACCGAGATTGCGCCTTGGTCAGCTCTTCATCGGACAACTCGTCGACCGAGTGCAGACAAGCGCTCGCATCCACCGACCCCGCCTCGGGCACCTGCAACGACCACCCATCGACGTCGTCGTCGACGCGCAGCCGCAGCATGGCATGTCGATCCAGCAGGGCCTGCACCATGACCACCACGTCGGCCTCGGTGACCCCCGCGGGCGCCTGCAACAACGCCATCAGATTGAACTGCTCGATGGGGCCGTGAACACTGTGCAGCCAGCGCATGATCGGGGTCGCGACCACCGGCCCGAGACCCTCGTCGACCGGGCCACCCGCACTGCCGACCCCCTCGGCCACCGCGGCGAGGCGGGCAACGGTCTGCTCGACGAAAATATCGCGCGGCTTGAACACCAGCCCGGCTGTGCGAGCCCGCGCCACCACCTGCATCGACGAAATGCTGTCTCCGCCGAGGTCGAAGAAGGAGTCGTCGATGCCGACGCGGTCGAGTCCGAGCGTATGGGCGTAGATGGTGGTGAGGATTTCCTCGGTGGGCGTGGTGGGTGCGCGGTAGTGGTTGGTGGTGTATTCGGGTGCCGGTAGGGCGCGGGTGTCGAGTTTGCCGTTGACGGTCAGTGGGAGTGCGTCCAACGTCATGATTGCGGAGGGGATCATGTAGGTGGGGAGTTGTTCGGCTAGTTGGGTGCGTATGTCGGTGGGGTTTGCGGTGCCGGTGATGTAGGCGATGAGTCGTTTGTCGCCGGGTCGGTCTTCGCGGGTGATGACGGCTGCTTGTTCGATGCCGTCGAGTTGGGTGAGGGCGGTTCGGATTTCGCCGCATTCGATGCGGTAGCCGCGGATTTTGACTTGTTCGTCGGCGCGGGCGACGTAGTGGAGTTGGCCGTCATGTGTCCAGCGGACGAGATCGCCCGTGCGATACATGCGTTCCCCAGGCGCGTATGGACAAGCCACGAACCGTGATGCGGTCAATGCGGACCTGCGCCAATATCCGCAACCGACTCCCGCGCCGGCCACATACAACTCGCCGGTGACGCCGATCGGCACCGGTTGTAGCCGGCGGTCGAGGACGAACAATGCCGCCTCTGGTACGGCTGCCCCGATCGGCGGTGCCCCCGATCCGGGTGTCAAGGGGGTGGTGAGGGTGACGCACATGGTGGTTTCGGTGGGGCCGTAGCCGTTGATGACTGTGTGCGTGGGCGCCCACTGATCGACGATGTGGGCGGGACAGAGTTCACCGCCGAGTATCAGGGTGACCGAGTCCAGCCCCTGTGGTGTCAGCATTGCTGCGGCGGTGGGGGTTTGGGTCAGCATGGAGACGTGTTCGGCGGCGAGCGTGTCGTGAAAGTCGCTGGGGGAGCGGGTGATCGAGTCGGGGATCACCACCAGTCGTCCGCCGTGGAGCAGCGCGCCCCAGATCTCCCATACCGAGACGTCGAAGGCGAGTGAATGACATTGTGCCCACACCTGTTCGGAGGCGGGTGTGGGGCCGGTGCTCAGGTTTGTCAGTAGCTGGGTGATGTTGTGGTGGGTGGCGGCCACGCCTTTCGGAGTTCCGGTGGTGCCGGAGGTGTAGATGAGGTAGGCGATGTTGTCCGGGTTCGGTGCGGGTAGTGGGGTGCTGGGTTGGGTGTCGAGTGCGGGGTCGTTGATGTCGATGATCGGGATGTCGATCCCGTCCAGACGCTCGGCGAGGTCGGTAGTGGTGATGACGGCGACGGGTGCGGTGTCGGTGAGCATGAATTCGATTCGTGCTCTGGGGTGTTCGGGGTCGATGGGTAGGTAGGTGGCCCCTGTTTCGAGCACCGCGGTGAGTGTGGCGATGGCATGGGCCGAGCGTTCCATCAGTATCCCGACGACGCATCCGGGACCCACACCGCGGCCGGTCAGCAGGTGTGCCAGCCGGTTCGCGGTCTGGTCGAGTCGCCGGTAGGTCCAGGAGTCCTCGCCGCAGCTGAGTGCTGTCGCATCCGGGGTGCGGGCGACTTGCGCGGCGAACAATGCCGGCACCGACATCGCCGGGGGTGTGTGCGCATGCAAGACGGCCCGGTTGCTGATCTCGTCCAAT
>NZ_BAFW01000335.1 GCF_000308535.1 Nocardia cerradoensis NBRC 101014 | reverse complement strand
GGGGACGCCACGTCGTTGCCGGTGTCGTCGGGCGGCAGGGCGGAGACCGGAGTTCCGGTCGGCAACGTCGCCAGCAGTGCCGTCGACTGACGGCCACCGAGCCGCCGCAGATAGTCGACCGGCGCCGAGGTGACCGGCGGGCCCACATAGCGCACGATGCCGCGCGGTCCGAGCGCGCCGCCGGCCAGGCTGACCACGAGAGTGGTCCGGCCGCGATTCCAGTTCCAGCAGTCGTCGAGGCCCGCACCGTGCAGCCGGGTCCAGTCGATGGAGAAACTGGTCACACAGCGCCCGGAGGCCGGCGACTCCAGCTGCCCCCAGCGCTCCCGCAACTCCGCCGGTTCGACTCCGGCGTGCAGCAGCCGGGTCGCCTCCCGCAACGCGTCCGCGGGCAGGGCATGTGCCGAGATACCCCGCTCGCGCAGCCGGGAGGCGATCCGATGTGCCGCGGTGGCAAGGGCTTTCGGGCCGGTGACCTCGGCCGGTCCGCGGCGGGCCAGCGCGGTCAGATTGCGCTGCTGATCCAGGCGCAGCACCAGCCACGTCATCCGCTCCCCCACCACCGGATGGGTACCGATCAGCTGGTCGTAGAGCATGCTGTAGCTGGTGGCCGGACGGACCCGCTGGCCGGTGGTCACGATGTCGATGTCGACGGCGATCCCGTACTGGTCCAGCATCGAGACCAGCGTGTCGATCGGGACGACGTCCTCGGTGTAGAGCGTCTCCTCACCGATCACGGTGGGCAGATCCAGGTCGGGCGCCAGCTGGATCATCGCGACGAGCGTCGACTCGTCGGTGTGGATACCGCACACTCCGGCGGCGACCTCCACGTCGTGGATTTCGCGCGGCCGGGCCCGCTCCCGGGCGCGCGCCGCCATACCGGCCCGGTACGAGCACCAGTCCAGGAACCAGCGCACCGCGGTACGCCCGTCGACGCGGACCAGTACCGCGCCCGCCATCGCCACCACCACCAGCGGGCCCACCCACAGCGGTGCGCGCCCCCACAAACCGACCAGCACGAAACTGGCGGCGATCGAAGCCGCCACGATCGGTCCGCCCTCCGGGCTACCGATTCGGATGTTCGCCACGCTCAACGGCGTCTCCCGAGCACCGTGCCGGCGTAGCTCGCTCCCACCCCGGCCACGATCGCGGCGAGAATGACGATGCCTGCCACGATCGCCGGACGGCGGTCGGCCGCGCGCGGGGGCGGCGGCACGATGAGTTCGGTGGAGCGGAACAGGCCCGCCGGCTGGCGCGGCGCGGTCCGAAGACTCAGTGCCGCGAGCGGATCGATCATGCCCGCACCGACCGAGTTGTCGATGCCGCGAGCGGGAGCGTGCGCACTGGCCTGCAGGCGGGCGGCGATCTCCTGGGGCGTCTCGTTCGGGTAGCGCGAACGCAGCAGCGCCGCCACGCCGCTCACATAGGCCGCCGCGAACGAGGCGCCGCCGACGGCGACCAGTTTGTCGGGCGCGCCGACACCGTTGATCAGCCCCCCGCCGCCCGGGCCGAGCGATTCGATGCCGGTACCGGGCGCGGCAACCGAAACCCACGGTCCGGCAAGCGAATCCGCCATCGGGGTGCCGGTCGCGGTGGTGAATCCGACGGTCAGCACATCCGGGCCGAACCAGCCGGGTGACGAAATCGTCTGCACCGCACCCCAGTTCCGGGAATCGCGCGGGCGACTCGGATCGATCGGCGGGTTCTGCTGGCATCCCGAGCTGCCGGTGTTGCCGGCCCCCGCCACGATGAGCGCGCCGCGCACGTGCACGGCGAATCCGATGGCCGCCGACAGCATCGACTGGTCGAGTTTCGAATCCGCGGGCACACAGATCGGCAGCGATACGGTGATCACCCCGGCGCCGAGGTTCGCCGCGTGGGTGATGGCGCGGGCCAGATTGCGCAACTCGCGGGCCGGCGCCGCGGTGGCCTCGTCCCCCTGCGGTTGTTCGGGGCTGAAGGCGCCCGACCGGTACCGGATCGACACCAGCCGGGCGTCCGGTGCGACACCGCTGAACCCGTCGGCGGAATCCGGTGCGGCGCCGATGATTCCGGCGATCAGCGTGCCGTGCGCATCGCAGTCCGACAGCCCGTCGCCACCGGCGGACACATAGTCGCCACCGCCGGTGAGATTGGGCAGCCGCGGATTGGGGCCGACGCCGGTGTCGACGATCGCGACGGTCACCCCGCCGCCGCGGCTCAGCGCCCGCGCCTGGCGCAGATCCAGCGCCTGTTCGGGCGGCGGCGTCTGCTTCACGTCACTGTTGGGCAGCAGGCCGACGGCCAGGCAGCCCTTGTCCTGTTTGGTCGGCACCTCGGGTCCGGGCGGACCGTCGGGCGGTGCCGCGCCGACCACCACGTCCGGCGGGTCCAATGCGGCGGCCGGACCGGCCCCCAGCAGGAGGAGCACCGCGACCAGCGCCGTGCTCGCGGATCGGATCGGACGCATCAGATCTCTCGCATGGCGGTGTAGATGCCCATGATCCAGAACGCGATCACCGGGACGATCACGATCAGGGCGTACTCGATCAGATCGATGACGCGGCGGGTCACCGGCGACAGGCGCGTACCCGGAAGCCGAAGCGCCGCAACGCAGGCCGCGACCGCCGCGGCCACCGCGACGAGCACGACGACCAGCCGGGCGCCCGGGGTGTGGTAGGCGCCGACCAGGACGAATCCGAGACCGGTCAGGGTGATGGCGGCGGCGGAGACCAGGGCGAGAGCCTGCACGCGATCCGGGAACCAGCGAGCGCGCAGCACCAGAATCCCGGCGACCGCCACGGCCAGCACGATTTCGCGGATCCCGCCCGGACTCGCCGCGGCGGTGACGACCGTCGAGACCGACAGCAGTACCGCGACCGCCGCCATCAGTCCGCGCAGGCTCGTCACGGCCAGCCGGGCGCGGGCCTCGATCCCGGAGTGGGCCCGGCGCCGATCGCGCTCGTCCTGCTCCTCGAGTTCGGGATCGGCCTCGCGGGCGGCCTCGGCGTCGAAGATGTCGGTCAGGGTCGACGGCGCCACCTCGCTGCCCGGATCGGGCAGATCCGGCGGGCGGATGCGCGCGATCACGACCGCCAGCCGGGGCGCGGCCGTCAACACGATCAGGCCGGCGAAGACGAGACCGGCGGTGACCTGCCGCAGCGCGATATCGAGATAGGTGGCCGGGATCGCGGCCGCGGTGATCACCACGCCCAGCACGGTGACCGACATCAACGTGGCGATCCCGAAACGGGTGACGCGCATCATGGTCGCGGCCGACACCGCGGCCACCACGGCCCCGGCGGCGATATTGGCCGCGGCGAACGCGCCCGGCTCCCCGTAGGCGGGCGGCACCAGCATCGCCCCACCGGCGGACAGCAGCGGCACGGCCGACAGCGCCAGGCCCAGCGAAATGCCCGGCGCCAGCCGTCGCCCGCGCACGACCAGCGCCGCCACCCAGTACGCCACGCCGAGCAGCAGTGCGGGCAGCCCGCACCACCACAGCGAGCCGGTCTCGGTCCACGACCAGGCCAGCATCCCGGCCGCGGCGACCGCGCCCACGCCCAGGGCGCTGACGCCCACGATCGCGATGGTGCCGCGGTCGAATTCGGCGAATTCGCGTTCGTTGATCATCGCCAGAGCGTCGGTGATGTCCTCGACGACCGGGGTGAACATCTCCGCCGACTCCACCGCGGTGAGCATGAGCACGGTGCCGTCGACCACGTCGTGATCGGCCAGGCTGCGCCACCGGGGAATCGGCAATTCGCCCGGCCGGGCCAGACTCCACTGGCCGCTGGGCGGAGTGAAATCCACGTTCTCGTCGTCGATCGCGCGCGAGAGGACGCCGAGAAGATCGTCGATGAAGGTCTCGATGGTGAATTTGGTCGGCACCACCACATCGACCTGGTAGGTGGCGACCATGATCGCGATCCGGGCCCGCGCCACCTCGGCCGTGGGCGCCGCCGCCGCGGGGGCGGTCGCGTAGGCAGCGGTCATCGCCACCCTCCGCGATCGCCGCCGGCCATCGGCGAACCCGGGAAGCCGTCGGCCAGCGCGGCGGCGAGTTCCTCGAACGCCAGGCCCGTGTCCTCGTCGAGCAATCGGAGGTCGATCTCGCCGCCCTCGGACAGATGCGCGTCGTAGGGCAGTTCGAAGGTGGGCCGCTGGGCGGTGGCGAAGAGCTTCTCGATCTGGTCGACCTCGACGGTCGGCTTCACCGGATGATGGTGGACGATCGCGACGATCGATTTGGCGATCAAATGTTGCATCCCATGCGAATTCAGCCAATTGAGGGTGGCGACCGCGCCCTTCACCCCGCCCACGGTCGCGGGCGTGACGACCAGCACCGCGTCACTGGTGTTCAAGACGCTCCCGGTGGCCGAATCCAGCACTCCGGTACCGCAATCCACGAGCATCAGGTTGTAGTGGCGGCGCAGGATCTCGACGGCGGCGGAGTATTCGCCACCCGAGAGCGCCTCGACCGATTCGGTATTCCACGGTGAGGCCACGACGGCCAGATCGGCATCGTTGATCGAGGTGAACGAGTGCACCGCCGAGAACGCCTCGAGATTCGGGGAGCGAACCAGATCCCGCAGCGTCAGACCGTAGGGATGCGGCCGGGTCCGGGTCGGCAGATCGCCGAAATCGGGATTCGCGTCGATCGCCACCACCCGGTCCGGGCGCAGGCGGGCGAAGGTGGAGCCGAGGGCCGCGGTCACCGTGGTGCGCCCGACGCCGCCCTTCACACTGATCACCGCGATCTGATAGGTGCTGTTGAGCTGGCGGCGAATACGGCCGCGGCGATCCTGTTTCCGTTGTTCGGACGGCGACAGGCCGAGATTGAAGCCGACCTTGTTCAGCGCGCCCCGCACACCGCTGGTGGATTTGAGCTGGGCGCGATGGGCCGCGGCGATATCGGCCAGCAATTCCGCGGAAGTCAGTGCGGCGGGCAGGATCTCGACGCGCTCGGAACTCTGCACACCGCGCTCGACGCGGTCCGGGACCCGGGCGGCGGCCGGCGGTGCCGCGGAGTACGGGGTGGACGCGGCGGTCTGCGGCGAGGCCGCGGTCTGCTGCCACGTCGGCGCCGCGGTCTGGGATGCGGAATGCCAGCTCGCAGTGGATGTTTCGGCCGATGGAGCGGCATGGGACATGGAGGCGTCGGCGGTGGGTGCGGGCGGTTCGGCACCGGCGCGCACCCCGGCCGACTGCGCCGGCCCGGGCTGAACCGGACCCGGCTGCGCCACTCCCGACGACGCGGCTCCCGACGGGTTCACTCCGTGGTGCGTGGTTCCCGGGTGCGCCGAACTCGGAGCTACCGGACCCGGGCCCGCCGCTGCCGAGCCGGACTGCGCGGATCCTGTCACCGCCGCACCCGGCTGTGCGGATTCCGGTGGCACCGAACCCGGCTGCGCGAAACCGGTTGCTGCCGAACTCGTCTGACCGGGTCCCGCTGGTATCGCGCCCGGCTGCGCTGCGCTGGTGGCTCCGGAGCCGACAGCCGCCGATCCGGTCGGCGCCGCACCCGGTCCGACCGGGGGCGCGGCGGGGCGTGCGGGGTCGGCGGGCATCGCACCGGCGGCCGGTTCGCTCGACGGCTGCGCGGCGGAACCGGCTGCCGCGGGGTAATTTCCGGCGATCGAGGTCGAGGCCGGTGACGTCGAGGCGGGCGACGTCGAGGCAGCGGAGTCACCGGCGCCGGTGGGCGCCGCACCCGGCTGATCGGGCACCGGCGCGAAGAAGGCGTCGTAACCACCCCGAGCCCGGACGGCCTCGGCCGCATGCCCATTCGTACTCGGTGCTCGGTTCATGTCACTCATCCTCTCGAAAACGCGCGGCGGACGGTCTTATTCGACCCGACTGGTTTCGAACCAGCTGCGGCCGGGGAGAAGGTCCACCAGTGCCGCGACGCCGGCGTGCAGCGCCGTGTCGTCCCCGGGCGCGTACGTCGCCCGAATCCGGCCGTCCAGCGCCACACTCGGAGTCACGATGATTCGGCCCGACAGGGTATCGAGCACACTCATGCAAACCTCGGGCCGAGGTATGGCGCCGTCATGGTGTTCGGTCACGACGACTTCCGCACGGCGGGCGACTTCGCTCAGTACTCGAGAGAGCAGACTCGCCGTGCGCGGCTCGGCGCCGAGCTCGACCAGTGCCCGGCGGCGCTCGTCGGGCTCGGCCGGAACCTCGTCGAAGTCTTCGGCCCAGGCCGACAGCGGCGCGAAATCCAGCGCTGGGGCCGGCCCCAGCGCGGCCGACAACGCCTCGGTCAGGGTGTCCAGGCGATGGTCGCCCGCGGGTACGGACTGGATGACGACATGGTCGTCGGACCGCACCGCGAGCACCTGTGTCTCGTCCGAGCGGACCAGCGACAGTCGCAGCATGCCTTTCGGACCGCCGTCGACACCTGTGTCGACGATCCGGGCGATCAATTCCACATCCGGCCGGTACAGGCAGCGCAGCCAATGCTCGATGGTCGGGTGCACCCGGCCATCGACAATCATCCCGGCCTCGATCAGCTGATCGGTGACCACGGCGTGCACCCGATCCCGATCCTCGATCCGGTAGATGTTGGGCAGCAATGCCAGCACCGGCGGATAGGAGTCGATGCCGACCAGATGCCGAAGCAGCAGGGCGGCATCGACATTCAGATCGATCGCTACCGGATCCTCCCTGACATCATCCTCACTCACCATAGACGCTGTGAATCGCCTCCTGCCGTCTCACAAATCCACAGCCGCCGTGGCCGAGCCGTAGCGAGGTCATCCACGCATGGACCTGGCACTGACCTGGTCTGCGGTTTGAACCGTACCGCCGTGGCCGGCCGCCGCGTTGATGCTCAGGTTCAGGTTGGTCAGATTCTGCTGATGGTCGCTCATCAGTCTGTTCAAGTTACCTGCAACCTCCTGGTATGCATTGGCCGTGCTACCGCCGAGAAGATCGGCCAGCGCTTCCTGGAGAGCACGCAGATGGAGGATATTGTCCTGCATCGCCTGGGTGAGACCTTTGAGCGTGGTGTGATGCTCGTTAACCTGTTCAAAATTGAAATACATTTTTCCGGACATGATTTATCGCACCTTTCGTAGGTATTGTGAAAATAGAACTGAGAATGAGCCGAGCATCACAGAATGTCGCTCGTACGGATCTTCCCGGAAACCATGTCCGTGCCCGGAGCGCCGGCGTATTGGTAATTGCCGGAGCCATCCGTCACGTTGAGTGAACCGTCGTTGCCATCTGCCGCGAGTACCTTCGCCGCACCGTGGAGATCGTCGACCTGGACCGAGCCTCCACGATGCTTCAGATTGTCCAGAATCCGCTGCAGCTCGGCCGCAAGTCGCTTACCGCTAGCGTGCACGTTGCTCAGGCTGCTGTCGATGGCATTACCGGTGTGCACACTTTGCACCGCCGTGTTCAGCCCGTGCCGGGTCGCATCCAGGGTCCGGAGTTGGTTCTCCAGCTCACCGAGCGCTACTGCGGTCTTGGTGGCGCCGCTGTTCCAGTCTTCCGAACCACCCTGCATCACACTGGGATTGGTCATTTCTCTTTCCTTTCAAGGTTCGATTCACAGTCGGCTCCACACCTGGCGGAGACGTTGAGGGGAGCCTGTCGGCTCCCGGCGTGCTAGTCACGGCTCCGGTATTCACCGGGAACATCCATCGAGACCGGACCCTGCTCGTCCTCGACGCGTTCGAGCACACCGAAGGCGGGTACCAATTCCGGAACGGCGTCGATCGTGTGGTCGTCGTCGGCGTATTCGATGACCCCGACCACGGGA
>NZ_BAFW01000336.1 GCF_000308535.1 Nocardia cerradoensis NBRC 101014 | reverse complement strand
GGGAAACGATGAGCCTGCGGCAATTCGAATACGCCCTCGCCGTCGCCGAGGAGGGCTCGGTAACAGCCGCGGCGGAACGACTGCACGTCGCGCAGCCGTCGATGTCGCAGCAGATCCGCACTCTGGAGCGCGAGCTCGGCGTGACGCTGTTCGACCGCACACCGACCGGGCTGGTGCCCACGGTGGTCGGCCGCGCATTCCTGCGGGATGCGGAGCTCGCGGTGACCGCGGCGCGACGTGCGCGAGCAACGGCGCGCGCCGGCGCCGATGATCTGGTCGGCGAACTCGTGGTGGCGGCGCAGATGGGGCTGGGCACGCGACAGCTGCCGAACGCGCTGGGTGTCCTGCGCCGCCGGTTCCCGCGCGTGGCGGTGACCGTGTTCGAGGAGCCGAATCCCGCCGAACTGGAACGGATGGCGCGCCGGGGTGTGCTCGACCTCGCGCTGATGGCCGGGCCGTGCGGCGAGGGTCGCTACATCGGCCACCACCTCGGCGACGAGGGGTTTCTCGTGGTTCTCGCGGAGGGCCACCCGCTCCTCGCGGCGGATCGGATCGAGTTGCGCGACCTCGAGCGGGAACCGTGGGTGCGGTTCGATCAGGACGGCGCGCTCGACAGCCTGTTACGAAACGTGTTGCGAGACAACGCTATTGCTCCGGTTACTGTTGCCCGCGTGTCCCAGACGGCGACGGCCGTGCGCTGGGCCGCTCAGGGGCTCGGGGTCACGCTGGTGCCGGCCTCGGCGGTGCCGCACGACCATTGCCATCTCGCACGCCCGGTGTCGCCGGGTGTCTATCAGCCCGTCGTCGCCGCGGTCCGGCCCGGCGCGGGCCCCGCGGAGACGGCTCTGCTGGAACTGTTGCGCCGGGAGAACTGGTGCCGGACCGCTCATTCCGCGCCACTGGCCTGACCGGGGCCGCGCCGGGTACCGCTCGGCAGCGGCCCTGCCGGTCACCGTTTCGGGAATTCGCCGCCGTCGACGACGAGACCGCTGCCGGTCAGCCAGCCCGCCCGATCGGATACCAGGAACGCCACCGCCTCGGCGATGTCTTCCGGCCGGCCGTCGCGCCCCAGCGGAACGGTCGCGGTGGCGCCGTCTCCCGCGGTGCCCAGCTGCGCCCATTGCTCGCGCGTCGTCTCGCCGCCCGGAGTCGCGGTCCTGCCGGGAGATACGGTGTTGACCCGGATTCCGAACGGGGCCAGCTCCGCGGCCAGCCCGCGACTGTAGTTCTCCAGTGCGGCCTTGGCGGCCGTGTAGTGCAGGAAGGGGGCGAAGGCGACGGGCGCCGCTGCCGACGAGATGTGCACGATGGCGCCCGCACCGCGTTCCCGCATTCCCGGCGTCAGCAGCGCGTCCAGCCGCACCGCCGCAAGCAGATTCAGATCCAGCGCGTCCTGCCACTGTTCGTCGGGAATGGCGGAGCTCCCCGCGAACGGCCGTGCGCCACCGGCGTTGTGCACGACGATGTCGACCGCGCCGAGCGTCTCCGATGCTGCCCGGGCGAGCGCCTCGGCACCCGCCCGGGTGCGCACGTCGGCGGGGACGAAGCGGGCACCGTCGGGTGCGGTGCCCGTGGCCGACCTGGCGGTGGTGAGCACCTCGGCCCCCGCGGCCAGCAGGCGACGCACGACGGCCGCGCCGATGCCGCGAGTGCCACCCGTGACCAGGGCCCGCCTGCCCGCGAGGTCCGGCGTGCCGGAATCGTTCTCGATCGTGGTCATACCACCGATCCTCTCGAATTCGTGATGAAGTTCCCGACCACGAAATACGCTGTGCGACAGACAATGACGCTATTCGCGAGGCGTATCTGGTCGGGGTTGTTCCACGGTAGGTCCGGTGACCGGCGAGAGGCAAAGACGGAATCCGAGCAGGCGGCATAGGCACCTCCTATACCGCCTCGGCAGCCGGAAGGCGGTGGTATGCCGGGAGGTGCGGCCCGACTACCGTCCCCGCCGCACCTGATCGAACGGCACGTCCCGGTCGGCGGCGTATTCGCGGGGCATGCCCAGCACCCGTTCGCTGATGATGTTGCGGGCCATTTCGGTACTGCCGCCGGCGAGGCTCCAGGCCTGGCGGTAGAGGTACTCCTGGCCGGCTCGGCCGAGGCCGGGTTCGCCGCCGGGATCGCCGGTCGCGGCGGCGGCGCCGGCGATGCGCACGGCGGCATCGGCCTGCAGCCACGAGTTGCGGGCGCTGAACAGTCGCACGATCGAACCGGCCGCGGGCGCCAGCTCGCCGGCGGCGATGCGGGCGCCGACATGGGCGATGAGCTGGTCGTGGACCAGATTCATCGCGTGCGCCTCGCCGATGTCCTCCCGTACGCGAGGGTCGGCCAATTGCCTGGTGCGGCGGGCGATGTCGAGCAGACTGTGCACATCGCGGCCGCTGTGCTGGCCGACGCCGCTGGCATAGGGTGAGCCGCCACCGACGGCGCTGCGTTCGTGGTGCAGCAGCCGGGTCGCCACCGCCCAGCCGCCGTCGACCTCGCCGACGACGGCATCGGCCGGGATCCGTACATCGTCGAAGAACTCCTGACAGAATTCGGTGGATCCGTCGACCTGGGTGATCCGGCGAATGGTCAGTCCGGGGGAGTTCACCGGCACAAGGAACATGGTCAGCCCGGCGTGTTTGGGCACCTGCCAGTCGGTGCGCGCCAGGCACAGCGCGTAATCGGCGGCGTAGGCGCCCGAACTCCAGATCTTGGAACCGTTGAGCACCCACTCGTCGCCGTCGCGATCGGCTCGGGTGGTGAGCCCGGCCAGATCGGATCCGCCGCGCGGTTCGGACAGAAACTGCACCAGCAACTCCTCACCGCGCAGCGCCGCGGCGATGTGGGTGCGCTTCTGTTCCTCGCTGCCCATGTCGAGAAGTGTTGCGGCGCAGATGGTCAGAGTGGGGATGTTGAGCGCCAGCGGCATCTCGTACGGTCGCGACTCCTCGGTGAAGGCCCGCTGGTGGGCCGGGCTCAACCCCAGTCCGCCGTAGTCGACGGGAAAGCAGATGCCGGCGAAGCCGCCGTCGTGGAGGATGCGTTGCAGTTCGCGGGCGCGGGCCCACACCTGCGGTGACTTCTGTTCGCCCGAGCGGACCGGCGGCGCGGGCGGCAACGTGTCGCGCAACCAGCGCCGGGCGCGGTCCCGGAAGCTGTCGACCGATTCGGTTGCGGCGGTCACGGTTTCGGTGGTGCTCATGCGGGGATCGTCTCCAGCAGATCGGTGAGCCGGCGCCGGTGTTCGGCCGGGGTGCCGTAGAGGGCCCGGCCGAGCGTGACCCGGCGCAGATACAGGTGCAGATCGTGTTCCCAGGTGACGCCGAGCCCGCCGTGGATCTGCACGCATTCCTGCACGATCTCACCGGCCGTGGCGCCGACGAAGGATTTCGCGACGCTGACGGCCTCGGCGGTGTTCGCGGTGTCGTCGCCGAAGCTCGCGGCCGCGGCCCAGGAGGTGGCCCGGCACGCCTCGAGTGTGGTGGCGATATCGGCGGCTCGATGTTTGAGCGCCTGATAGGAGGCGAGCGGACGGCCGAAGGTGTAGCGGTCGAACATCCACTGCACCGTGGCTTCGAAGGCTCGCTGCGCGGCTCCGGCCATTTCCGCGGCGCTCAGCGCGGCGGCCACGAGCAGCTGCTCCTCGGCGGCGGCCACCGCGGCTTCGGGAGCGCGATGCACGACGGCGTTGCCGGCGACGTGGACGTCGTCGAAAACGACTGTAGCCGTGCGGCGTACGACGTCCAGCGTCCAGACCGGGGTGACCGTGACACCGGGTGCGTCCGTGGCCACGAGCAGTTGCACCGGGCCCTCGGGCCCTTGGGCGTCGACGACCAGCAGATCGGCTCGGGCGCCGTACTCGACGCGATCCTTCACCCCGGACAGCCGGAATCCGGCACCGTCCGGCGTGGCCGCGGTCCCGAACGGAGCAGAGCGCAGGCCCGCTCCGGGTTCGTAGTAGGCCCAGGTCGCAATCGCGGCGCCGGCCACGACTTCTGCGATCACAGTCTCGAAATCGCCTGTGCTGCGCAGCAATCCGGTCAGAGCGGTATTCACCGCCAGCAGCGGCCCCGGCGCGCAGGCGCGCCCGAATTCCTCGGCGATCAGCGCCAGGTCGGCCATCGGAGTGCCCGACACCGCCCCGCCGCCGAGCCGTTCGGGGACCAGCGGTGCGGTCCAGCCCAGTTCGGCGCCGCGCCGCCACCAGTCCCGGTCGAAGCCGTCGGGGGAGTCGGCGAGGCGGCGCACCGTGTCCACGGGCACGGTGGCGGCGAGGAAGTCGCGGGTGGTGGTCCGGAACAGTCGTTGGTCGGCGGTCGGAGCGGCAGTCACGAATGGGTCCTTACGCAGAGGCCTCCCGCGAACCCGGTGAGGTGTGCGGATATCGAGTTCGCGGGAGGCGGGGCACCCATCGGCGGCGTCGAGAGGCCGGCGCGCCGCCGATGGGAGTGGTGGCCGGTCGACACCCAGGGGTGGCGACCGGAGTTTCTACAGCGGTTCCCAGAAGGTGATCTGGGTGGCCCTCGGATCGATCGCGGGGCTGAGTGTGGATCGGCCCTCGGCCGAGTTGGCGCGCAACTGCTTGAAGACCGCCTCGGCGTCGCCGTCGATCTCGTAGACCGCCAGATATCGGTGGGCGGCGCCTTGTCCCTCGAGCTGCGGGGCCCGATAGCGCGAACACGACCGGATGCCCTCGATCTGCAGCAGTTCGGGAATGTGCACCTCGGTGTACCAGGTGTTGTATTCGTCGTCCATCCCCTCGCGCGGGGTGGAGAAGACCATCATCTGCATGGTGTGGACCTAACGATAAGTGATGGGGGACAACCGGTTTCGAGCGATCAGGCGCGCTGCGCGTACAGTTCGGCCCATTCCTTGCGCGGCCGGACGGTGAGATCGACATCGGCGGCCTGGGCCCGCAGCGCGCCGACGGTCGCCTGGTCGCGCGGGATGTGCGCGAACGGGTCCCAGTTCAGGAAGCGGCAGGCGTTCTGCCAGGTGATCTTGTCGATATCGGCGTCGTCGGCGCCCGCGGCCTCGAGTTCGGCCAGAACGAATTCCGGGGCGTCGGGCCACAACGAATCCGAATGCGGGTAGTCGCATTCCCACGCGATGATGTCGATGCCGATCTCGTGCCGCAGCTTCAACGAGGTCTTGTCGGTGACGTAGCAGGCCATGACGTGCTCGCGGAACACGTCCGAGGGCATCTTGCCGCCGAAGTCGCGGCGCAGCCACTTCTGGTTGGTGTAGTGGCGGTCCGAGCGGTCGAGGAAATACGGGATCCAGCCGATGCCACCTTCGGACAGCGCCACCTTCAGGCCCGGATAGCTGCGCAACGCGGGACCCCACAGCAGATCCTGGACCGCGATCTGGGACACGCTGGGCGCCAGCACCATCAGATTGTCGATCGGCGCGTCCGGGGCCATGCGCAGGGCGCCGAAACCGGGGCCGATGTGCAGGTTCATCACCAGGCCGGTGTCGGCGAGCGCCGCGAACACCGGGCCCCAGTACTCGATGTCGTGATAGGAGGGGTGGCCCTCCACGTGCGGGATCTCCGACATGGTGACCCCGTGGAATCCCTTGGCCGCCACCCGCTGGATCTCCGCCACCGCCAGTTGCGGATCCCACAGCGGCAGAATGGCATTCGGGATGAACCGGCCCGGGTATGTGGCGCACCACTCGTCGATGTGCCAGTTGTTGTAGGCCTGGATCATCGCGACGGTGATCTCGTCCTTGAACTGGCTCAGATGGCCCGCGCTGAAGCCGGCGAAGGTCGGGAAGCACATCGAGGCGAACACCCCGTTGGCGTTCATATCCCGCACCCGGTCGTGAATGTCGTAGACGCCCGGCCGCATCTCGGCATAGCGGGTGGGATTCTTGTCCCACTCCTCCTTGGGCCAGCCGACGACCGCGTTGAGTCCGGTGACGCCGACCGGCCGGCCGCGATAGGTCCACTGATCGATGCCCTGGTCGTTGGTGAGCAGTTGCGGCACGTATTCGGCGTACTTCTTCGGCGTATGTCGGTCGAACATGTCGGCCGGCTCGACCACATGGTCGTCGATGCTGACCAGGATCATGTCATCGGTATTCATGAGGTTCCTCGTGCTGGTGCGGACGGCGGCGGCCCGCTGCGGCGGGCAACATAGGAGATGCACGATCTCTGTTATGGAGAATCATACTCTCCTGACTGACTGCGACGATACACCCGATTCGGCACCGGTACGGCAAACTTCGGCGACGGGCCTGAACTGTCGATCGGCGGCGCAACAACCTTCTCTCATGCGACTACCGACTTCGGAGAATGACGTTTCCGTCGATGGGAGGCGCTGTGGGCGGTGGTAGCGCCCGCTCCTCGCGCTAGGACGCGCGGTAGACGACCTGCCCGGCGACGATCGTGGCGGCCACGGGCGGCGAGTCGAGCGCATCGGCGAGTTCGGCGGGCGGGACCTGCAACAGGGTCAGGTCGGCATGGTGGCCCGGGGCGAGAGTCCGGGGAATGTGGGGCCGGGCGGCGGTGCCGAAGAACAGCGACAGCGCGGTGGCCGGCGACAGCACCTCGGCGGCTGAGCGGCCGCGGCCGCGATCGGTGGCGGCGCGCACCACCGCCCACGGATCCGGATCGCCGAACGGCGCGTCGGTGCCGGCCGCCACCCCGACGCCCGCCGCGAGGAGCGAACCGAGCCGCCACAGATCGGGCCGGTCCTCGGCGGGGACCTCGCGCGCGTACTGGGCAGCGCGCTCGATCAGGAAATGCGGCTGGGTGATCACCGGAATGTCGTTGCGGCGCAACCAGGTCAGCACCTCGGCGGGAACGACGGCACCGTGTTCGATCCGGTCGCCGGGCACCACACCGGCCAGGTCGAAGGCGGCCATGGTCAGAATCAGCTGCACCCGCGTGACACAGTGCACCGCGGCGGCCCGGCCCGCACCGTGCAGCCGGCGCAGCCGCACGACGAAATCGTCGAGATCGGGCAGTGCGGTGTCGTCGAGCAGAATTTTGGTGGGGCCCAGACGGAATCGCTCGACGTGCGGATCCTCGATATCGGGCTCGGCCATGCAGTAGACGCGTTGCACGATGCGCCCGTCCAGGACCGCGGCGGCCAGGGTGCCGACCTCGGGACGAGTGAGATCCGGTGTGGCATCGGTGAATCCGGTGATTCCCCGCGTCGCCGCCGCCGCCGAGACCGGCGCGGGGTCGGGCGCCAGGCAGCCGAGCCGGTCGCCGAGCCAGGTGTCCATCCGCCACAACCGGCCCGTGGCCCGGCCCTGCGGATCCCGTTCCACTCCCGGCAGCGGACAGTTGTCGACATCGAGCAGGGCGCAGGCGCTGGAATCGAGGATCCACAGCGCGCCGGAACGATGCTGCACCCGCACCGGCCGGCCCACCTCCATGCGGTCCAGCGCCCACCGATCGATGGCTCCGGCGACGTCGTCGTGGTAGTCGACGGCCCGGAGCCAGGCGTGTCCCGGCGTTCGGTGCGCGGCGTCGCGCAGACGGTCCGCCAGTGCGCGGGCGCCGCGAATCCGGTCCGGCCCCACCGGAATCGACTCCGAGCGCGCGGCCAGTGAACGCAGATGGATGTGATGGTCGTGCAGGCCCGGCACCAGCCACCGACCGTGTGCGTCGATATCCTCCTCGCCTGCCTGAGGCCGCAGGCCGCGCCCGCATTCGGTGATGATGCCGCGTTCGCAGCGGACGTCGGTATGGGCACTGCCGAAGACGACGGCATCGCGGATCAGCATGCGACACCACCCGGAAATCCGGACGCGGCGCGCGCCTGCGCGGAGCGCGGCGACAGGACGGCCTGGG
>NZ_BAFW01000337.1 GCF_000308535.1 Nocardia cerradoensis NBRC 101014 | reverse complement strand
ACCGCGAATCGGGCAACGACGTCGCCACGACCGGCGGCCAATCTTGAGGTTCGACATTGGGGGGTTTCAGAGTGATGTCAGCAGACCAGTCGAAGACTGGTTCCGGTGGCCCCCATAGTTCGGGGCCAGCGAACGAGACCGGCTTTGCGCCGAAGTCCACTTTCTCGAATGTGCAGGTGCCGGAGAAGGTCGCGCCGTCGAACGAGGTCGTGCTCGAGAACGTTGCGCCGTCGAACATTGTGGTGCCGGAGAAGGTCGCGTCGTCGAACCGGGCGGTGCTGGAGATGATCGAGTGGAAGAACGAGGTAGTGCCCGAGATGACCGCGCGGTCGAACGAGAAGGTGCCGGAGATCGTCGCGCCGTCGAACGAGGCCTCGCGCGAGATGACCGCTCGGCTGAACGAGAGGGGGCCCGAGATGGTCGCATGGGCAATGGAGAAGACGCCGGAGATCGTCGCGTCCTCGAACGAGGTTGTGCCGGTGATGCTGGCGCGGTCGAAGTAGGTGAGGCCCGAGAAGGTCGCCTCGTCGAAGGAGAGAGGGCCCGAGATGATCGTGTCGTTGAACCAGGCGGTGCCGGAAAAGGTCGCGCCGCCAAACCGGGTGGTGCCGGAGAAGGTCGCGTTGTCGAACCAGGCGGTGCCGGAAAAGGTCGCGTTGTGGAACCGGGTGGTGCCCGCGAAGGTCGCGGCGATGAACCCGGTGGTGCCGGAGAAGGTTGCGCGGTCGAACGCTGTGTGGCCGGAGAAGGTCGCGTTGTCGAACCAGGTGGTGCCGGAGAAGGTCGTGTGACGGAAGTCGGCGTCTTCGAGGTAGGCAGTGCGGAAGTCGAAATCGTTTGTCGACCAGCTGTATTCGGATTCCGGGCGTAGGTGGGCGACGATGACCCGGACGATGGTGGCGCGTACTTCACGGTCGTTGCTGCGGTACTCGTGATGCTCCTCGACTTTTCCCGGGTCATCGAGGTCCTCGACGCGTGGGTTGGGCAGGGTGACCACCCGTTTCGTTCGGCCGCTACTGCCGTGTGCAGCGTCGTAGGGCAAGCGGAGATATCCGCACAGCACGTCGATGCACTGCTGGCGGCGCAGCCCGTCGGATTCATCGGCGACGCCGGCCATCGCGTACACCCCCGCGATCCGCACCGCGACATCGGTCGCCCCGAGCTGCGCGGCCGCGGCGCCGAACCGCTCCACGAACCGGCCCTGCTCAATATCCCGCTGACGGCGGTAGGCGATCACCAGCGCCACCACCCCACCGACCCCGCCGACCACGGTCAACGCCAGCTTCGTGACATCCACCGAGGTACCGCCGCGCTGTGGATGAAACGCGGCGAACAGGATCCACTCCGCCACCACCGCGATTAACACTCCGGTGAGCACCGCCAGAGCGACCGCGGTCGACAACCGCATCCGGCCCGCCGACCGCGTCACCGCCCTGGACACACTGCTGATCTGTGCGCCCATCCGGCGCATCCTCCCCATCACCGCTCGATTCTTACCGAAAGAAGGCCCCCACATCGAGATTCGCGTACCAGCCGCTGACTCCACCCACATGCCGGAGACCAGTAGTGCGCCCCGGTGTCCCCTTTCGACTGGCGTGCAGCAGCCGATCATCGGCGACCATCCGCCCGACAACGAGAGCTCCTCTCCGGTGGCAATTTTCCGAACCCTCTTTTCAACGACCTGCCCTGCGCGCTTGTGATTTACGTCATATTTCTTGCTCGACTTAGGTCGGGGCACCGCACATACATCCCACATTGAGCCCACATTGAGCCCACACGGACGCTCTGAATAACGACGTCACCCCACACGCACCCCACATTCAGGCCAAACGCACGTACTGCGCCACCCGGTGTCGGAAGTGTGTCGTATATGTGTTGTCCTCCTACCAGTAGGATTCATCTCGTTCGGCTGGAGCCCGAATCCGCAACCGTGGGCGCGTCTTTCATGGAAGACCGCAACACCTGAAGGTCGTGATTGCGGCTGGCTGGTTGTCCCTCTCCGGAAGGGGCTTTCCAGCTCGTCGCAATCCGCCGGCGGGTTTCCCGATTGCGGAAGAAGGTGGTTGTTCCGTGAGTGACGGAGCACCTGTTCGCTCGAACAAGCCCCGGCCTAGCCGGGGTGCCATGAGCTGGTTGGTGGGGTGCTGCAAAGCGCTCAACACGGTGATCAACGCCGCGAATCTGGTTGTGCGGTTCCTGCCGAATACGGCTGGAACGAGCACCGCCAGTCCGGTGACCAAACTGATCGCCGGACTGGCGGATTGGTTCTCGCACCTGATCTAGCGGGCCGGACAAGCTCACGATCAGTGCTTATCGGAAGGGTCCGGACTTGCTGCGCCAACAGCAGGTTCCGGGCCTTCTCCATCTTCAGGACATCCTGAAGATGGAGAACCGAGCATGTCTTGATGCTCTACTCCCTCGAACTAAACAATACATACGTCGGTGTGTATTGCAATCGCCGCACGCACGATGCGTCGTGTCGGCAAGTTCCGGAAAACTGCTGGTCCAGGCAACTTCGTTGTTTTCCGCGCGATTACTACCGGGACCCCGCACCGCCGAGACCCCCCGCTTATCGGAGGTCAGAGCCCCGACAGTGTCAGGGGGGTTCGGCATTCTGTTGCGGCACAAGCGTTGTCCGAACAAGCAGGGGAGCTGGACATGGTGGGACGTGGAAACTCGATGGCTGGGCCGTTCGTGGTCGACGACATCAAGACAGAGCGACTGGGGCCAGTCGGCCTGGATGAGGTGGCCGCGAAACTGTGGCCGCACGATTGCCAGACGTGCGGGAATCCTCTCGCCGGCGCCCGGCCCACGGCTCTCGATTGCTGATCCGCCCGATGGGACGACAACCCTCAACCCAGCAGCGACCGGGCAGCGGCCACGGTCAATTTCGTCGCTCGACCTGTGTTGGTTCCCACCGTCGTCGAACGCAGCGGGGCCGAGGTGTGGCGGCCGTTCCTCTTGGTCAATCCCGGGCTGGAGCAGGTGATCCTGGCCGTGAAAGACGACGGCCTTGGCGACCGCGGCCAGTTGCGCCGGGCTGGCGGTGCGTTTGGGCACGGTCAGGCGGACGTCGTAGAGGTAGGCGAGAAGTCGGCGGCCGCGCCGCCGGGTTTCGGTCTGCGCGACCGGGGCGTGGCCTCCTGGGGCCAGGCCCGCCGCCCGGAACTGGCGGCGGGTCTTCAAATGGGCGGGTGCGGCCTTCCACGGATAGATCTGCGGTTCGTGATCGGCTGTCTCGGAAGCGGTTTCGAGCGGTGTCATCAGTTCCCTCCTTGGATCTGGAACTGCTGGTCAGCGCTCGTGACCGGTGTCGCGGTCAGTGCCTCGGTGGTGGGTTTGCTGAATCCCGGCGCCGGGGTGTTCAGGCGCATCTTCTGTTCCGGGCAATCGGATTCGCCGGCGCGCTCGGCGGTTTGGCGCGGCCCTTTTCCGCAGTCCTGCACTGGCGGATCTCGTCGTCGGTCAGTCCGGCCTGGCGCCAGTTGTGCTCCAGCAGCGCGAGGCGTTCGGGGCTGTCGTAGGCGGGCGGGCCCGGGTTGCGGTCGAGGGCGACCTTTTCGCGGCGTCCGGCCCACCGGTCCTGGATCCAGTGGGCCTGCTGGCCTGTGGAGGCGCAGTTGTCGCGGGCCTCGTCCAGGTGGCTGCGGACCTGGTTGCGCATCGGCTCGGGCACGCCGTGCGCGGCCAGCCCGGCCAGCAGCCGATCCTCGACTCCGGTGTTCTCGAAGTCGCGGAGGTTGGTTCGGCCGGCGGCCACCTGCGTGTGCTCAGCGACACGCGGGTGATGTCCTCGCGCATGTGGCGGGCCACACCTTTGGGGACGGCACCACTGCGAAGGATCTCTTCGAGCTTGTGCCGCTCGTAATGAGCGGCCTCACGGGCGATCTCGTCGCTGCGTTCCCGGTCG
Source organism: Nocardia cerradoensis NBRC 101014 (assembly GCF_000308535.1). Classification (GTDB taxonomy): domain Bacteria; phylum Actinomycetota; class Actinomycetes; order Mycobacteriales; family Mycobacteriaceae; genus Nocardia; species Nocardia cerradoensis. The sequence continues at coordinate 3,956 of NZ_BAFW01000337.1, read as the reverse complement.
ATTACCGCAGCGGAGCGGTCGTCGGCCAGCAGTAGGTCCGGTACCGCCGTCTTGCCCGCCTCGATATCGATGATCACGGCGCGCAGCTGGTCTTTTTCGAGATCGTATCGCCGCCGCCCTGGCGGCCAGATTCGACACCAAACCGCGGTTCTATTGCACGGAAGTGCGTTTCCATCTACCGCTGGGGGCGTCGTTGTCTGTCAACCTTGGCGGCCTGGCGTCTGGCCCCGACTCGTCTGCGGGCGACTTCGAATGGGATGTCGTGGTAGCCACTGGGACTTGGACGTCCGACGCGCAACTGGCGCGGCGTGTGTTCGAGGGCTTGGCGGAGTCGACTTCGTGGGCGCTGGCACTCCACTCCCTCGATCACATATCAGCGGTGCGGCCTACCACCCGGCAAGGGCGGCGCTGATGGCTAAACGTCTCGCCCGGTCGCAGAGGCGAGCTCGGTCGTGTCAGGTCGGGCCATACGGCGTCCATCCGGCGCGTGTGTGCGGCCCCGGATACCCGACCGACGCACCGGCGCAGACAACGCGCCTAGAGCCCGGGGCCGTCGGTTCCGGCGACTGCGTTGGTGTCAAGTGCGGGGTGTTCGGCCGCGGACCAGCTTACGGTTCCGTGTTCGCGGTTGGCGCGTTGTGCTTGTTCTTTGGTGGCCTGTTCTGGAGTGAGGCGGGCGCGGCGTGTGAGTTCGATCTGTAGGTCCGTTAGTTCTTCTTCCAGCCAGTCGGTATCAACCGGATTGACGGTGTTGCTGGTGCAGTGCGCTGGGCCGTAGACGGTGGCTTCGTCGTCGGCGAGTTGGATGCGCAGTTCGAGGGTGCCGATTGCCTGTGTGAGTTCGGTGTCGGTGAGCATCTGGGTCGGGTTCGCCAGACCGAACCCACTGTCGCTGCCGTGATTGTGCGGTGGATTGTTCTCGTTGGCTGGGGTTTCGGCTGTCAGGAGGGTGTTTGCGAAGGCTTCGATGGTGGCGCGGTCGGCGGGGTTTCGGGTGTGGCGCCAGTCTTTTCGCAGGAGGGCCAGTGCCGCAGTGGGCGGGTGTTGGTCGGTGATGAATGTGCAGCGAGCGGCGGCGTGGTCGGCGGGCTCATGGTCGGGGATGCCGGGTTGGTTGTCGTCGCGGCAGGTGCTGCAGAGTCCGTCGTCGCAGTGGCGGGGTTGGGTGTCGGTGAGTGGGCGTTCGAGTCCGCATGCCAGGCAGGGGAGTTCGTGGTGGTCGGGGACGGCGTAGCGGTCGTAGTCGACCGTGTGGCCGTTGCCGGCTAAGAAGCTGGTGGTGTCCGCGTTTTCCGGCGGCTCGTTGCTGGGGTGGTGGCGGGTGGTGCCGGTGCCTTCGGGGACGGGTAGGTGGGCGGGGTCGGCGTCGAGGTCAGCGAAGGAATGGGTGTAGGTGTCGAATGCGTCGCGGCCGCGGTCGGGCCGGGGTGGACGCCGACGGGTGGGGTCGATGTATTCGCGGTGATCGCGTGCTGCGGTGCGGGGATCGTGGCCGGGCTGGGTGTGGTCGAGTGGCTGGTGCAGGTGTGGGTCGGTGGCAGGGATTGCGGCGAGAATGAACGCCCGGTGTTCGGGGTAGCGGTCGGCGGCCCATCGGAGGCGCGCCGTCGCTGTCGGGTAGGCGCGGTTGGACAGGGTGGTGATGACGCGTTGGAGGATGTCGCGTTGGGTGGTGTTGAGGTGGGCGGTGAGGCGGGTGAAGGTGGTTCGCGCTTCGTCGATTCTGCCGGCGGACACAAGGTAGCCGATTGCGTAAACGATGTCGGCGGGTGAGGGACCTACGCCGTCGCCGGGAGCTGAGCCGGCGTCACGGGGCTGAGGTGTTAGTGGTGTCATGGTTGTCGCGGTTTCGTTTGCGGTGTGGGTGTTTCCGGGTTCGTGGGTCGGGCGGGTGAGTATTTCGATGCGCCAGGCCAATGCGGTGGCGAGTTGATCGGGGAGGGGAAGGGTTGTGGCGTCGTCGGCTGCGGCGAGTAGAAGTTCGTGAGCGGTGGAGAGTAAGTCGTGGGGTGCCCAGTCGGCGGGTGCGGTGTCGATGGCGGCGACCAAGCGCGGCCAGGCCGGGTCGTTGATGATGTGTTCGGCGAGGTCGTCGTGGCCGACGATGTCGTGCACGTGCGGGGTCCAGTCCGGGCGCAGGGGCTGGCTCGTGTGTGTGGTGAGCGCGGAGGAGTCGAGGCGCAGCCGTGACCAGAGGGCCGCGGCGGCCATGTCGACGGGCAGTGGACGCTGCGTGGCGGCGGCGGTGAGTAGGGTGTCGATGTCGAGTCCGGCCGCGGCCGCGGTGTCGATGTGCGCGGCGAGGACGGGCCACCAGGGGTCGTTGATGATGCGGGTGTCGAGGCGTTTGGCCAGCGGCTCCCATTTGTGTGTGGCGGTGTGCAGGTCGCCGAGCGCATCGGTCACCCGGGTGTTCAGTCTGGTTTGGTAATCGTGTTCGCGGGTGGGGAAGCGGGCGGGTCCGGTGGGGCGCAGGTCGGTGTCGGGGACGTGGTTGGCGGTGCGCCAGACCGCGAGCTCGGCGATCAGTTCCTGGTTGCCGAGTAGGGGCCGTGCCCAGACTGGTGCGTTTGCCGCGGTCCAGGGGCGGGCGTCGGCGGTGATCTGGGTGGCCAGGTCGGTGACGATGCGGTGGCGTGCGTGGAGCTGGTTGGCGATCGTGGTGTCGGTGATCTGGTGGGGCAGGCCGTGGAGCCACGGCAGTGGTCCGGTTCCGGTGGAGTGGGCGCCGCTGGTGTCGAGGCGCCAATCCAGCACGGCGGCTGGGTCTTTGGCGGTGTCGAGTTCGCGGTCACCGATGGCTGTGCGCAGTGCGGTGACGGGATCGTGGCCGGCGAGGGCGAGGGTGGCCAGGTGCTGGCGCAGCACCGGGTAGGCGGGTGCGTCGGTGAGTCCGGGCAACAGGATTTCGGCGTGCTGGTCGAGCCGGGTCAGGGCGTCGTTGCCGAGGGTGTGTTCGGTGGCGACGCCGATGGCATCGAGGTAGATGTCGGCGGCGCGCCCGAGCCTGCGGTGCGGGTCGAGGGCGTCGCGCAGTGCGGTGCGGGCGCTGGCGTGGGTTGCCTCGCGCGCGAGGATGTGTTGCAGGACTTCGACTGCGGTGCGGGGGAGGATGGCGGGTTCGGTCCAGAAGGAGAGTTCGCTGCCGTCGATGGTGGTGGGGACGTAGAGGTGGTTGGCGTGGATGCCGCGGGTGATCGCGACGTAGAGCTGGTTGCGGGATTCGCTGCCGGTGAGCACGGTGTGGCAGGTGTCGGCGGTGGTGCCCTGCGCGGAATCGATCGTCATCGCGTACCCGAGACGCACGTGCAGGCCCACGTATTCGGGCGGAAGGACGGTGGTGTTGCCGGGCTGTCCGCCGGGGCGCAGGTGGGTGACGGTGAGGCTGCCGTCGGGGTGGACGGTGTCGATATGCCACCGGTAGCCGTTGCGAACCCAATCGTGGTCCCCGACCGGTAGGCGGCGATTGTTGCGGCGGGTGCAGACGATGTCACCCACAGACGCGGACAACCCGTCTCCCAAAAAAGTTGTTGCTGACGTGGATTCGGTGATGCGGGCGAGGCGGTCTGCGCGGGCACGCTCGTTGAGGTCGGTGACGATGTCATGGGTCGGGGCGAGCATGATCGCGTCGCGTCCGGCGTGCTGGTCGGCGAACCAGGCCGCATAGGCTTTGTCGACGACGGTGGCGGCGCTGCCGGAATGGATGCGCTGATGGTCGAGGTAGAAACCAAGACCTGATGGATCGCCGTCGCGTAGTGCGAGGCCGGCGGTGGCTTCGGCGGTGTCGGCGAAGCGCACCACATGCGTGAGAGTGATCGCGTCGGGGGTATGGGCCGTGTCGATTCCGGCGCCGCCGGCGTCGATGGCAGGCAGTTGTCTGTCGTCGCCCACACAGCGCACGGTGGCAGCGCGGACGGTGAGGAATTCGAACAGCTGCAGCCGTTTTCGATCCGAGA
>NZ_BAFW01000338.1 GCF_000308535.1 Nocardia cerradoensis NBRC 101014 | reverse complement strand
CGCTTCTCCGTTGGTCGCCGCCACGTCGAAGCTGTAGCGCCACCCGAGTAGGCCGGGCCACTTCGTGACCAGCGGAAGGTGGTTGTTCACGTAGTAGTCGCGGAAGTGGTCGGGGTCGGCGGGCTTGGGATACAGGACTACCAACTTATGCATGACTGCCTCCCGGTGGGTGTGAGTGCGGTGTCCCGTACCGCGGTCGGTTGCATCGGCATATGCGCAGGTTAGGGCTTGATGTGTGGTCGAGGGAAAGACCGGGACGCGATAGACTCAGAACGGATCGTTATCAATCGGCAGGGAGGGCACGGGGTGCCGGATACGGTGAGCCTGCGGTACTTTCTGGTGCTGGCGCAGGAGTTGAACTTCACCCGCGCGGCCGCACGGATCGGTATCGCGCAGCCCGCACTCAGTGCCCGGATGCGCCGACTGGAGGCGGAACTCGGTACGAACCTGCTGGTTCGCACCACGCGCAGCGTCGTATTGACCACGGCCGGTGCGGCTTTGGCGGAGTCCGCGCCGCCCGCGCTGGCGGCGCTGGACCGGGCGTGGGACACCGCCCGGAAAGCAGGGGCCGGTGAACTGGGCACGCTGCGCATCGGATACAGCCTCAGCACGGGGGCCGAGACGGCACCCGCCCTGGTGGACCGGCTCATTCGCAGCAGCCCGGGACTCGAGGTCAGCGCGGTCCCGATGGCGACACCGGAGATCTCCCCCGCGGTCGCCGACGGCCGCATCGATGCGGGGATCACCCGCGGGGAACAGCCGGGACGTGGCGTGCGCCGGTTTCCGCTGCGGCGTGAGCGCGTCGGGGTCCAATTGGCACAACATCATCCGCTGGCCGAACATCCGGAGATCGAGATCGCCGACGCGGCCACATATCCGCTGCGGCTCCCCGACCGTGCGGCCAACCCGGTGATCCACGATCAGCTGTCCGCACTGTTCCGCGACGCCAGCCCCCGATTCCACACGCCCGCAGTCTCTTTCGACATGTCTCAGCGCGACCTACGCGACGGGCTCACCCTCGCCCCCGCCGGTGAAGTCGCGGTCACGACACAACCGGCCGGTCTCACGTGGCGACCGCTGCGGGGCGCACCCACCTTGACCATCCACCTGGTCCTCCCCCGCGTGCAGTCACCCCTACACCGCCGCATCCGTACCGTCGCCAAGGCCCTGGCACACGAGCTGCACTGGCTGCCGGACTGAACGCGCAGCAGGTCAGGAAGATTGCCGACGCTCGATGGCGCTTATTTTCGGTATCGAGCAGAATCGTGCAGTGACCAGGAGGGTGAGCGCACTTCGCGCACAGGCACGTACGAGACCGACCGCGCTGCGCGCAGCGTTGACCAAGGAATCGCGCGCGGCATTCAGCCGCCGGGCGGGACGAATACGGCTGTTCCCCGCGGTCACGGCAGCGCTGCTCGCCGGACTGGCTGTGGCCTTCGCAGCCTACGGATTCCTGCGCTGGATCACCCCCGTCGATGCGACCAAACAGGCCGCCGAAATCGATATCACTCGTGTCGCATTGACCGTCGTCGCCGGTGTCGGCGGCGTGGTCGCCCTGGTCATCGCCTACCGGCGTCAACGCGATCTCGAACAGAGCCGGTTCGTCGAGCGCTTCGGCGCCGCAGCGGCCCAACTCGGCGCGACAGATGTCGCGGTCCGAATCGCCGGGGTCTACGCGATGGCCGGTGTCGCCGACGAATCCGACGGCCCGCGCCGCCAGCAATGCATCGACGTGCTGTGCGGATACCTCCGCTTGCCCTACAGTCCGGAGCTCGGTGCCAACCACCAGAGCAAACTGGTCATCAAACAGCACCGCGCGACGGCGGATAACACCCACGCCGACGACCGGGAACACCACCACGAATATCGGCACAATGACCGAGAAGTCCGGGCAACCATCGTCCGTGTCATGACCGACCACCTTCGGCCCGAGGCCGCATATAGCTGGTCCACAGCCGATTTCGACTTCCGAACGGCCTATCTCGAGAACGTCGATTTCAGCCGTGCTCAGTTCTCGGGTGCTGTTCGGTTCGGCGGCGCGACCTTCTCCGGCGACGCCCGGTTCGGTAGCGCGACCTTCGCCGGCAACGCCGAATTCGACGGCGTAACCTTCGCTGCCGACGCGTGGTTCGACGGCGCAACCTTTTCCGGCAACGCCCGGTTTGACGGCGTAATCTTTTCCGGCAGAGCGCATTTCGACGGCGCAAACCTGTCCGGACACTCGCGGTTCGACAACGCAACCTTCACCGAGAACGCCTCGTTCGCCGGTGCGAACTTCTCCGCCGACGCCCGGTTCGGCGGCGCCACCTTCGCGGGCGACGCCAACTTCGGTGAGACAACCTTCTCCCGCAACGCCCGGTTCGACGGCGTAACTTTCTCCCGCAACGCCCATTTCGACGGCGCAGCCTTCTCCGGTAACGCCCGGTTCGGCAACGCAACCTTCGCCGCTGACGCCCGGTTCGACGGCGCGACCCTGTCCGGCAATGCCCGGTTCGGCGACGCGACCTTCGCCGGCAACGCAAGATTCGACGGCGCGACCTTCTCCGGCAACACCGGATTCGACAGCGTCAACTTTTCCGGTGACGCCGAGTTCAGCGAGGCGACCTTCACCGGCAACGCCGAGTTCGGTGACGCAACCTTCGGCGGCAACACAGGATTCGGCGGCGCCACCTTCACGGGCGACGCAGGATTCGGCGGCACCGTCTTCTCCAGCCATGCCCGATTCGACCGCGCGAGCTTCGCCGGCAATACATGGTTCGGCAGCACGACCTTCGCCGGCAAGGCACGGTTCGACCAGGTGACCTTCACCGGCAACGCCCGATTCGATGAGGCAGACTTCGGTAGCGGCACCATCTCGTTCAATGAACCGAGACACTGGGGCCCTCCGACACCTGTATTCGACTGGAGCGAAGACCACAGTCGAAAGCCTGCCAATATCGAACCACAGGATTGGCCGCCCGTTGTCGCGGCAAGTCACCAGCAGGCCGCGAAAGCCCCTCGATAGATGCAAGCTTTTTACCGAGAGACTCAACGTTCATAGTGCGTGGCAGGCCGGCGAGACCCCATCCTTATTGCCAGGGGCCCCTCTATGTCGACGACACCCGCCTTGCCGGCCGCAATCCTCTCGAGAATCGCTGTGGTTCCGCCGCCATGCCCGACCAGTTCGTGCTCACCCACGCCGCCAGATTGCCACAGGACTGACATCCAGCGGCCGATGGCAAAGCAGTCCTCCCCCGCGCAAGGCACAGGCTCGCGCGTAGGGCTGGGGCACACACCGCCCGCCGCGAAACAACAACCGCCATCACATGATTCGGAGGGCGCAGGCAGGCGGCCCGATCCGGGGGTGTCCATCCCGCGACTCCGATGCGACAGCCCGACCAACCCGACCGGACCGTCCCCCTAACGCACAATGCGGCTACCGGCCGCTGGGTGCCGCCGGTAGCCGGACGTTATGCGCGGGTCATCGCTTGATCAGCGCACCCAAGGCGGTGATCGAGGCCCGGCGTTCGTAGGCGATCCAGGCGAAGATCGCGGTGAGCACCAGCGGGAACGGAGCCAATTCCGGGGCGCCTGCCAGGAAGGCGTTGAAGCCGGCAGCGAGGAAGGTGACGATCGCCAGCCCGATCGCGGCGGCCGCGGTCAGGCGCGGCACCATGAGTCCGATCCCGCCCGCGACTTCGGCGAGACCGATGAAGACCAGCAGCGCCAACGGGATCGAGAAAGCGGTGGCGTTGTTCTCCATCAGGGTGTGCGGCATGACGAGCTTCGGCCCGCCGGAGGCGATGATGAAGAACAGACCGAGCACGACCTGCAGGGTCCACAGGACGCGGTTGCGGATCTTGCCGGGGCGGACGGCGGCAGTGGTCTGGGTGGCGGTGATGGCGGTCATCTCTTGTTCCTTCTGGGTCGGTCGCGCCGGGTTGGTGGCGCGTTCAGCAGTACAGACGGGGGCCGTCCGGAAAACTCATCGCCGCGGTCGAGAGAATCTTCACCGCCCCGTCGGGACCGGATACGCGCTGCGTTTCCGGCCAGAGCTGCCCTCGGATTCGAACTGATCCCGATCAGGACACACGGAAAGGCCGCCTACCGCGCCGTCGAGGTCGGCCATCGCACCGCGCCGGCGAAACGACAGAGCGCCCACCCGAATACCGGATGGGGGCCTCAGCAAGGTCGCTGACAGCAGCGCTGAAAGCGCTGCCCTACTTCTTTCCAGATGCCGATCCGCTACACGTTGAAGCGGAACTCGACTACGTTGACATCCCATATCGGCACGTCAAACCCGTGCTCACACATCGCGCTACGTTCCGAAGCAGAATAACCTCTGCACCTCTCCTCGACCCAACCAGCGCCGGCGCCTCGCGAGTTCCGACGCTCCGGCCGCGCCGTCCGGCTGACTCTAGTGAACTCGAGTGCGCACTCATGCCGATGAGCGTGCGACTGGAAGCAGTCCGTCGGCTGAGCGCATCCCACCAGAGAGTGTGGTGGTAGGAACTCTGCAGACACGGCATGGTCGGGTCATGACGGAGTTGCTTTTGCCACGTCGAGGCGAGGACGGTGAAGCCGAGCGAACTCGGCCGATGTCGTTTCCCCACGATCAGGACAGGATCGTCATCGGCCCCTATTGGTGTGAGCCCAAGCTCAGCGTCGAGCGCTTCCTGGCTGTTTGACTACGCCGACGCGGCATCGACTGGGACGCATTCAGAGCCGAGGAGTATCGCGCTTACCCCCTCAGTAAACACGGCGGGCCTCCACCACCGTATTCGTTCCACGTCAGTGTCCGTGCTGATGCACTACGGCGGGTGGGTCTACATCCACGCCAGCGCAACGGGTTTGCCATCGCCGAGCTTCACGGTAGTCGGCCATGGCATTGCGGCCACCGGGAATGGGACCGAATCGAGATGAGTACGGCCAGATGGCTGTGGCGGGGTATCGAGCAGATGCCTTGGGGGATCGCTGACCGATGGGAGATCGCCGACCTGCCCCGATCGGGTTGGTGCCCAACAGTTCTTGATGGCGAATCGATGAAATGGGCCATCGACGCCACTGTCCTGCAATGCCGCGAGTCGCGCTGACCGAACCGGCCAGCGCGGCGCAGCGGAAGATCAACGGGCAGGGGTCATCTGAGCCCGCCGGCCGAACGTCGCCAGGGCACAGTAGCCGAACGAAGATGAGGAGGCGGGCCGACTGCTACCGAAGCCGAAGGGGCACACTGACCCCGACATAGTTGCCATTTTCCTCGTACTCGGGCTGGTGTACGGGAATACGATCGTAGCAAAGGTGGTACGCCGTGACCGTCATGGTCGCTCATCATGGGCATCCAGGAAAGACGGATGAAGTGCGAGCTCAGGAAGCCCGGTCCGACCTTGCCATGCGCCTAAGTTCCCTCGAAGATATGCCGGATTCTATCGGCCTGACGTTCGAGGCAGCCCTCCGGGCGATGTATTTGAGCTTCTGGACGGATCGGGATGCCGATTATTTTGCGACGTGCGCGTCGGCTGCAATAGCTTTGCAGGTGGGCTCGGCAATTTTTGAAGTAACCGGCGATAATGCCGATGCGATTGAGTTATTCATTCTAGATAAGACCAGAACGCTGCCCATGATCAGCGCACGGACATTCGCTAGTGCTTCGAATTGGCTAAGCGCTTTCTATCTCGCTGTTATCTGCAGAGACCAAGCTAGGATGACCATGCTATGCAAAATCCCGGTCGACAGGCTTCGAGCGGCTAGTCGGGAAGATGAGTTCGTCTATCTTTGGGTAGATGTTCTGCAAACGTTTTGGCTTCGAGGTGACGGCTTGGCGTCTCGTCTTCTGAGAGCAATGGAGGCGTCATATCCTGATGCAGTTCGTTTCGTTTCGGAAGGTTACCTTCAAACGATTCTTTATCCGCCTGTGCATCTCTTCCATTCTTTGATCTTCAAAGGCGAAAGTCCCTTCAATGAAGCACTGAAAGATGCGTTAGAATTTCACAAAGTCTACTGGACATCGGATATTGAGCGCTTTGACGACGCCACGGGAGCAATTGCCCTGGCCCCACTTGCTATAGCCTGCATTGGATACGACATGGAAGTTGCGATCGAGGTCGAATCGGACTACATCCCCAGGCATATGTTAAAAGGCGACTGGCTCGAAGGATTTCGATACTAGTCTCTTGAAGTGTAGATGTTCGACTATTCTATGAGCTTCTGATGCACGCAAGAAGATCTCGATAAAGTACCCAGGAAAGAATATCGAAGCCATCTCAAACAGCTGCGCGATGGAGCATTCGACACCCGACCTAACGCAGATCAACCGAGGCGGAGGAATGTATAGACTTTCCTTTTACGGTGACATAAAGGCCGATAGCAGCAATCTCGTCCTTACCACTGTCAAGGAATGGTTCATGCAGGCGCGATAGATGCAAGGGATCGAATGTTCAGGTTTGAATTGACTTACCATGACGATATCACCGATGTCGACTGTCACGCCGGGTGGCCCGAGTCCCGCTGGGGGGCTCGGCCGAGCCCCCTCTACCAGTAGCTATACGGGTGCTGCCCTACTTCTTCCCAGACGCTAATCCCCTACGAAACCCGACCCCGTTGACATCCCATATCTGCACGTCAAACCCCTACTCACACATCGCGTCACGTTCCGAAGCAGAATAACCTGTGCGCCTCTCCTCGACCCAATCAGCGCTGGCGCCTCGTGAGATCCGACGCTCCGGCCGCACCGTCCGGCTGACTCTAGCGAACTCACATGCGCGCGCTCATGCCGATTGCCGGATGGGAGGTCGGTGTGCGCCTGTTCCTGGCGACTCAGTCGGCTCGGTATCGCAATTCCAGTCCGCGCTGCAACGCTGCGTACTCGTCGGAGGAAAGTCGGGCCTTCGCAGCCAGCTCTGCATCGGCTGCCGATCCGAATCGTGAACTCGCCCAGCCGGTATGGTCATCGACCAGAACGAGTGTGTCCCAACCACCTCCCATGCAGCGGGGTCCATCGACCAGCTCGTCGGCCAGTGCGCGCCACATGAGCTCGTCCTCGTCGGCGAGCAGTTCGGCCGCATCCGCGACGACAAGGCAGCTCCGGTACGCGGAAGGGCGTTGGCTCACTGCTTCGAAGAACTCCCACAGGGTTCGCGCGGCACCGTAGGGAAGCTGCATTGCGGCGGCGAAGTGCTCGAGCGCACGCTCCAGCGTCGAGCAGGCAGACCCGAGCGCCAACCGAACGTCGGCGCCGTCATCGGCGTCGTACCCGTAGTCGTAGATCGGTTGGAGACGAGCAACCAGGTCCGCCACCCGATCGCGATCACCGACTTCCACCGCGACCACCTGGCCAGGACTGGCGGCGATAGACTCGGCGATCCTTTCGATCTCTTCCACCTGCCCGATTGTGGCACTCGGTCCGGCTTGGAGCCTCGCTGGGATTCACTCTATGCCGCATACCGCTGACCGAGCCCGCCAGCGCGGGGCGCCGGCCGCCGGAACCTGGTGCGATGCATAACGTCCGCTATTGCCGAATGCAGCGCATGAGCAGGCTCCTGAAGTTGTTGCATGCATTATGGTGAGGAAGGCTGAGCCTAGTGAGCAGTTCCCCCGTTCCGCTCGATGAGCAGCAGCCGATAGACAAGAACCTGGGTGGCCACGTGCTGCGCCATCTCTACGGGGGCGAGACCCACGCGGAACTGTCGATCACGGTGCAAGACAGAATGATCCAGTACTCGCTCGTCTCTGAGCTTCAGTCAGCGAACATCCCCGACGACGATCTCGTTCAGGCAATCTGCGATCTGGTCGACCTGCACGAACGCTTCGGCTCCGGCCTGTGCAGGGCGAATTATCGATTCGTCAAGAACTCGGACGGGAGGTGGAACATGGTGGGCCGTTTCTCCTACGAGTCGGACACCTCATCCGTCTGAAATGCGGAATGCACTGACATGCCACGGACAGCGCTGACCGGACGGGCCAGCGCGGCGCGGCGGAAGGTCAACTGGCCGAGCAGGTTCGAGGTCGGCCGGCCCTGCCATCGAGTGTCCCAGTAGTCGAGTTCACTGCGATATTCTGCGACGCTGCCACCATCGTGCGCTCGTACGAAGCGGAACAT
>NZ_BAFW01000339.1 GCF_000308535.1 Nocardia cerradoensis NBRC 101014 | reverse complement strand
TGACGGTGGTGTTGCCGCGCCGCCGGTCGGGTCGGGCGGCGTAGCGCTCCATCGAGTCGACGTGGACGCGTTCGTCGCTGCGGAGGACATCGAAGGTGATAGCGCGGTCACCGTGCGGGTCGTAGGTCTGTCCGTATCGGGCGCTTTCCTGCGCGAGCTCGGCGACGGCGTCGGCTTCGGTGCGCGGGGTGGTCGGGTGGTTCATGCCTGCTTGGCCTCTCGGGTCTCGGGGGTGACGATCTTGATGCCGGAGAACTGGAGCTGATTCGGGTCGTTGCGCGTGAGGTTGCCCTCGCGGTCCACGAACCAGAGCGTCTTGGCGCGGTCGGGCTTCGGGATCGCGGCCACGACAACGTCTTTCACGGCGAGGGTCTGGGTGCCCTTCTCGTAGGCCAGCTCGATCGAGAACGTGACTTTGCCCTTCTTCCGGGTGGACTCCACCGCGGCGATCAGGGCGTGCAGGGCTTCGGTCAGTTCGTCGTGGACCGCGCCGCCGCGCAGCTCGCGGATGAAGTCGGCGAACGGGCGGGCCGTCGTCTCCTCATCGGCGTCGGAGGTGGTGTCGGGCATTGCGTATTCCTTTCTGATAGTCGGTCCACCGCTGTTGCGCGATGGCCTTCATCTGGTCGGTGGAGCGGGGAACGAACCGGCCGGCGGCGTCGCGGAGCTGCCAGCCGGTCCGGGGTTCGTCGGTGATGCAGCGCGGTTCTTCCCGGCATCCGGATATGCAGTGCGTGCCGTCGAGCCACAGGTAGGGGCAGGTGGCGTGCCGGTTGACCGGGGTGTTGAGGTCAGACGCTGGGGTAGTCGTCATCGCGGATGACCTCGCCGGTGTAGCCGCAGATCGGGCAGCCTTGGCCGCGGCAGAGTTTGTGTTCGGCGGTGTAGGCGGCCATCAGAACGGCGGCTCATCATCGAGGCGGTATTGCTCGATATCGCTGGGCGGCAAGGCCGTCCAGTCCTCGACGTAGAGGGCCCAGTTGCGGCGCACCACTTCGGCGTCGGCGCTTTCGAAGCCGAGATCCACGGCCTGGGCGTTCATGTTGTCGAAGCGGCTCACGGCCAGGTCGGGCGCCGGGGACTCGATGATCTTTCCGTCGCGGCGGCGTACTGCGAACCTGGTGCCGGATTCCTCCACGCGGCCGTCCGTGCGTCCGAATCCGAGCCGGAGGTTGTGCAGGTCGGCGACGGCTTCGTACAGCTGTGAGTGGAGGCAGCGGGCGAGAGCGAAGATGTCATCGATCGCTGCGGGGGTCAGGTTTGGGGCGGCGGCGTACTGGTCCCGGTACTGCTCGATCAGGGCGTACGGGTCGCCGGAGGTGTGGACGTTGCCGCAGTGTCCGCAGGCGTCGTGGCTCACTGGTCGGCTCCCGATTTGCGGAAGGCGTCGGCCACGGCGGCCATGAAGGTGTTCGCACGGGCGACGATCGCGTCGGCGTCGGCCTGCGGGATGTCGCTCATGCCATCGCGGGTCCAGGCGGCGGACTCTTCGAACCGGACCGCGAGGTGATCGGTGACGATCTGCCGGGCCAGCGTCTCGATCATGTTGAGGCGGTCGGCGTCCGGGTCCACGGCATCGAGGTCGCGCGTGTAGTACACGGAAAGACCGTGGATGCTGCGATCCCCGCCATCGGTCTCGATCAGCAGGACAGGCGTGGTGTCGGGCAGGTGCTGTGTTGCGGTGGCGAGGTCGCGCAGTTCGGCAACCGTGAAATCGACCGTGTCGCAGGCTTCGATCGCGACGGTTTCGGTGAGTCGCCGCTCGCTGCGGCGGGTGATCGTCACGCCTGTGTCGGGATTTGTGATGCGTGAATACATACCGGCTCCTCCGGTTGGCGACGGCTTCTCCGTCTAACGGGTTGAAACTTACACTCGATCGCGGGCACTGTCAATTGATGCGCGGCGTGTCGGAATCTGCTGGGACAGTTGGGAATTAGGCCACCGACTCATTCTCAAAACTAGACACGCAGAGGCGTGTATTGGTCTCTTGACGGTATCGGACCACATGCCGTTTGGTGATGCCGAGCCGGACCGCTATCTCCTCCGCCGACAAACCGATCCCGGTCAGGCGCGCGACCTCCCGCCGGCGGTCGTCGGCGCGCTCACGTAACCCGATCCCGGACGCGGCGCCGGAAGGGGTGACGGTGACCCGCGGATCATCGATATCGAGGTCTTCCCAATCCAGCGGCGGGGCCCACAGTTCCTTGCGGGCATGCTGGCGCGCCAGCTCGAACCGGCCTTCGGTGGCCGGGGTACCGGACAGTTCTTCCCACGCGGTGTGGATAGCGTGCCAGGTGTCCCAGGCGATGAGGACAGTGTCGGTGCCCGAGCGGGCGAGTTGGGAAATCGTCGTCTGCGAAACGCCGGGCGTGCGGGCGGCGATGCGGCCCCACGTCCACCCGAGCGCGTGCAGGGCGCGCAGACGGCGGACAGCACCGACCGCCAGCACGTTTCCTTGCCGCTCGTTGGGGTGGAAGTCGACGCGCAGGATCGGCACCGCGATGCGGGTTCGGACGGTCTCGTACGCGCCGTGGTGGATGTTGAGCACGGTCTTCTTGGTGACCCCGGCGTCGCGGGCGATGGAGGCGATGGGTAGCCGGAGTTCGAGCAGTCCGGCGATGTGGGTTTGGACGCGTTCGACGGGCATGAATCCGGGAACTCCGGCGGCAGCGAGTTGGGCGCGTCCTCGTTTGCGGCCAACTGTTTCCATGCGGGTGGGCGTGTAACTGGGGGCGGTGTAGCGCAATTGGTCCTCAGAACAGGGGCAGCGTCGGGACGGCCACGGGTGGCCGGCGGCGGGTGCGGGCGGGGTGGACGACGATCACCGATGGGGGACACGGGATGTCGGCGAGTTGGCGCGCCTTGGCCAGCTGGTCGATCAGTTCGCCGCGGGAATCACGCAACCGCTGGTTCTCGCTGATCAGCCGGTCGATCGCGGCGGGGGTTATGCGGGACGCGCGGGCCTGCGACAGGGCTTTGTCGACGGCGGCCTGGGCGGCGAGTAGCCGGGTGGTGAGCACGGCGACGGGTTCGGTGCGCGACATCTGGACGGTGCGGCGTGAGCAGTGCAGCCACGCGGCGATGGTGTCGGTGGTGTGGCCGCGGTGAGTGAGGTGCGCGACCAGCCATGCGCGGTCGGTCGTCGGCAGGTCGGTGCCCCGAACTCGACCCGCAATGGCCGCGTCGATGAGATGTTCGTCGGGATCCCAGCGGGGCTGGTGTAGCGGTACCACGGTCATCGGGGTTCACCTCCGGGCGTATGGGGCGTTGGGGTCGCAGTCGTTAGTGGCCAAGGTGCGGCGCAGGTGCGGCTTGCACACCAGGCAAGGGATCGGGTGCGGGGCGTTCCACGGCGACAGCCAGCCCTTGCGGCAGCGGTTGTGGTGCCACTCGAGCTCGCGGGGCGTGGGATCGGGGTAGCGGCTGCGGTCACTCATGCCGGGTGTTCTCTCGTGCGGTGGTGGTGATTGATCAGCGGGCTGTTGCGGTAGCGGCGGGGCCGCGAGGCGAGAGCGGCGCGCACCTTGGCCGAGCCTTCGCGGGCAGTCTCGATCGCTGCGGGATCGTGGAGGCACTTGAGGGCCGGTTCGATGAACCCGTCCTCGTCGCACATGCCGCAGGCGGTGATCGTGGCGGCGTCGGCGCGCATCCGGGACGCGACCTGTTCGCGCTCTGCTGCGGCCCGTGCGCGGGCGGCGCGCTCCTCCCACGCTTTCCGTTCCAACCGGCGTTCCTTGCACTGGCCGCACTTCACGTCGCCGGGATTGCCAGGATGGTCCGGGCACCACGGCGGGGGCGGTTCGTTGGCTTCGATCGGATTCGCTTGGGGGGTGGGGTTATCCACAGGCGAGTCCGCGGGCAAGTGAGGTACCCCGGAAACGCAACCCCCCTCTTCTGGTTCCTCTGGGTCTAGTTCCGGTGGGTCTAGTTTGGGCGTCAAATCTGTCCCCACCCCCGGGACAAATCTGTCTCCACCCCGGGGGACAAATCTGTCCCCACCCCCCTCCGGATCGGCGTTGGGGGTAGGGACAAATTTGTCCCCACCCCTCGCCGGTGCGGCCGGAGGAAGGGACCGCACCGTGTACAGCGAACTGGTCTGTTCCGGATGGGTAGCCGACTGCTCGAACGAATACGACGGATTCGGGCCGGCACTCTTCCACCGGGCTCGAACTGTCACCGCCCCGGCCGCTACGAGTTCCCGCAAGGCTCGATCCAACGTCTTCACGCTGCACCGGCATTCAGCGGCCAGAGTCTTCCGCTTGCACCAGGAGGTGCCGGTGGCGTTGTCGGCGTGCTGGCGCAGCACTATGTACAGGCGCAGAGCGCGATCGGTGATCAGCTCGCATTGGGTCACCCACAGCGGGACCATCGCGAACCGCACATCGACGGAGATGGTGATCTCGTCGTTGCTCAAAACCAGCTCCTCTGGTGTGTGACGGCTCAATCCGTCTGCTGGGTCGATCATGCCCCGGGCCGGCGGCCGGGGGACACATCAGTGAGGGGGCCGCACGGTCGCGGCCCCCTCGGTGATCACGTTCGGTACTTCGATCCGGAGGCGAGTAACGGCCCCTCGTCGTCGGGTAGTAGCACCCACCGGCGCCACAGCCAGACGGCCGTATCAGCCGATGTTTCGCCGTTGGCCAGCCAGAACCCGAGGTCCATCGCGGCGGCCGGGTTCGCTTCGACCCAGCCGTGGCAGCCGGTTGTGCCGGATCCGCACAGCGCCAGCAGGTTCGACGGATCCCAGGTGCCGCCCTGGGACCTCTTGCGGCGGTGGTGCACGGTGTAGCCCGCGGTGCCGCAGCGTTCGCACCGGCCGCCGCACCGTGTGTGCACGATGCGGCGGCCTTCGGTCGCGGTGATCACGCGGCACCCCGGCCAGCGATTTCGTACTGGGACCGCAGCGACGCGCCGATGGACTGAACCGCCTTCAACTGCTCGGTCAGTCCTTCGTTCTTCCACCGCGCCCGGTGGTAGACAGCATCGGCGACGGCGAGCTGGGCGCGCAGCTGCTCGGTGGCCAGGATCGCGGCGTACTTCTTCTCGTGCGCCGGGCCCCGGTGGTTCACGTACGCGCGCGCTGTCTCCACCTCCACCTGGTTCTTCAGCGTCGCGTACTTGTCGTAGGCGTCGGCGAGCGTATTCACGCCCCGGGTAATCAGGTGGTCGATGTCGGCCAGGCGCTGTTCGACAGCGACCGGCGACCACACCTCACGCGGGTTCGTCACCGGCGGCCCCCTGGTTCTCGGCGAAGTCGGGTGCCGGGTTCTCGGCGCGGTACCGGTTGGCCAGCCCGCGGATCGGCCCGGGATCGGTGGCCTGGCGGATATCGAGTCCACCGTTCGCATCGGCGAAGTCCCGCATGGCCTTACGGGGATGGATGCCGAGCTGAGCGCACAGCTCCGTCAGGTCGTCGCGCGCGTCCTGCGCCTCTTGCGAAAACGTCACCCGATCATGCGAACTCGCGTCGGGATCGTCCTGCCGGGTCGGGATCGTCAACCCCTGCAACAGGAATGTCCGAAAGGCCACGCTCTGCGCCTTCGACACCGCCTTGTCGCCCGAGTCCGCCGCTTCGCCGTACGCACTGCCGGTGAAGCTATCCCCGGCCGGGCCGAACACGGTGTACTCCATTTCCACGGTGGCGTTACGCATCGCGGTCTTCGACTTGGTCTCATAGCGCTCGAACTGGATCGACAGCCCGCGCGGGATGATGAAAACGCCGTGCTCGCGCAGCACCGGCCCGACCGCGTTCATCACGGCATCGATGCCGCGAAAGTTGAATCCCTGCTGGCTGTTGTGCTCGTTCTTCTCGATCGCCTGGATTTCACCTTGGACCGCCGAGAATGCTTCGAACACAGTCGGTTTCGCGTCGGCCACCTACGCCTCCAGCTCACGCAGGACCGGCGACTGGGCCACCATGGCCTGCACCACCGCGCGGGCGTGCTCGGCCGGGGTCACCGTCAGCGTCGACTTGCCCTTCGTGCGCTTCGTGCCGGGCACATCCTGTTTCGCCGCGCGGTCCAGGCCGCGCTCGATCACGGTCGACTTGATGCTGTTGTGCACGATCACCAAATGCGGTGCGTGCTTACGCAATACCTCGATCACCTCGGCGTCGGTGGCGTCGATCTCGGTCCACGTCTCCAGCGGATCGGGGAACGTCACCCGGCACCACGCTTCGAACGCGTCTTTGTCGGTGATGTAGGCGACCGGATCGGGGTTCGACATGCTGGCCGTGCCCAACGTCAGCGTGTCGTCGGCCGGATCAAACGCCGTGATCTTCGAGCCGGGGCCCATCCGCGCGGCCAGCTCGGCGCGGTGCGCGGTCCGATGGGCTTTGAAGGTCTTCTCGACCTCGGTGAGGACGGCCGTGCGGGCGACCAGGACCGGGGTTTCGATGTTCGCGAGGGGATTGCTCATGCCACGGCTCCGGCCTTGTCGCGAGCCTCCGGGGTCATGTTGTACTGGTCCATCCACGCCTTCACATCCGTGTCGGTGTAACGGATGCGCGGCTGCTTCCCATCACCTAGTTTGATGAACTTCGGGCCCCGGCCCTTGTTCCGCCATTGGGTGAGGGTGCCGGGATGCACATGCATTAGTTCGGCGGCTTCCCGGTTAGTCAAATATGCCATCGGCCTGGGCTTCCCTTTCAATAGGGAGCGGCACAGAGACCAAACCGGCTGTAGGCAGAGAACCAACCAGCGCTTGTGTCACCTGCTAAGCATGCTTGCATGCTTGTAGGCAGCTGCGTTAGCCTGCACAACAGTCGGCGCGGTCCAATTCCTAGGTGTCCCGCTCGGCTTTTCTGGTAGAGGGAGACCATCGGATGGCAGTCCGGTGGTCTCCCTTTCGGTAATCGACTTTAATCGATTGTAGTCTGTTTCGGCAACTGTCCGGTCAATCCTTTTTGGCTGTTCCTCGACGCTCCTTGTCTTTGCGAAACACCGTGTACACCATGTTCTCCGACAGGTCCGCAGCATCGGCGATGGCCTTGCGGGACAGTAGCGGCTGCATCTCGCACAGCTGCACGATGATCCGATTGCGACGCTCGGTCAGCCGCCGAGTGGTTTCCTCGAGCTCGGCCGATGCCGTACGTAACTGCTCCAGAAGGGCATCCGCCCGCGAGTCGGGGGTTCGGTCCGTCGCCATTCCAGCAGGCTACGTCAACTGCAACGGGGACACCTTCCACGTCGCGGCGGTCACACACGCTGTGTCCGCCTGCGCCGAGTGGCCGCCTTCTCGTAGTCGGCCACGACGGCCGCCTGGATTCGGATCTGCCGGCCAACTCTCATGTGAGTGATCTCGCCGCGGGCTGCCATTCGTTGCACCTCGCGGGTGCTCAACTGCCAGCGCTCGGCGACATCCGCACATGTCATCCATGACGGTTCCGTGCTCATCGGGCGTCCTCCGACTCCCATAGCAGCTCGCTCGGCGCGCCGAGTGCTGCCGCGATTTCGGTGGCTCGCTGCGGATCGCACGAGTCGCGGCGACCGGATAGCAAATGGTCGATCGCGGAGTGGTGGCGTAGGCCGGCCTTGTGTGCGAGTGCCCTTGTCGATAGCCCGGACTGATTCATCAACGCGCGCAATGTGGCGACTGACTTCAACTTCATCGGTGCGGCCAACCCCCTGCCCAACAGTTATCTGCGGTACTTCTTTGTTACGACTGGTTTCCGGTTATTAGCTCACCTGCCGGTCGGAAAGTCAACTGCTGGTATAGGACTGGCAAACCTGCGGTAGGCGATTGATAATCGGTGGTAATGCTTGATAATGGCGAACGGCGTGGTAAACGCTTCAACATCCCAGCAACAGCCCGTAGGCAAGCATGTGCTTGGCCGCAAACAGAGAGACGGTAATGGACCTAGGGGAGCTGATTCGAATCAGCAAAGGCGACCGATCCTACGAGCAACTGGCCCGCGCCGGCGGAGTCCAATCCGGCACCCCGCTCCTGGGGGCGGCGCGATGGCAACAGCTAGCAACGCAGCAACTAAATGCATTCCCCACTCCGCGGACCATGACCGCGATCGCCACCGCGCTCGGCGTCAGCGAGGAAACCGTATTGCTGGCTACCGGAACTAGTCTCGGGCTCCATCTCCGGCGCCGGCACCGGCTCCTCGAG
>NZ_BAFW01000340.1 GCF_000308535.1 Nocardia cerradoensis NBRC 101014 | reverse complement strand
GCGGCCACCTTCGGCATCGTGCAGACGTTGCTGGTCGACATCGACACCGCCGTGCCCGGCACGGTCGCCGAGGACACCGGTGCGATCGATTTCGGTCCCGAATCCGAGACCGAGACGCCGGGCATTCTCGACGAGATCGCCCGCCGCGCACTGCTTTCGGGCGCGCGGGTGCTCGCGGTGCGCAAGGCCGATATTCCGGACGAGGCGTCGGCCGCCGCCATCCTGCGCTATTCGATGTGAGCGGGCGTCATGCCACGAACGGTGTGACCAGCTCCAGTAGTGCTTCGGGGGCGTCCAGTGGGACGATATGACCGCAATCCGGAATCACGTGCCCGACAACATCTTTCGCGATCGGCCGTAGCTGGCGATGCAGTGCGTCGCCGACCGAGCCCGCGCCCAGCGCGAGTGTCGGCACCGTCAGCCGCGCTGCCGCGGTCGCCTCGGCCAGCAGTCCGGCCGTCCGGGGTAGGGCGCGGTAGTACTCGAAGCCGGCCCGCAACGCGTCCGCACCGGTATAGGCGTCGAGGATGTGTTCTCGCAGCACGGGATCGATCGGCTCATGCGGGACGCCGGCCCGGAGGAACCAGTCGATGTAGTCGGATTCGTGGCCGAGCAGCACGGTTTCGGCCAGGCCCGGCACCGAATGGAAACCGAACCACCACGGCGGCCCGGCGGCCAGGAAATCCTCGGCGCCGGGCAGCGTGCCGAGCAGGGACTCCATCACCACCAGGCGGTCGACCCGATCGGGCCGCTGCAGGGCGGTCAGTACCGCGGCCGGCACCGAGGCGTCCACTGCGATGATCGAGGCGCGCTCGACGCCCAGGTGGTCGAGCAGGCTCACGATATCGGCGGAGACGCTCGCGGCGTCGTACCCGTCGGCGGGGCGCTCGCTCTCACCGAGCCCGCGCAGATCAGGCGCGATGATCCGGTGGGACCGCGCCAGCGCCGGGGCGACGCGATGCCAGATGCGGCGGGTGTGCGGCCAGCCGTGCAGCAGGACCAGCGGTGGCCCGGCTCCGGCGTCGGTCACCGCGAGTTCGACGGAATCGGTGGTGACGCGGCGGGTTTCGGCGTTGAGCCACTGATCGTCGGACATGCGCGGGCTCCTTCGGTGACTGCCGGTGACAAGATCAACCGTAGGAGGTGCGGCGGCGACCCGCCACCGCACGGCTCGGACGGGCGCGCCCGCGATCGCCGAAGAGGTTGGGCGAGAAGCTAACCGTCGTGGGCTGTTGTCGTCGCGGCGAGATCGTCGATCGCCGCGATCAGGTGGCGGCGGCTGTCGGCGGCGAGGGTCAGCAGTTCCTCGTTTCCGAGTGCGCGGGCCCAGATCGCCGGATCGACGGCCTCGACGACGACGGTTTCGCAGCGCTCACGCACGACCACCGGATGCGGCACGATCATGTCGGCACCGTCGTCGTCCGCGAGTTCGGCCACGAGCAGGTTGCGGCGGCAGACCTCCAGGATGGTGTGGTGGGCCAGGCGCCGGGTGCGGCCGTCGTACCGCGCCGTGTTCAGGTCCACCTCCGCGAGGATGGTGAAGCCGTTGGACCGCAACGCGTTCCGGGCCCGATCCAGTGCCGTGCCGAAATCGGCGAGCACCCGGGTGACGATCGTCGGCGAGGGAGCCACGGGCAGCCGGACCTCGGTGACGAGTTGCCGCGGGTCGCTCACCTCGTCGGGACCGACGAGATAGACCTCGGTCGGCGGGCCGATGATCCGGTAGGCGTTGCGATCCACCCACTCGGCCAGGCTCCGGTAGGCGGCACCGAGATCGCGGTAACCGCCGTGGTGGCAGGCGCGGGCCACCGTCGTGCCGGGGGTGACGAGCACTTCGGCGCCCGAGGCCAGACTCAACTCGGCGGCGGGCTCGACCGGCACGCGGAAGTCGACGCTCGTCGCGACCGCCGATCGTTCGGTGTCGGTGTAGGTGATCGCGGTCGGGCCGCTGGCGGTGAGACCGGATCGGGCGACGGTCGCGAACAGTTCGCGCATACCCGCGGTGATGTCCGCACCGGGCCGATCCGTCCGGATCGCGCGAGGTAGTCGCAACAGGGCCTGCGGCGGCACTTCGCACACGTCCACCCGGTAGTCCATGGCGTCCTCTTTCTCGGTGTCTGCCTCGACAATGCCCGCGCTCACGCCGATGCGCGAGGGACCAAGGGCCTGTCCTGCCGGGACGAACGCGCCGACTTCGCCCCGGTGGGGGAGCGTGGACGAAGGCGGCCCGCGGTAGCGACTTTCGGCCCTAGAGCGACGGTCACCGGCGCCGGACGATCGGAGCAGGCCCGGCGGCAGGAGGCGGCGATGAGCAGTGACAACGGGACCGAGCGGACGATCGTCGCGGCCGTCGACGGATCCGGTACGGCGCTGCAGGCGGTGCGGTGGGCGGCGGCCGAAGCGGCCGTGCGCCGGTGCGGATTGCGGATCCTGCTCTCGTCGGCCTCGGCGCCGCGCACCGGGCTCAGCGCGATGGAGATCGTCGGCGGCCGGGAATGGTTGTACTGGAACGGCGAAGGCGTGTTGTCGGAGGCCGCGGCCATGGCCCGGCATGTGGCCGACGGCGTGGAGGTCACGACCGAACTGACCGCTGATCCGGTGATCGACACACTGGTGGAGCGCTCGGCGCGCACGCCGATGATCGTGGTCGGCAGCCACGGTCGTGGTGCGGTCCGCCGGGCGCTGCTGGGCTCGGTCAGCTCGGCGGTCACCCGGCAGGCCCGGTGCCCGGTCGCGGTCGTCCACCGCGAAAGCCTGTTCACCGTCGGCGAGGATGGGCGGCCGGTGGTGGTCGGCGTCGACGAGGAGGGCACCGCGATCGGCTGTGCGTTCGAGGAGGCGGCGTTGCGCGGGGTCGGTCTGCAGGCCGTCCGGTGCTGCGATGACGACGTCGGCGGGTTCGTCCTCGACGGAGAACTTCAGCAGTTCCGCGCGGACGAGACGGGCGCGCTGGAGCGGCAATTGGCCCCGTGGCACCGGAAGTATCCGGACGTCGCGCTGGAATCGCAGATCATGTTCGGCGGACCCGCGCAGATCCTGCTGGAACGAGCAGGCGACGCCCAGCTGCTGGTGGTGGGCCGGCACCGGTGGACGGGCCTGGCCGGAACCACGATGCGGTCCACCCGCGCCACGGTCCTGCATCGCGCCCACTGCCCGACGCTCGTGGTGCCGGAGCATGTGGACCCGGAGTAGGTCCGGCCGGGATGTGTGCCCGGCCCGAATCAGCTGTGCGACAGCAACACTCGGAGCCGGCGACGCCGGTTCGGGTGGTCCGTTCGAGGCGATGTCCCGGCCGACCGGCATACGCGCGTGGCCGCCGCCGCCTGAAGCGACCGGCGACCGGTGGCCGCGTGGATGAGGACTTGTGTACCTTGCCGGGGCCCGCACGCGAGCGGAGCCTGGGGGAGTGCACCCTGACAAACCGGTGACCGGGCCGGTGATCGACGCGCGTCGCTACGACGCGGTGATCTTCGATATGGACGGCGTGGTCACCGACACGGCGTCGATCCACGCCGCCGCCTGGACGCAGGTCTTCGACGGATTCCTCGCCGCCCGCACACCCGGGCCGGGCGAGAACTGCGCGCCGTTCACCGCCTCCGACTACCAGGACTACGTCGACGGCAAACCGCGCTACGACGGCGTCGCGGATTTCCTTGCCTCCCGGGCGATCTCACTGCCGCGGGGCGAACCGTCGGACACGGCGGCCGACGCCACGATCTGCGGCCTCGGCAACGGCAAGGACGAGGTGTTCCTCGCCCGGATCGCCGAGTCGGGCGTACCGGTGTTCGCCACCACGGTGGCCCTGGTGCGCCGTCTGCGCGCGGCGGGGGTGCGGGCCGCGGTGTTCTCGGCCAGCCGCAATGCGGCCCAGGTACTCGACGCCGCGGGGCTGGGGGATCTGTTCGCCGTGCGGGTGGACGGTGTCGTGGCCGAAGAACTCGGGCTGCCGGGCAAGCCCGATCCGGCCACCATGGTGCTGGCCGCGCAGCGGCTGGGCGCCGAGCCCGAGCGGACGGTCGTCGTCGAGGATGCCGAGGCCGGGGTGAGCGCCGGGCGGCGCGGCGGGTTCGGATTGGTGATCGGCATCGAGCGCGCCGGCGATCCGGACCGGCTGCTGTGCACCGGAGCCGACGTGGTGGTCGCCGACGCCGAGGAGATCCGGGTGCGCAGTGGTTTCCGGCGCCTGTCGGAGATCGCGGACGCGCTGGCGTGCTGGACGTCGATCGCCGACGCCGTCGAGGACGAGCGCATCGCGGTGCTGCTGGATTTCGACGGCACGATCTCGGAGATCGTGCCCGATCCCGATGCGGCGATCCCGATCGAGAATGTGCGCGCCACCCTGGCCACGCTGGCCTCGCGGTGTCCCGTCGCCGTGATCAGCGGTCGCGGACTCGACGATCTGCGCACGCGCGTAGGTGTCGAGGGCATCTGGTACGCCGGTAGCCACGGTTTCGAACTCATGGCGCCCGACGGCACCGAACACGTGCACGACGGCGGCCCGAAAGCCGAACGCGCGCTGGTCCGGGCGGCGGCCGAACTCGCCGATCGGTTGAGCCGGATCCCGGGGGTGCTGATCGAGCCGAAACGATTCGCGGTCGCCGTCCATCATCGTCAGGTCGCCGCCGATGCCGTCTCGACGGTCGTGGCCACCGTGCACGACATCGCCCGCGGACAGGGACTGCGCGTGACCGCCGGCCGCAAGGTCACCGAATTGCGTCCCGACGTGGACTGGGACAAGGGACGGGCGCTGCACTGGGTGCTGGATCTGGTGGACCGTCCGGTGATGCCGGTATACCTGGGCGACGATCTGACCGACGAGGACGCCTTCGACGCGATCCAGGTCACCGGAGTGCCGCTGGTGGTTCGCCACGGCGACACCGGCGACCGGCGCACCGCGGCGCGGTTCGCCCTCGACAGTCCCGCGCGCGCCGGCGAATTCCTGCAGCGGATGGCCGAATTGCTGACCGGGGAGAGCGACTGGGCGGTGGGACGCTCGTGGCTGCTCACCTACGACGGCTACGACCCCGGCGCCGAGCGGCTGCGCGAAGCGTTGTGCGCGGTGGGCAACGGCTACCTCGTCACCCGCGCGGCCGCGCCGGAGACGCGCGCGGGAACCCACCACTATCCCGGAACCTATGTCGCGGGAATCTACAACCGGCTCGGCGACGATATCGCCGGGCGGCACGTCGAGAACGAGAGCCTGGTGAATCTGCCGAACTGGCTTCCGCTGACCTGGCGCATCGCCGACGACGAATGGTTCGATCTCGACGATGCCGAATTATCGGACTACACACAGCAATTCGATCTACGCCAGGCGGTGCTCACCCGCAGGCTGCGCTGCCGCGACGCCGCCGGCCGGATCACGGCGGTGGTTCAGCAGCGTTTCGCGTCGATGGACTCACCCCACGCGTGCGCGATGCGAACCACTGTGACGCCCGAGAACTGGAGCGGACCGCTCACCATCCGGTCGGGGATCGACACATCGGTCCGCAACGCCGGAGTCGACCGGTACCGCGACCTGTCCGGAACGCACCTGAGCGAACTGCGGATCGATACCCCGGACGCGCACACCGCATCCACGCTGATGCGAACCACGCAGTCGCTGATCACCGTGGCGGTGGCCACCCGGACCACGGTGACATCGCACGGGCGGCAGACGGCCGGCTCGCCGCTCGCCGACGGTACCGCCGCCCACGATTTCGTCGTGCGTGCCGAGTCCGGCCACGACATCGTCGTCGACAAGACGGCGGCGGTGTTCACCGGCCGCGATCGCGCGATCTCCGCACCCGACGAGGCCGCCCTGCGCCTGCTCGACGAGGCGCCGGACTACGACGCGCTCTGCGCCGCGCACGCCGATGCCTGGGAGCATGTGTGGCGGAGGCTGCGCATCGATCTGGACGCCAGCGAGGAATCGGTGCGCGCGCTGCGACTGCACGTCCTGCAGGTGGCGCAGACGCTGTCGCGCCATACCGCGGACCTCGACGCCGGGGTGCCCGCGCGGGGTCTGCACGGCGAGGCCTACCGGGGGCACGTGTTCTGGGACGAGCTGTTCGTGCTGCCGGTGGTGAGCCTGCGCGATCCGGCGCTGACGCGAGAACTGTTGCGGTACCGCTACCGCCGCCTGCCGCAGGCGCGGGCCGCGGCACGGGCACAGGGCTGTCGCGGCGCCCTGTTCCCCTGGCAATCCGGCAGCGACGGGCGCGAGGAGAGTCAGCGCCTGCATCTGAATCCCCGCTCGGGACACTGGAATCCGGACGCCAGCGCTCGCGCGCAACATGCCGGGCCGGCGGTGGCCTACAACGTGTGGCACTACTACCAGGCCACCGGAGATAGGGCGTTCCTCGCCGAATTCGGCGCCGAACTCCTGGTGGAGATCGCCCGCTTCTGGTCCGATCGGGCCACCTACGATCCCGCCGACGACCGGTATCACATCCGCGGTGTCATCGGACCCGACGAATTTCATTCCGGCTATCCCGGGCAGCCCTACCAGGGCATCGACGACAACGCCTACACCAATGTCATGGCCGTGTGGGTCATCCGGCGCGCCCTGGACGCGGTCGAACTGCTGCCGCCGCGGGTGCGGTCGGAACTGCTCGACCGCCTCGCGGTGCCGGCCGCCGAATCCGAACGCTGGGCCGAGGTCGCCGATCGGATGTTCGTGCCCTTCCACGAGGGAGTGATCAGCCAGTTCGCCGGATACGACCGGCTCGCCGAACTGGACTGGGACGACTACCGGCGCCGCTACGGCGATACCAGCCGGCTCGACCGCATCCTCGAGGCCGAAGGCGACGACGTCGACCGGTATCGGGTGGCGAAACAGGCCGACGTCCTGATGCTGTTCTATCTGTTCTCGGCCGACGAGCTGGGGCGGCTGTTCGCCGGGCTCGGCTACGATTTCGGCGGCCCGGACATCCCGCGCACCGTCGACTACTACCTCGCCCGCACCTCGCACGGCTCCACCCTGAGCGCCGTCGTCCACGCCTGGGTGCTGGCCCGGGCGAACCGGGACCGCGCGATGGAATTCTTCGGCAGCGTCCTGGAATCCGATATCGCCGACATCCAGGGCGGCACCACGGCCGAGGGGATCCACCTGGGCGCGATGGCGGGCAGTATCGATCTGGTGCAGCGCTGCTTCACCGGGCTCGAAACCCGCGACGACCGCCTGATCTTCGCCCCGTGCTGGCCACCCCAGCTGGGCACGCTGACCTTCGCGATCATCTACCACGGTCATCGCCTCACCGTGCGGATCGACGCCCGCCGGATCGAGATCAGCTCCGATACGGACGGAGCGCGGTCGATCACGATCGAATGCCGCGGCCACACCGTGGTACTGGCAACCGGAGAGAGCGTCACGCTGCCGGCGACCGACGAACGCTGACAGCGCGAACACCGACACCATGGGAACGCCGAACCATCCGGGTGGAGGTTCGGCGCGTCGCGCTTCGAATCACGCTGCGCTCGAATGGAATTCGGTGACCCGCCACCATTCCGTGCCACCAGCGCCGTGACGGGCCGCCGTCACCGGTAGGTCGCGGCGGCGCAGTCCGGGCAGCACCCGATAATCGATCGACCCCGGGACACTGACGAGAGCCAGCACCCGCCACAGGGCGCGGGCGTAGGCGTCGGCGGACGCCGCCCCGTCCCATTCATAGAGCCCCCGGTACACGCCGCGTTGATCGTGCGCCAGCCATAATTTGGTGATCAGGCCAGGGAACCCGGCGAAGAGCACGGTGTTGAGAATGCTCTCGCGACGGAACCACGCATGCCCGCGCCCGCGCACGCCCCACAACTCGAAACGCACCAGCAGCACACACGGTTCGGGCGACGGGATCCGATCGATCACGGTCTCCCGGTAGACGTACGCCGAGGTTCCGTCACCGAAACTCAGCCACGTTCCCACATTCCGCGACGGGCAGCGGATGCGGTGCCGTGCCAGCAGGCCGACGGTCGTGACCACGCACCGGGCGACCGCGCGGAACGCGGTCGCGCTCGGCAGTGGTGTCGGGGTGCCGGTTGTGGTGGTCACGGTGCCCTGCTCCCGATCGGGACGCGGTCGGCGACGCGGTGCGCTTCGGCGCGTTCCTTGATGCCGCGCAACATCTTCTGCTCCATCACCAAGCTGCCCGGTTCCAGGAAGAAGGTGTCGAACAGCCGCAGCACGGGCGAGGCGCCGGGAGTCGCGATCCGGTTGCGGCTGACCAGCCGCACACCGCGACGGGCCGCCGAATGCTCAGTCCTCATGTGCCTGCACTCCCTCCGGCGAGCGCACCACCATGACGGGGCATTTCGCGTGCTGGACAAGGTAATTGGACACCGAACCGAGCAGCAGCCCGCGAAAGCTGCCGCGGCCGTGGCTGCCGACGACGATGAGCTGCGCGGATTCGCTCCACCGCTGCAGATGGGCAGCGGGCTCGGCCATACTGATGTGACGGCGCACCGGGACGTCCGGATACTTCTCCTGCCAGCCGGCCAGTCGCTCCGCGAGGATCGCTTCCTCGTTCACCTCGATATCCGACATCGGGAACCAGGTGTACGGGTCGCCGACGAACGAGCCGAAGGTCAGATCGCTCCACGCGTGGACGGCGACCAGTTGTGCGCCGCGTTCGGCGGCTTCCTCGAATGCGGCGGCCACCGCGGCCTCGCTGAGCGGGCTGCCATCGACGCCGACCACGACGGGGCCGCTCTCGCGCGGTCGTGGTTGCTCCTCGGACTCGGTGCGTACCACCACGACCGGGCCCTCGGCGTGACTGGTGACCGACAGCAGGATCGAGCCGATATGGGTGCCGAAGCCGTCGGCGCCCTGGGCGCCCAGCGCGACCAGATATCCGGTGGCGCTGTGCCGCAACAGCATTCGCGCCGGATGCTCCGAGGAGACCTCCGTGCTGACCTGGACCTCGGGCAGAGTGCCGCGCACGGCGAGAGCCTCGCGGGCAACCAGTGCGGCGCCGTGGGCGCGCAGACGT
>NZ_BAFW01000341.1 GCF_000308535.1 Nocardia cerradoensis NBRC 101014 | reverse complement strand
GCATCATCGCGCTGGTTGTCGATGCCCCGATCGGGCCGCCGCGCAGCCACGTCGAGTTCCTGGAACGGCTGAATGAGCACAAGCTGAAGGAGATTTGGTCGAACGCGCCGGATGTGGTGCGTCAGGTCAACGCGTTGCAGGCGGAGAAGGTCCCCCAGATCGACGATGCGCTGATCAAGTGCAGCAACCTGTTCGACCTGCTCAAAGACGATTCCGGCAACGTCGTGTTCGACGGCGGCCGCAACATCGACGAGTTGTCGGTGCTGTTCATGACCGTTCCCGGACTCGACAAGGACGCCGCCCGCTCCCAGGTCGCGGCCACCCTGCGCATGGTGATGCAGCGCGCCGGGCGCAAACGCAAAGACCAGCGACGCTCGGTCACCCTGTACCTCGACGAGGCCAGCGCCCTGACCACCAAGCAGGGATCACTCGGCCTGGAGGAGATCGCCGAGCGCGGCCGCTCCCAGGGCGTGGCGATGGTGTTCGCCGGTCAGTCCCCCGAATCGCTCGCCGCGGATAAGTGGTCGCTGGATCGGCTGCTGAAAGCGTGCGCGGGCGGGGTGTTGATCGGGTACGGCGAGAACTTCGGTGAGTTGTGCAAACACTTCGGATCGCGGCGCGTGATGCTGCCGTCTCGGCACCTGATCAAGGGCCAGCGCCACGGCGACGAAGGCCAGGTCTCGGTCGGGGAGA
The DNA here is from genome assembly GCF_000308535.1 of Nocardia cerradoensis NBRC 101014. GTDB lineage: Bacteria > Actinomycetota > Actinomycetes > Mycobacteriales > Mycobacteriaceae > Nocardia > Nocardia cerradoensis. Next base: position 9,043 of record NZ_BAFW01000341.1, on the reverse strand, counting down.
AGTGGCTGGTCGACCCTGACCGGGTCCGCCAGTTCGAGACTGGCGACTTCGTGTTCGCCAAGAAGGGCCGCGCCTTCTACGGCCGCATCGTCCCCCTCGACACCAAACGCCTCACGCCGCTTCCCGGCACCGCCGCCGCGAAGAAGACCGCCACACAGCCCGGTATCGGCGGCGCCGCCACCGCCGCCGCATAACCCACCCAGCTTTTTCGAATTTGATTGGAGCACAACGTCATGCGCATCATCCGAGACGACGACGGACACGACCAGAACGACGACAACCCGCGGAAGCGGCTCGAAGACATCGCCGCGGGCGTGCCCGCCGACGAGGTCGGCAACATGATCGCCGACGAAGTCAGCGACTTTCTCGCCGCCGCCGTTCGCGCCACCGACCGCACGCCTGCCGCACCGGCCGAACCGTCGCCCGCACAGCACAAGCCGGACCTGCGACTGGTCCCCAGCGTCGTCGACGACGAGGAGAACACCACCGAGAAAGTCGGCACCACCGGCTCTAGTGGCCGGGTCCGGTTGCTGACCTCGACGGCGGCCAGTTCCTCCCTTGTGGTCACTGCCGCCGCGCTGGCCGGATGGGGACAGCCCGCCGTGGTCGCGGTCCCCGTGGCCGGATATGGGATCGGCTGGTTGGCCTATCTGTGGTGGAACGCCGCATTGCGGCCCCCGCTGCCCGTCGCGGTCGCCGCGATAGCTACCGCGCTGGCCCGTGGCAGCGCCGCGTTCGCCCGCGCCCTGGTCGGCGCCGTCAAATGGCTGACCAGCCGCGCCACTGCCGCCCGGTTCCGCCACGACGACACCGCCACCGCGACCGCAGAGGTGGCGAAGTGATGAGCGGCAACATCACCGGCCGGTCCGAGCCGACAGTGTCGATCACCGATATCGAGTACTCGCTCGACGAGATGGCGACCCTGTTTTGCTCGCACGCAGCACAATTCGCGTGCGAAGAACACGCCGGCGACCTCGGGCTCGTCGACACCAACGACGCCCAGCACCACTGGCGCGACGGGCTGATCCGCGGCATGTGGTACCAGCTCGCCCAAGCGTTCATCTGCTCCCCACTGCCGTGGGAATCGACCGGCGCGCGGCTGCTCGAGATCGACGCCACCGTGCCCGAGCAGTACCGGATGCTGCACATCGATCCCGGCGCCGGCCACGAGTACGGCTTCACCGCCGACAACCTCGCCCGCTATCGCGCGTCGCTCGCGTTCACCACCGCCAGCCAGATCGTCGGCCACACCGCCGAACAGGCGCTCGTCGACTGGCAGTTCAGCAAACAACTCCTCGGCCTCGCACCCGACGAGCCCTATCCCGACGACCCCCGATCCCTCGGCGCCGCATAACCCGCACGCCGAGCCCGCAAGAAATCCAGTGGAAGGAAGCCGAAAAGCCATGAACCACAACGACTACCGAGAAGACCGATTCCCGCCCGATCCGATCCGCACCGCCCCGGTCGATCTGCACGGCCGCCTGCACGACGTCAGCGACCGGATGAACGAGATCCGGCGCGAGCTCGCAGAGATTCGCCGCGAGTACCGCACCCTGCGCCGGCACCCCGATGCGTTGGAGGTCGACACCCTCGGCGCCGAGATCGATCCGGTCAAGGCGACGGACGCGGTCCTGTACGACCTCGACCGCGTCGACGAGCGGGTGCGCGTCGCCGAGCACGAGTTGGCCGAGACCCGCGGCCGGTACGCGTCCCGATTGAAGCTCACCGACCGCGCCGCCGACGAACTCGACCACCGCAACCGCCAGCGCGCGCCGATCGAACGCACCCGATAACCCGAACCCCGAAAACAACTGGCACTGAAAGGAATCGACCGATATGTCAGACAACGAGATCGATCAGATCAGCCGCGAATCTTCGCGAGCACTGCGCGAAATCCTCAACGTCGCCCGCACCTGGATCGAGGCGCACCGCAACCGCAACCGCTACAGCGGAGTTCGCAAACTCACCCGCCGCGAACGCCGGGATCTGGCCGAGGCGGTGCGTATCGAGGTCGGCGAGCGCCGCATCGCGGGCGCGTGGGCCGACCTGCGGGTCAGCGACTACCACCGCGAGGCCCGCGAGCTGGACTGGGCCCGCAACCACATGGACCTGTCCCGACCCGACAACCAGCAGTGGCTCGCCGAGCGGACCGACCGGCTCGATGCCATCCGGCACCGCATCGAGCACACCCTGCACACCACCGCTCTACCGCTGGAACAGCGCGGACAGGTAGTCCAGGCCCTCGATCAGATCGAACGCCAGCCCGCCGCGGTGCGGATCGAGCGACTGTTTACGCCGCTCGATGACCGCTCCGCACTCGCCGCACGCGAAGCCGCGGTGACCTCGGAGCGCCGGACTCAGCAGCGGCAGACCGAGATCGAACGCGATCTGGCCGTCCAGCGCGAGCAGCAGCAGCGCACCGACCAGGCCCGCCAGCTCGACACGGAGGCCGCGCGGTTGCGTGCCCAGTTGGCCGGCGTCGAGGCCCGCCGCAGCGAACTTGGCACCGACGGGGCGGCGCCGTTCGTGGCGTCGGTGGGCCCGGACGAGTACTACGGCCGCGACCACGATCCCGCGTTGGCGCCGGTCCCGCACCAGGACCGCCCGCGCACGGCGAGTTTCGTTACACGCGAGCAGGCCCAGCAGTGGGTCGCCGACCGATTGAACGAGTACGGGAACGGCAGCAGCCGCCGCGACGGCCAGTTCGTCGCAACGATGTGGGATTCGCGCAACCCCGGCCCGACCGGGCAGTCCGCGACCGGGCCGCTCGGCATGGTCCGCGACGAGGTCACCACCTGGGGCCCGCAGCAGACCCCGCAGCGGCAGCGCCCGCCGGACCGCCCCACCGAAACCCGGCAGCCGCAGCCGGTTCCGGCGCCGGAACCCGTTGCGCAGGAGTCGAAACAGCCCGATCGGCTGGCCGAGATCGAACGCGAGTTGCGCGGGTTGCGCGAGGACCGTGACCAGCTCGCGCGACGGGTGGAGATCCTGCAGCGCGGTGTCGACGCGGTGACTGCCGACCGTGACGACCACAAGAGGAAGTTGGCCGCGGCGACGGCGCAGGTGGAGGCGTTGAAGAACGCCAACCTTGGCCAGACCCGGGAGTTGGAGGAGTTGCGGCAGAACGGGTTGAAGTTGGTGAAGGTCACCGTGGACCGCGACCGGTTCAAAACCGAGCGTGACCAGTACTTGAGCGAGCGCGACAAGTTCAAGGCCGAACGCGACGAGGCCGTGCAGAAACTCGCCCAGTCCACCCCGAAACGGGACCGGTACGGATCCGCGGAGCGCATCGACGCCGACGCGAAGGCGGGCAACACCGCGCCGACGGCGCGGGAAGTGCTGCACGAGATCACCGAAACCAGCGGCAACGGCCACACCCGGCCCGCGCGCAACGGGATCGAACGAAGCCGGTGATGTTGCCCGAGCACGAAGAAGCCATGCGCGTCGATTTCGCCGAACGTGCCGCGCTGGACCGTCAACTTGATGAACGCGACATGGATGCGGCGACGGTCGAGCGGGTGTGTGACCGCATCGACGCCATCGACGACCGGTGGGACACCGGCCCGCACGCCAAGCAATGGCGATTCCTGGGCGATGCCTACGCCGAGTGGGACCAGCGGCCGGTCGCGATGCGCGAACACCTGGAGCGGCTGCGCCGCCAGCACGCCGCCGGCCACGACATCGGGATGAGCGAGGTGGAGTACCGCAGCGTCGAACAGGCCGGAGCGCTGATCGATCCCCAGCTGACCCAACAGCAGCACCAGCAGCGACCGCAGAGGAGTCGATGAGTCATGCAACGCGAACACGAAGAAGCCATGCGCGCCGAATTCGCCGAAAAGGTAGCCCTGGAGCGCACGATGTTCAACGCCGGCGTCACCGACGCCGAGTTCGACCGAATGAGCCGCCGCAGCAACGACATCGACAACCGTTGGGCGTCCGGCCCGCACGCCGAGCACTGGGCATTCCTCGGCGATGCCCACCACGATTGGCAGCACAACCCCGAGACGATGGAACGCTTCCGCGCCGACATCGCCCACAACCTGGCCACGGACGGACACGTCGGGCTCAGCGATGTGCAGGTGCGCAGCCTGGAACAGGCCCGCACCCTCACCCAACAGCAGAGCCAGCAGGCCGAGCGGCCGGTGCGGGAGCGGTGAGCTGGTCATGGACGAGCGCAGCGAATGGGGCCGATCCTATGAGGTCGTCACCGACGCACTGACCAGCCGAATGGGGCCGCCGAAGTTCCCGCGAGGCCCGATGCAGTGGACCAACTACCTGTGCCCGGTCCACGAAGCCGACGGCCACCACCACAACCCCTCCCTGGGAGTGCGGTACGACCCGCAGCAGGGCAAAACGATGGTGCGTTGCTGGGCCCGATGCGACGACGAACAAGTCCTGTCCCGCATCGGATTACGGGTGCGGGACCTGTGGGACCGACTGCCCGAACGCGACCCGAATCGCCGCACCCAGCGGCGGCCGGGCCGCCCCACCCCCACCACTGCGGCGGCACCGAAGTCGCGAGTGGACAAGGCCATCGACTACGCCCGGTTCGCCTTCCCCACCCGCCGCGAGATCGGGCAGCAGATCGGGGAGCCGGAAAACGTCGAAACCTACGTCTACCGGTGGCCCGACGGCCGCGTCGAGGGAGCGGTGACGCGGGTGCGGACCCCGCACGAGCACGGGGACGCGAAATCGTTCTGGCAGGCCCACTGGACCGGAACCGAATGGGAACACACCGGATTCGCACCCCTCCCGTTCCGGCTGCCCGACGTCGTCGAAGCGGTCGACGCCGGCCGCGAAATCTACGTCTGTGAGGGCGAGAAGGACGTGCAACGCGCGTTCGAGGCCGGGCAGATCGCGACCTGCAACGCGATGGGCGCCGGGAAATGGACCCCCGAACACGCCAAATGGCTGCACGGGGCTGGGCGGGTCATCGTGGTCGCCGACCGCGACCGCCCCGGATACCGCCACGCCAACACCGTCGCCGAGTCCCTGCACGGACGAGTCGGGGAGGTGCGGGTGATGCAGGCTGCGGCCGGCAAGGACCTGTCCGAACACCTCGATGCGTTCCACCGCATCGACGAACTCGAACCTGTCCCGTATCTGGATCGCCACTTTCGCCAACCACCACAACACGAACGGACACCGCCGCGGGACCTGACGCGGAGCCGATAACCGCCGACACCCTTTCGAAGGAGACCGAGATGAGCCCCGACACCGAACACAACATGTCGCAGCCGTCGACGCCTGCGACATACCCCGTCGCACACAATCCGGCAACCAGTCAGCCACCCGACAAGGACGCCGGAATCGGCCCGGTGGCCGGAGTCGCGCGAGAGGGGGCAGCGACAACGGGCGCGGCCGACCGCGACAACGGCGTCGCGCTGTCGCGCCGTCGTCGCGTATCCCGTCGCACCCACGACACCGATGCCACATCACGCGGCGGACGCACAGTCGCGTGGGCGGGATTCGTGTTTGGATCGGTGTTCTCTGTGGTGATGAACTGGCTACACACCTGGCTGCCCGCCGACGAGAAGCCGGCCGGTTGGCACCCCGGTGTCGCACCGCAAATCGGGTCCGCGGTCTGGCCGGTCTGCCTTCTGCTCGCGGTGGAGGCTTTGTCTCGGGTGCGGTGGCAGACCGGTTTCGGGTGGATGCTGGCCCGATACGGCGGCGTCGGTGCCGTCGCCGCCGGCTCGGCACTCATCTCCTACGGCCACGTCCACGACGTGCTCGACAAATGGGGATACGGCCAGCTCGGAGCAGGAGTTGGCCCCATCGTCCTCGACGGACTCATGGTCACCTGCGGCTTTGCACTCCTGTCCGAAACCAGCCACAACCACAGCGCCACAACGGAACCCGCACCACTCGCACCCCGCAGGGGCAACACATCTGAGCCGGTGACGCAACCCTCAATTTCCGAAAATGCCGTGCCGCACGTTGGTGATGTGTCATGCAACAGTCGGATCGCGGAATGCGACACCAAGGAGTTGCCGCGACACGCACCGCAACAGGATGCAACAGCCCGCGACATCGACTCCGAGACCGACCGCGACGCCCGAATCATGTTCCTGCATCACTCGGGCGCGACAACCCGTGAGATCGCCGACGAGATCGGCGTCCACCACTCCACTGTCGCGCGCGTGGTCAAGCGCAACGCCACCAGCGACACCGAACGCGACCTCCACCTCATCGCTGCGACGGCAAACGAGGAGACAACAGCATCATGAACGACCACGGCTTGCTCAGCGAACTGAGAGAATCGGCCTGGTACACGACCGAGGAGGTCGCCGCCATGCTGAAAGTGGACGCATCCAGCCTTCGGCGATGGCGTACGGCGCGGCCGCCGCAGGGCCCGCCGTTCGTACAGTTGTCCGACCGCGTCACACGGTATAGCGGTGCGGATCTGATCGAATATCTCAGCCACCGCCGCATCGACCCCACTGCGGCATGATGAACACGCCAATCGATCCCGTGCCGCTCGGCGCAGGCGTTCGCGGCTACGTCGAGCGGCGCGGGAAGGCGGGTCGGTTCAGGGCGCGCGTTCGATGGACCGATCCGGCGACCAAGCGGCGCGAATCGTCCTCCGCATCATTCGACAGCGAGGACGAGGCGCAGAATTGGATCGAGCAGGTCGAGCAGGCCGCGACCCGTGGGGTCGATCCGAAGACGGCGACATCGACGCTGGCGGAGTACGGAAACACGCACTGGGACATCGCGATGCGTGGACTGGAGCCCAAGACGCTCGACCCCTACCGTTCCGGCTGGAAACTGCGCCTGGTCCCGACACTCGGGCACCTGCCGATCACCATGCTGACCACCGGCCTCGTCGACCGTGCAGTCACCAGGTGGATAGCGAGTGGCTGTGGTGAGTCGACCGTCAAGAACACCCTCGCTGCTCTGGCTCGCGTACTCAACCAGGCGGTGCGGGACGAAGTCATCGACCGGAACCGGGTGGACGTCAACGGCTGGCAACGCCAGCTCGCCCGTGACGAGGACGAGATCGACGACCCGAGGGCGCTGGCCCTTCCAGACTGGCAGACTCTGCAGAATCTGGCCGATGCCCTGGTGGAGGCATCGCATGGTCGATACCGAGGGTGGGGTGACGCGGTGGTATTCGCGGCCTGCACCGCGACCCGAATCGGCGAGGTATCGGGTTGCCGTGTCGGCGATCTCGATACCGAGCAGTGGATTTGGACCCTCCGACGCCAGACGACACCTGGCCCCGGCGGAATGCGCGACAAGCAGACGAAAGGCAAGCGCTCCCGGCCTATTCCGGTGATCGAGGAGGTTCGGCCGATCGTTCTGCGCCGTATCAACGCTGCAGCCATTCGGATCGCCGCCGATCCTGCGCTCCGGGACGCGACGGAAGCGGAGCGCGCCGAAGCGCTTCGCGACGCTCGTCTCTTCGTCGGACCGCGGGGCGGGCGAATCGCCACCGGAGTGCTCAGGGACGCCACCAATTGGGACGAGGTAGTCACCAGGCTCGGCTTCGAGCATCTTCGGCGTCACGACCTGCGGCACACCGGCCTCACCTGGTTCGCCGACGCGGGGGTACCGCTGCATCGGCTGCAGCGGATAGCCGGCCACACCGACCCCCGCATCACGCAGCGATACCTACACCCGGATATCGCAGCTCTCCGAGATGACGGTCAAAAGCTGTCTCAGCACCTACAAAGCGGTCGTGGCCCCAAATTGGCCCCAACCCTGCAGATAGCTCAGTAACCAGGAAACCCCTCCCGACCAGGTCAGGAGGGGTTTTCTTCTGTCGGGCTGACAGGATTTGAACCTGCGACCACTTGACCCCCAGTCAAGTGCGCTACCAAGCTGCGCCACAGCCCGTGGCTCCCGCTTGCGGGTGCTCGAAGAGATTACCTCACTACCCCCTTGTTGGACCAAATCGGCTGCATGTGGGCGATCCGGAACGGGGGGTGCAAGCGGAAATGAGGGGCCGTGATGCGGCTCGTCCGGTCGGGCCACGAGTCGCGGCGGCGGGAGCACCTTGGCGGATGCGCCGGCGCGACGAGGAGCCGAATCAATCTGCCGCCCTTCCGAACTCGTTACATGCCGGACTTGACGTTCGTTTCACAAGCGTCGCGGGGGTCTGGCATGGGCTACTCCCTGGTCTTTTTCTGCGGTGGGCAGGGCGGCCTGCCTCTGAGCGCCAAGGCAGCTCGGTTCGGTCTGCGCTTCGCAAGGGGCGGGATAGCGGCATCGGGGCGGATCGTCGACGTCGAACGCGGTCGCCGGACGGTTCTCGACAGCGATGGCGGCGAAACGATCGTGCGCACGATGGCCGGCCGGCACGACGACGGGTTCGTCGCCGTCTCGCAGCGTGGCCAGTGGCGGGGCCGGGGTGGACACCGGGTGAGACCGCGCAGGTCAGGTATCTCCCGGACACGCCGGAGCGGTTCCGCATCGAAGGCAGGCGCAGCTCCCATCTCCCCTGGTTCCTGCGGCTGTCGCTGCCCTTCTCTGTACAGCCATCGGGTGCAACTTTTCACTGTCGGCCTCGTCCCGCTCCTTCGCCTCTACCTGTAGACGCTGTTGCGGTAGCCCAGGGTCGCCCGGGGCACCAGGTTCGCGAGGCGCTCAGGCCGACGATGAGCGCGCCAAATCAGCTGGGCCCGAACACTATTCGGTGCGAGTATCGAAGCTCCGGCGACCAGCCCTGCCATCGCGAGAGCCACCAGCAGTCGCCGCGATCCAATGCCGAGGCGACACGCTCGGCCTCAGCCCACACCATGTCCGCCTCCGCAGGCGTGAGGCGACCGCTGTCGACCTGCCCTGCAACGTCGTCGAGGTCCTTCCACTGCCATTCGCCGTCTCGCAGGACTATGTCCAGCCCGTGATCATCGGTGTCGAAGTAGGTATCGCCGCGACGGTAGGGCCTTTCGAAGTTGATGTACCAGTGATCCAACCGGCCGCGGCGAAAGAATGCCCACACCGAGTGCGCGTCGCCGGCCCTGTACAACTGCAGCACGCTACTGCCCACTCCATCGGTCCCTGCTCGACCAGGGATGTGGCCGAACGGGTGCGGCGG
>NZ_BAFW01000342.1 GCF_000308535.1 Nocardia cerradoensis NBRC 101014 | reverse complement strand
CCGCGACCGCTCCCACCGCGGCCGGACCGCCGAAGTGGAGCAGCTGGTCGCTGAGGCGTTCGCCCGACAGTTGCGTGCCGAACAGAAACTCCGGGTCCGGGGTGGCGTAGTTCTGCCGCCGGGAATTCAGGTCGACGCCCGTGGTCGCGACCGTCGCCAGCACATCGCAGCGGGCTCGGGCGGCCGTGTCGGTGCGCATATCGCAGGCGGCGTGCATGCGACGCTGCAGGGTCGCGTCGATGGCCTGGCGCGCCCACGGCTGCAGCGGTTGCTGCCGCTGTTCGGCGTACCGCAGCATGTCGTAGCCCAGGTCGTGTGCCTTGCAGGCCTCGGTGAACTCCGCGGGCAGCTGGATCGGCGACGAGCAGTCCCCGTCGGGATCGACCAGAATCCCGTTCTCGACCACCGGACGATAGCCCGCCTCGGCGGCGAAATCAGCGGGCAGGGCCACCGCCCACGGGTGGTCGCCGACCAGATCGGTGACCGCCGCGCGGGCCGGCGCGTTCTCCACACCCGGCTTAGCCACCGCCGCCGAGGCGGGCATGGCGGGCGCGAAGGCCAGCGGCACCATGGCGGTCATCACCGCCAGCATCACCGAGACGACCACCTGGCGGACCTTGCCCAGGCGTCGTGGCCGGCGATCTCGGGCGGGTGCGGTGGGCGTCGATTCCGGCAGGGCGTGCGGCCCCGCCGAACCCGGGGATGCGTCGGTCATGGATGCCGAAGGTAACCGATTCAGCTGAGAAAGACCGACTCGTGGGCCTCAATCCTTCATCAGCCCGATCCAGATGTGGTCGCGGGCGCGGGTCAGTGCCACCATGGTCTGCCGTGCCGCCAGCTCCGCCCGGTCGCGCTCGCCGCCGCGCAAACGATCGACGGGTGCGGTCGGCGCGTCGGTGAGGTGGAACACCGCGGCGAAGTCCATCCCCTTGGCACGATGCACGGTTCCCACCTTCACCGCATCGTGCTGGGTGCCGTCGTAGTGTTCGAGCGAGACCGCCGAGATTCGCTTGCGGCGCAGTGCTGCGCGGACTCGCTCGGCCTGGCGGTTGGTGTCGGTGATCACGGCGATGTCGGAATGCGGATATCCGGAGTCGGTCAGGGCCGCGATCACCTTCTCCTCGGCCCTCGACCGCGAGAAGGTTTCCGAGCGGGCGGTACCGCCCGGCAATACGACCTCGCTGTCGCGCAGCACGAAGCCCGGTGCGCCGTCGAGGTCGTCGACCGTATTCGTGGCATCGACCCGCTTGGCGTAGTCGTGCACGGCCGCGCGGTTGCGGTAGTTGGTGCGCAGTACCGCGCCGCGGCCGACGATCGGGATGCCGGCATCGGACAGCCGCCAGCCGCCGGGATAGACCTGTTGCTGGCCGTCGCCGACCAGCAACAGCGGCGAGGTGGAGGTGCCGCCGGCGATCTGGTGGACGAGTTTGAGTTCCATCAGGGTGAAGTCCTGGACCTCGTCGACCACCACCAGGTCGTAGGGTGCGTCCAGCGGCGCGGCGCGCAGTTCGTCGATCGCCAGATCGATCACGTCGTTGAAATCCACCGTCGCGAGGTCCTGCAGCGCCGCCTGATACGGCAGGTACAGGTGAGCCCAGACCAGCTCGCGGTGAGTTTTGTCCAGCCGCAGGCCGTTTCGGCCCACCCGGTCGATCTTCAGATAGAGGTCGCGATCGATACCTTGGCCCTTGATGACCCGATGCAGTTCGTCCTTCCAGTAGCTGGGATTCGGTTCGAGGGGTTCGAGGTGGCGGCGGGCGTTGCGCCAGGCGTGATAGAAGGCGTTGTCGCCGCTGCCCAGGCGGCAGCCGATATCGCGGCTGCGCAGAAAATGGGTGGTCCAGGAGTGGAGTCCGGTGAACTCCACCCGCTCACCCACATGCGGCGCGAGACGCCGGAATCCCGATTCGTGATAGGTCGGCAGCGTCCGCACGAAACTGGTGAAGAGCTGGCGCCCGGCGCCTTCCTTGGACAGCCGTGCCATGCGGTGCAGGGCGACGACGGTCTTCCCGGTGCCCGCCGGACCGCTGAATCGCGCGGGGCCGTTGTAGTTTCGGTAGACGAGGTCGAGTTGGGCCGGGTCGAGAAATGTCATCCATTCGCTGAAAGGTCGCTTCAACGCCCGCGCTCGTTCGTCCGCACGCAGTGTCGTCGTCTCGAAAAGCCCTTCGGCGGGCGGGGTTTCGGGCACCGCGGTGCTGTCGGCGGACAGCAGTGCGAACCAGGTGTTGCGTTCGGCCACCGTCATCGCGATCTGCCGGGCGCTCCGGCCGGACAGACGCGCTTCGGCGAACAGCCGCGCGGCGATGGTGGCCGGGTCGACCGCGACGTAGCGGGCCTCGACCGGAGTGTCGGCCGCCTCCTCCATCAGCAGCAATACCTCGATCATATGCGGCACGTACCGGGTGCGGCCCGCGGTGAGATTCGCGAACGTCTCCTCCGCACGCCACCGGATCCGGCGCAGTTCCGCGGCGGACGGCACCACGTCGGTGAGGACCAGGGCGAAGACGCCGCCCGGGCCGACGGTATAGGCGTCGAAGCGATCCGAGCGGCTGTTCTCGCGTTCCACGAGCACATGCCAGCCGTTGCGCATCAACGGCACCGAGAGAAATCGACGCCAGGCCGGCGTGAGTACGGTCAGTTCGCCGAGCTGTTGCGCCACTCTGTGACGACGCCGCTCGAAGTCGATATCGGCCATCACGGGCCCCCTTACCGGCGTAGCCGGGCGGGTCCGTGGTGGAGCCGCCACACCCCTGGCTACCAAAACCTGTGTCTTTCAAGGTATTACATCGCGCGAGGGAGTGCAGAGGATACGGCCGGAGAAGGTCGGCGGCAGCGGTCTACATCGGCCGATTCCGTTCGGCGGCATCGAGATCCGGCGCCCAGGCGACGCCGTTGATGTGGCTGCCGCCGTCGACGAACAGGGTGTTCCCGGTCAGGTAGCGCGAGTCGTCGGAGGCGAGGAATACGACCACGGGCGCGATGTCGTCGTACGGATCTCCGATGCGGCCCATGGGGTTCGCCGCATCCGCCATCGCTTCCATCTCGGGATGTTCGCCCAGTACGCGCAGGAAGCTACGGCTCTTGGCGGCCGGGCAGACCGCGTTCACCGTGACGCCGGTGGGTGCCCACTCGCGGGCGGCGGTGCGGGTCAGGGCGCGCAATGCCTCCTTGGCGGCGTTGTATTCGAGCGAACCCATGTGCGCGTTGACGCCGTTGAGGCTGCACATGTTCACGACACGCCCCCACCCACGGCTCTGCATATGTGGAAAGGCGGCGCGCATGGCCCAGAACGGGCCGTAGTAGCCCAAGGCGATGCCGTGCGCGAGTTGTTCGTCGGATTTGTTCTCGACGCGGCCGATCGTTCCTCCGCCCCAGGCGTTGTTGACCAGCACGTCGATGGATCCGTACTCGGAAACCGCTGTCCGTACGACGTTGTCGACGTCGTCGCGGTGGCGGATGTCGGCCGCGACGAATCGGCCGCCGATCTCGCCGGCGACCGCGCGGCCCGAGGTTTCGTCGAGGTCGGTGATCACCACGCGCGCGCCTTCGTCGGCGAACCGGCGGGCGATCCCCGCGCCGATTCCGGCGGCGGCGCCGGTCACCACCGCGACCTTGCCGGCGAGTCGTCCGCTCATCGCGCCACGCCCTCGATTCCGGCGGTCAGCAGTTCGCGGGCCGCGGGATCACCGTCGACCGTGCGGGTGGTGCGGGCGGTGATCTGCCAGCGGCCCTCGATCCGGCGCAGGGTGAAGTGGTTGGCGCCGGTGCGGGCCACGACATTGCGGCCGTTGTGCTGGACCACGAGGACGGATTCGCAGACCGCGACCGCCTCGTCACCGTCGACGGTGACCACCGCCGGACCGTGGAAATGCAGGCAGCCCCGCCCGATGAGCCCCTGATGGGCGTCGGAGCCGACCATCGCGGCCACATCGGCACGGCCGCGCATCTGCCAGTCCTCGACGTCGTAGGTGCCCTCGGCGGACCACAGCTCGGCGGCGGCGGCGTTGCCCGCGTCGACCAGCGGGCCGTACGAGGCGATCATCCGCTCGATCGCGCGTTCGTCCTCGATCCGGGCGAGACGTCGGTGCAGTTCGGCCAGTTCGGTCACGGCGAAATCCTTCCGATGGACAGGCGGCCGGACATATCCGGCGGTGGTCCGGCCCACTCGGTCGAGTAATAGCGCACGCCCGGGTGAGGCGGTGCCGTCGTTCCGGCCATCGGGACCGGGCGAGGCGTTCCGGTGGCGCGGATCACCGCGGCCCTGCCACGCCGATTCGGCCGAACAGCGCCGATGTAGCCTGATCGGCCGGTGGCGACTGCCCGCGGGCCGCCGCCGCCCGCACCACCCTCTTCACGTCCCGGAGGTCTGCCATGACGTTGTCCTCGCCGCATTCGGACGGTCCGGCGGCATCGCCGAACCGCTACGAACGCTTCGTCGCGTTGGGCGACAGCCAGACCGAGGGGCTGTGGGACGGCGACGACGGCACCGGTCTGCGCGGGTGGGCCGATCGGCTGGCCGAGCGCCTGGCTCAGGACAATCCGGAGATCCGGTACGCCAATCTGGCGGTGCGTGGTCGCCGCCTCGCGCAGGTCCGGGACGAACAACTCGACGCCGCCCTGGCGATGGATCCGGATCTGGTCGGCATCTGCGCGGGCATGAACGATGTGACCGCACCCGGCACCGATTTCGCCGCCGCACTGGACCTCATGGAGGAGCTGTACGCGAAGCTGACCGCCTGCGGCGCAACGGTGGTGACGACCACCTTTCCCGATGTGCGCCGCATCGTGCCGCTGGCCGCCCGCTACATCGGGCCGCGCGTGGACCTGATCAACGATCGAATTCGCCTGTGCGCGAGCCGGTACGACCTGCGGCTGGTCGATCTGTTCGGCGCCGCGTCGATGGTCGATCTGCGCATGTGGAGCGCGGACCGGCTGCACGGATCCGAATCCGGTCACGAACGCTTCGCGCTGGCCGCCGCCGAGGCACTGGGCCTCGACGGCGCCGATCACAGCTGGGCCCTGCCACCGGACGGCTCCGAGCGTTTCCGCGCGGCCGGCGCGGTCGGCGAACTCGCGTGGGTGGCAGCGACATTGCGCCCGTGGGTGTGGCGGCGGCTGCGTGGCGTGTCGACCGGTGACGGCCGACTGGCGAAACGGCCTGAACTGTTGCCGGTCATGCCGGCCGGAATGTCCTGAATGGCCGAAGGATTCGCCGCCCAGCAGTTTGTCCGCTTCGCCGGAAACCGAATTTTTTCTCGGGTCGGATCCCCCGCAGCGACCGGCGATGCGGTAAACAATTCGGGTGGACAGTGACGGTCGGCAGGACCGACGCGGGCTGAAACTCCTCACCGAACGGGCCGGCGAGCCGTTCGGGTTCGTCGCCTCGGCGTTCGAGCCGATACGGCTGACGCAGGCGCGGCGCTGGGCCGAACTGTCCGTCGGCGAACTCGCGGCCGCGGCAGGCTTGTCCGCCGCGGTCGTCGAACAGTACGAGATCGGCGCCGTACAGCCGGATCCGGACGTTCCGGCCGATTTGGCCAGGGCGTTGAACGTCCCCGTCGACTACTTCGCCACCGGACGCCCGATGTGCCGGATCGACGCCGCGGACCTGCATTTCGACGATCCCGGTTCGGCCACCGCATCCGATCGGGCGAAGGCGGTGGCGTTCGCGGAATACCTCTGGGAGTTGGCGTACGCGCTGGCCTGCCGAATGCGGTTCCCGGCGCTCGACCTCCCCGCCCTCGACGAGGGAGCAGAGCCCGCCGACGCCGCGCGCCTGCTCCGCGACCACTGGGGCATCGCACCGGGTCCGCTGGCCCATCTCGGCGCGACACTCGAATCGCGCGGCATCGTGATGGCTTTCGCGCCGGCGACGAGTGCGGCCATGGCTCGGGTCGGCACCTACGCCGCGCACACCTGGGGGCGCGCGCTGATCGTCGTGGCCGCCCGGCACACCCAATGCGTCTACGGCTACCGGTTCGCGTGTGCGCGCGCACTCGGCCATCTGCTGCTGCACCCCTGCCCACTGCCGGGAGACCGGACTCAGGCGGAGGAGGCCGACCGGTTCGCCACCGAACTGCTGGTTCCCGCCGATGACATGGACCAGCTGTTTCCGTCGCCGATTCACTTCCCCAGCCCGGCGGCGCTGGCACGGCAGTGGGGTGTGCCGATTGAGGTGATCAGGCGGATCGGCCGGGAACGAGGGCCGCGAATGCACATCCTCGAACCGACCCGGACGTGGGATCACGACCGTGAGCCGGTCGCCGGATATCCCGGCGAGGCCCCCGGATTGCTCGCGGAAGCCGTGGCGCGGGCGCGCAGCGCGGGGTTCGGGCGCGCCGAACTCACCGACGAACTGCGATGGACCTCATGGCTTCTCGCGGAAGTCCTCGGCGAGGCGCAGGTCGGTCCGCATCTGTCGGTCGTGCACTAATCCCGCACTTCCCGCATCACCTTCGCGAACGCCTCCATCGCGGGCTCCAAGACGGTGACATAGGAAAATCCGTACCGTTCCCGGCGTTCGCGCACCTGATCGGCCATCTCGGCGGGCGTGCCGATCAGCAGGGTCGGCGCGTCCAGCACCTCGGCGACGCTCAAATGATCCATCTGCGCGGCGATCTCGGTGGCGGCGACCGTGCGGTCGGTGGTTTCGACGACCTGCTGGACCAGGATGTTGAATTCCGGATCGCGGTCGTATTCGGTGACGAAACGCCGTGCCGCGGCGACACGATCGTCGACCGTCTCGGCGCTGGACAGGCGCATCGAGCCGTCGGTGGCGCCCGGGACGGATTCGCCACCGGTGAACGCGATGATGTCGGCGTGGCGGGCGGCCAGCCGCAGCATCCGGTTACCGCTGCCACCCAGCAAGATCGTGGGATGCGGTTCGGGCAGCAGGCGCCGGAGTTCGGTCAGCGTCTTCTCGAGGTGGTCGACCCGGCTCCGCGGCGTGCCGAAATCGATGCCGGCTTCCTCGAATTCGTCTCGCACATAACCGGTTCCGAGGCCGAGCTCGAGCCGGCCGCCGGTGAGCCGGTCGGTGCTGACCACATCACGGGCCAGCAGAACCGGGTTCCAGAACGCGGCATTCAGGACGAAGGTACCCACCCGCGGGCGTTCCGCGGCCTGCGCGGCGGCAAGCACCGACGGGAAGGGCGCCGGGAGTTCCAGGTGGTCGGGAACCAACAGCACGTCGTAGCCGAGCGATTCGGCCCGCCGGCATTTCGCGGCCCACTCGTCGGCGGACCCGGGATTGAGGAAGTTGACTCCGAAGCGGAATTCGCGCACTCCACGACTCTATAGGCGGCTACTCGGCCATCGCATGTTCGCGCTCCACCACGCTGGTCGGGATCTTCGGCAGGGCGTTCGGGTGTTCGTTACGCAGCCAGTCCAGCAATTCCTCGCGCACCGCGCAGCGCAGCCTCCACACGTCGTCGGCATTGCGGGCCGACATGGAGGCGCGGACCTGGATGCCGAAGGGGGTGCTGTCGGTGACCAGCAGATTCCAGCTGCGGCCGTCCCAATCGTCCCGGGTGCGCAGATAGTCGCGCAGATGTTCCCGCAGTTCGGCCACCGGCGTGCTGGTATCCAGGTAGAGGAAGACCGTGCCGGTGATCTGCGGGCCGCCCTTGGACCAGTTCTCGTACGGCTTGGAATTGAAGTACGAGACCGGCATGGTGAGACGGCGGTCGTCCCAGATGCGCACGGTGAGAAACGACAGCGTGATCTCCTCGACCGTGCCCCACTCGCCCTCGACCACCACGGTGTCGCCGATCTTCACCGAATCACCGAACGCGATCTGCAGGCCGGCCACCAGATTGCCCAGCGTCGACTGCGCGGCGACACCGGCGATCACGCCGATGATGCCGGCCGAGGCCAGCAGTGAGGTGCCGAGGGTGCGCAGGTTCGGGAACAGCAGCAGGATCGCGACCGCCGCGGTGGTGACCGCCAGCACCGTGGTGATGATGCGCCGGACCAGGGTCAGCTGCGTATGCAGCCGCCGCACCTTGGCGATGTCGTTGGTGCGGTGAGCGTATTTGTCCAGCGTGTTCTCGGCGACCGCGTCGACGGCGCGCATCACCACCCAGGCGGCGGACAGGATCGCCACCGCGGCGAGGATGTTCAGCACGACCGCGTCGTGGCGCAAGTTGATCTCCGCCAGCGGATAGGTGAAATGCAGGGCTATCGTCGCCAGGAACACCTGTAGCGGCAGGTGGATGCGACGTAGTAGACCGGGCAGTCGGTTAGCGGGATGCTTCTGCGCGGCGTGACTCAACAGACGGTCGACCGCCGCGCCGATCGAAATGGTGACCGCGAGTGTCGCGGCGAAGACCACCAGCGGTCGAAGTACCTCCTCCAAGGCGTCCAACTCCTCGCGACGGCTGTATCTCGGGCTTGCTCGTATCTCGGGCTTTCAGCCACGCTACCGAGCGGAACCGCAGCTCGCCGCCGCTCGCGGCTGTGCGAAATCCGACACTTTCGCGACCTGCGCCGATGCGGTGAATAGTGTTTCACGGCAAGGCTTCCGGGTATTTTCCCCTGCTCGTCGGGAGGACTCCGGCACCGTCCGCGCGGGCGGTCCGCGCCGGATCCGCCGGGAAGCGTAGCCGCGGATACGCCCGCGGGCGCAGGCACGATTCGCCGAAGCGTCCTACGCTGGGTGCATCGTGATTTCGTTTCCCCGGTGAGGCGGTTGCCATGACCGATTTCGACCCCGCGGTGTTCGGATCGCCGAGCGTCCGCGTCGGCACGGCCGAACGTGAACAGGCCGCGGCCGCCCTCGGCGACCATTTCGCGGCCGGACGCCTCGAGCTCGACGAATACGACGAGCGCGTGAGTCGCGCCTACGCCGCGAAGACCGCCGCCGACCTGATCGTCCTGTTCACCGACCTGCCGCGTCCGCAACCCGCCCCGCCGGCTCGGCCGCAGCGAGCCCCCCGCCGCGCGCGCCCGGTGTTCCCGGCGCTGCTGCTGGCCGCCGTGGTGGTCGCGGTCGTGATCGTCGCCACCACCCACATGATTCCCTTCTTCGTCTTCCCGGCGCTGTTCTTCCTGTTCATCCACCACCGCCGCGGATACGGCCCCCGCCGGCATTACCGGGTGTGAATCCACGGCGCGCAGCCGGTTCGCGCGGACATGCGCAAGATCGGTCAAGCGCGACATGACCCGCGCCGACCACACTGAACGGTGTGACGACCGGACGTGACCGATTACGGGAACTGCTCGACTCCGTTCTCGACGAGAACAACACCACGCTGAACGCGATGGCGCAGGGCGCGTTCGTCTCGCCCTATCACTTCTCCCGGCAATTCTCGCGCGGCACCGGCGAGTCGCCGGTGGCGATGCGGCGGCGGGTGCTGCTCGAACGCGCCGCCTGGCAGCTGAGTGGCGGCGCGGCGGTGACCGATGTGGCCTTCGCCGCCGGATACGACTCGGTGGAGGGGTTCAGCCGGGCCTACAGCCGCGCCTACGGACATCCGCCGAGCGCGACGCCGGCCACCGCCCGCACCCGCTGGCTCCCCGCGGTGAACGGGATCCATTTCCACCCGCCGATGTCGCTGTGGGTGGAGGGCGAACCGAAAGGCAGACACGATATGGATCCGACGTCGCTGCTGCTGCACCACGACGTGGAGGACACGCGTGAACTCCTCGACATGGCGAAGGGCCTCGACGAGCACCGGTACCGGCGACAGCGTTCGTCGGCGGCGGTGCTGGCGTGGGACGGCCCGGACGCGTCGATCGCGACCGTCTTGGCACACCTGGTATGGACCAAACAGGTGTGGCTGGCCGCCATCGCGGGCACCGATCAACCCGACCGCGGATCCGACGACCTCCGCGAGCTGACACGGCGATTCGAGGAGACGGTGCCGCGATGGCTGGATACCGTCCGCGACATCGACCGTCGCGGCGGCTGGGACGACACCCTGATCGACGCACTCTGCGAGCCGCCCGAAAGTTTCGTTCTCGGCTCCGTGATCGCCCACGTGCTCACCTATTCGGCCTACCGGCGACTGCTGGTACGCCAATGGATCGACAGCGAATTCCCCGATCGGACAACCGAACACGACAACGGCGACCCCATCATGTGGTTGCGCAAGAGAGGATGACCATGCCCCGCACCGTGTACTACACCGCCACCACCCTGGACGGATTCATCGCCACGCCCGACCATCGATTGGACTGGCTGCTGACCCGGCAGGTCGACAACGACGGACCGATGGGGTATGACACGTTCATCGCCGACATCGGCGCCATCGCCATGGGCGCCAACACCTATCGGTGGATCCTCGACAACCATCCCGATATGGAATGGCCGTACTCGATGCCCGCGTGGGTCTTCACCCATCGTGACTTCGATCCGCGCACCGACGGGGCCGACGTGCGGTACACGCAGCAGCCGATCACCGTGGTGCACAAGGAGATGACCGAGGCCGCGGCGGGCAAGAGCCTCTGGATCGTCGGCGGCGGCGAGCTGGCGGGACAGTTCGCCGACCACGGATTGCTGGACGAAGTGTGCGTATCGATCGCGCCGATCACACTCGGGGCAGGACAGCCACTGCTGCCCCGCCGGGTCGAGATGAAGCTGACCGAACTGGCTCGCAACGGTGAATTCGCCTGTGCCCGTTACGCTATCGTCCGTTAGGTGATACCGCGGGTGCACGGTCGCTACGCCGGCTACGCGACCGTCACCCGCCCTGAGCCGGAGGAACGCGCGCACATCCACCGGACGAGGTGGGCGTGCGCGCGGCGCTCACCCGGGTCAGGCGCCGGGCGGCGGGGGCAGGGGGCGGCCGTCGGGGCCGGTCGGCGGCGGGCAGGGCTTACC
>NZ_BAFW01000343.1 GCF_000308535.1 Nocardia cerradoensis NBRC 101014 | reverse complement strand
GAGTCTGCTCGAGCACTGGCACCTCGTCGTGGTCGCCCGGCACGAAGACCTTCGACGGCTTCTTCTCGTCGTCGCGACGCCGACGCATCCGCGCCTTGGGCGCCACCGCGCCCCGCGGTACGTTGCGCGGCGGCACCGGGCCGGTGGTCGGCTCGCCGGGCAGCGGGCCGAATGCCTTGGCTCCCATCTGCCCCCAGTTGGACGGCATTCGGAATCCGGTGCCTGAGGCCGGCACCGCGCCGAGCCCACCGCGGGCCATCGAGAACGAGACCGCGCTGCCCACACCACCGTTGAGGCCCATGAGGGTGGTCGAGTACGGTGACGTGCCGTAGAAGCCGTGTTGTTCGTCGGTCAGATAGCCGCCGTCACCACCGGAATTGCCCAGTGAGTCGGTCATCGACGACATGGTGTTGTTGACATCAGACAGCGCGCTCTGGGCCTCGGACCCGCCTGGTGTGGTCTGAGCGGGATCGACGCCCGTATCGGTGGGCCCGGCGGGCTTGCCCGGATCCAGCCCGTCGCCGGTGACATCTCCCGAGCCGTCACTGGGCCCGCCGCCCGGCCCGCCCGGCCCGCCCGGTCCGCCGGGGTCGGAGGTCCCGTGGTACCCGCCGCCACCGCCTTGCGGCGGCGGATCGGGAGGACTGAAATACGATGTCCCCGGAGGACTTCCGCCCTCACCGGCGATGGTCGGCGCCACCGCCGGTGGCGGCATAGCGGCAATCACCGCCGTCGATTCCGCCTGGTAGACCTCCATCGTCTGCGCTGCTTGTACCCACATCCCCAGGTACTCTGCTTCGTTCTCCAGGAGCAACGGCGTCACCGCACCCTGACACGCGACGTTCTCGGCCGCCAGCACCACAGCAGCGGCCCGGTTGGCGAGGATCACCGGCAGCGGCGGCATCGCCGCGCGCGCAGCGCCGTTGGCCGCACCGGCGCTGGCCGCCAGATTCGACATCTGCTGGGCGACGACAGCCTGTTCCCGGTACCACATCGTGTGATTACTGAATGCGCTGTGCGCGCGTGCACCGGCTTCGCTCTGCCACGAAGCTTGCATCACACCGTTGGATCCCTCGAATCCACCGGCTGCTGCCGTCAACGCCTCGGCTACCGCCCCGTAGGCGGCCGAGGTAGCCATCATCGGAGCCGGACCAGGTCCCGCGGTCAGCTGTGCCGAATTCACTTCCGGCGGAAGCGCGCCGAATGCGAGCGTTTGCATCGCTTCGATCGCCAGGCTGGCCATGACAGCCAGGTCGAGCGCCGCCTGCAAAGTAGCAGCGGGGTCTGCCGCGGAACAGCCGATGTCTCCGGCCACGCTCATACCGGCCGCGGCCCCAGCCGCCGCACCGGAAACCGCGTCCATCACGCACTCCCAGCCGAGTTGTCAGATAGCTACGACGCCGGCGTCGGCGGAGCTGACCTGCGCGCCACCCTCGCCATCGCTGAATTCGTATCGCTGAATCGATTCCGGCAGCTTGTTGTTCCCTTCGTGGAACTTCGTGATGCCGTTGTTGGTGATGTTGAAGAAGCCGCCCTGATAACTGGTGAAGGCGGACGACAACCCCGCGCTGACCGGATCCGCACTCGGCGGAGCCGGAGTACTGGCCGCGGCCGCGGAATGCATCAAGCCGGACAGCGTGGTGGCGACAGCAGTGTTCGTGCTGTAAACAGCAGCGATGACTTCCGAACTGAACTGGAGATACATGGAGGTCTCCTCACAAGTGACGCCGACTCTGGTGTGAGCGGTTACAGAAAGAACGCTATGGCATTCCCGCCCTTGGGAATGTTGTGCGGGATAGGCCACATCTTCCGGTCTATTCCGGCCGTGGCACCCACGCGGCCTGGACCAGATCCCGGCGCGACTGCAGCGGCTCGACGAAGATGCCCCGGCCCACCGGTTGTTTGGTCGCCTTCACATCACCGATCAGCATGCCGTCGAGTTTCGAGCCGTCCATGATGAACCCGGAGCTGTTCAGATTCTTGATCTGACCGAGGACGTTGTCGTACAAGGCCATATCGGCCTGCGCGATATTGCGGGCGACGATGAGATGGAATCCGGTGTCGCGGCCGTCGACGATGAGGTCCTTCAACGGATCCAGCGGATTGAGCCCGCCTCGCGCGGCCACCATGTGATAGTCGTCGACCACCACGAAAACCTCGGGGCCGTTCCACCACGAGCGTTCCCGCAACTGCTGGGGAGTGACGTTGTCCGGTGGCCGCCGGCCACGCATCTTCTGGGCGAAGCCTGGCAGGCTGTCGGCGAGGTCGCGCTCGCTGGTCAGATATCCGATCAGCTGTTCGTCCGGAATCGCTTCCATGTGCTGGCGCCGGTAGTCGATCAGCACCACCACCGCCTGAGCGGGAGTGAACTGGGTGCGAATCGATTCCAGCAGCGCGGCGAGCACCGTGGACTTACCGCAGCCTGGCGAGCCGATGACGGCGAAATGCGTCGACACCCCGAAATCGACCGTGGCCGGGCTCAAATCGGATTCCCGGACACCGAACGGCAGCGCCAGTCGCTGCGCGAGGGTCTGCGGCTCCGGCCGTCCGGTGACGATCTCGGCCATGGTTATCTGGGCCGGCAGCAACTTGACCGCGGGCGCGCGGCGGGACTCGAACCGCCGCTCCAATTCCGCGATCGCCGCGCTCATACCCTGCGCCGCGGTCTCGGCGTCTCCGGAGCCGTCGATGCGGGGCAGCGCGGTCAGCATGTGCAGGCCGTCGGTCGAAATGCAGCGGCCGGGACGGTCGGGCGGAATGGAGGCGACCACCGCGCGGTGATTGTTGAAGACGGTGTCGGTGAGATCGCCGAGCCGCAATTCCAGCCGGGTCTGGAGCAGATCTTTGACGTTCGGCCGGATGGCCGCCCATCGCGAACTGCTGACCACCAGATGGATTCCGTAGTTGAGGCCTTGCAGCGCAATGGTTTCCATCACGGGCAGATATTCGTCGAAATATGGCCCGTTGACCGAGAATCCGATATCCCATCCGTCGATGACGAAGAAGACGTCGCCGTGCGCGTCCCCGCGCGCGGTCAACTCCGCCGACTCCGCCGGGGACTGACGCCGGCGGCGGAATTCGCGCATGCTGTCGATCCCCAGCTCGCTGAACAACGTCTGCCGGTGCGCGATCAGATTGGTGATCAGCGCGAAGGTTCGCCGGATCCGGTCCCCGTCCCGCGCCGAGGCCACCGATCCCACATGCGGCACCCCGCGCAGACCGGACAGACCGCCGGAGAAGTCCAGGCAGTAGAACTGCACCTGTTCGGGGCTGTGAGTCAGCGCGGTCGCGATCACCAGGGTTTGCAGCGCGGTCGATTTGCCCGACTGCGGTCCACCGACCACGGCGAGGTGTCCACCCGCGGCCGACAGGTCCACGGTCCACACGTCCTGACGCTGCTGACGCGGCTTGTCCACGATGGCCAGCGGAATCTGCAGTGCCCCGGGCTGAACGGCGGTGACCAGGCGTTCCAGGGTCGGCGGCACACCCAGCGGCGGCAACCACATCTTGTGTGCGGGACGCCCGTGCCCGGCCAGCTGCGCGAGCACGGTCTCCATCAACGTCACCGCGTCGTTCTCGTCCTCGGATTCGGGCAGGACGAGCCGCGGCTCGACGACCGGTTCCGGGCGGGCGGCGACGACATGAGCGGTCGTGAACCGTTGCGGCGGTTTGTATCCGCCGCCGGGGCGCCGGGCCCGCTGCGCGTCGGCCGGGGAGGCCGCCTGCGCGGGCGGGATATAGGGCGAGCCCACATACGCGGCCTGGAAACGCTGCAGATCGCCCGCGCCGACCCGCAGATATCCCGAACCCGGCTTCTTGGGCAGGTGGTAGGCGTCGGCGGTGCCGATGGCGTCGCGGGAGTCGCTGGTCTGGTTGGTGCGCAACGCGATTCGGTAGGACAGGTGCGCCTCGAGCTCACCCATCCGGTTGGCGGGCACCTTCTGCGAGGCGAGCAGCAGATGGATGCGCAGCGAGCGGCCGAGCCGGCCGATGGCGACGAACAGTTTCGCGAAGTTCGGATGCTGTTCGAGCAGTTCGGCGAACTCGTCGAGGATGATCAGCAGAGTGGGCAGCGGTGCCAGCTGCGCGCCCTGTTCGCGCGCCCGCTCGTAATCGGCGACGTTGGCGAAGTTGCCGGCATCGCGCAGGACTCGCTGCCGGCGCGCCATCTCGCCGTTGATCACGTCCTCCATACGGGTGACGAGATCGGCTTCTTCCTCCATGTTGGTGACGACCGCGGTCACGTGGTGCAGGCGGTCGAAGCCGAGGAAGGTCGCACCACCCTTGAAGTCGACCAGCAGCAGGTTCAGCACATCCGGCGAGTGCGTCGCGACGGCCGAAAGCACCAGGGTCCGAAGGAATTCCGACTTTCCGGAGCCGGTGGCGCCGATGCACATGCCGTGCGGGCCCATGCCCTCCTCGGCCGACTCCTTGATATCGAGGTAGACCACCTGTCCGGCGGGGTCATGGCCGAAGGGGATGTTGAGCCGGGCCCGGTCGATGTCGCGGCGGCGCGGCCACTGCCGCTCCGCGCGGATCGCACCGGGATCGACGACCCCGACCATCTCCTCCCACGACGTCCCCGTCCCGGCCTGTTCGGCGACCACCGCCTCCACCACCGTGGACAGCCGGAACGGTGAGAGGCCGCGGGCCAGGGCCGTCATCGCAGGAACCGAGATCGTGTCGGCGACACCCACCCGGCGCAGCCCGCGTGCGGTCACCTCGTGCAGTTCGCGATCCTGGGAGACGGTGAATTTCAATGCGCGCGGCAGACTCTGCTCGGTGCTGCCCAAGCGCACCCAGGTGCAGCCGTCCACGCCCGAGACGTCGCGTTCGCTGGCCGGCCCGCTGATGTCGACGAGCAGGATGTAGTGCGTGCGATCCAGGGTGGGCTGGCTGTTGGCCGAGAAGGGGCCGCGGTTGAGTCCGGCGAGCACCTTCGACCGCAGTTCGGCGACCGTGCGATAGACCATCCGGCTGGAGCCGATCGCATCGGTCTCACTCGGATGCTGGGTGTGCGGAAGCCATTTGAGCCACGCCCACTGCGGGGCGTCGGGATCGGCCAGCACGGCGGCGATCGCCACCTGGTCCGGCCCGTGCAGCACCGCGATCTCCGCGATCATCGCGCGCACGAGCCCGGCCACCGCGTCCTGATCACCGTCGAACCCCACCTGCGGGGCCGACAGCAGATTGATCGCGACCGGCATACCGCCCACCGTCGAGTACGCCTTGGCGAACCGCGTGACCTCGACGACGCCGACGGGATCGAGATCGGAGGTCGGGGCGGCCTCGGGCACGATCACCCGGACCTGATTCGCGATGCGCCCCCGGCCGATTCGCACCCGCAGGAACTGCGGGCTGGCCACCTGCACCTCCCACATCCGCTTACCGCCGACCAGGCGGGCGATCTCCGCCGGGCCGGGGTGGGTGTGGCGCAGATAGGTGTAGAGCTCGGCTTCGGCGGTGTGCACCGTCTTGCGGTTCTCCCCGATCGACCGCAGATAGTCCTTGCGTTCCTCGTTCAGCGAGGCGGCGCCGCCGGAACCGTTGCCGCCCATGCCGCCACCGATCATGCCGAACATCGACACCAGCATCATGACCGGGAAGAACATCATCATCGGGTTGACGGCTCCGCCACCGCTGCGGAACATCATCACCATCATCCCGCCCATACCGGCGACCATGACGACCGGCATGATCATCCGAATCCGGGACGGCGGAACGGGTTTGGGCAATTCGGTGGGCGGCTGCAACCGCAGCTCCGTGACCGCCGGCGCCTTCGGCCCGCGTTCGGCGCGGGCCGGGCGGACGAAGCGGCGTGTGCTGGTCATGGACCCCCACCTTCCGACTGCTGTGGCAGACCGACCGCGGCCTTGTCGGACGGAATTCCGTCGTGCTGGACGCGGGCGTCGCGCTGGGACAGAACCGGGCCGACCGCGAACAGCGACACCACACTCCACGGCGCGGGCAGCGGCGCCCGCAGACCGAGCGCGGCCAGGGTCTGATCGCCGATCGCGCCCGGAGCCACATCGATGCCGTAGCGCACGCCGCTGTCGGAGATCCAGTACAGCGACTCCCGCAGCGGCGAGGCCGGATCGGCGCCGGTGACCTGGACGAACCGGCCGGTGCCGCCGGGCAGATACGCGGTGTCGGCGGTGGCACCGTGCGACGCCGGCGCGGTGACCAGGCCGACGATCCGGGTCTGCTGTTCGGCGGTCAGCGGGAGCCGCCGTCCGTACAGCACCTGGGTGCTCGCATTCGGATCGCGGCCGCCGCGCGACCAGTGGTAGCAGGTCACGCCGTAGCGGTTCGCGTCGACGATCTGCACGGCCCGCGCCGGATAATCCTCGGTGCCGGGCCAGGTTCCGGGTCGCAGATTCGCGGCGACCACATCCGGGCCGACCGCCATGGTGGTGGCCGTGCCGTGCGAATCGGCGTTGCGGACGACGGCCGCCAGCACCGCGCTGATCTGCACCAGGCCCGACTGCGAGGCCAGATAATACGAGGAGGGGCGGTCCGGGCTCGACACGCTCAGCACCGATCCGACGGGCACCGACAGACCCGACGAGAGCGTGGTGACCCCGCCCGCGCCGGGCACGTCGGGCACCCGTAGCGGAGGCATCTCGGGTATCGCCTCGATCAACCCGCGCGAGGCCTGCGGAATCGGCATGGTGGCGTCGATTCCGAGGGCCAGCGTGACCGCGGAGTCGCGCAGATCGATCGCCGCGCGCACCACCCCCTTGTCACGATCGTCGTAGACCAGCCAGGTGATGGAGCCGTTGCGCAGCAGTCGCGCCTGATCACCGGACAGCGCGTGGGTGGTCTCGTCGTCCACGGTCAGCGGGCCGCCGATGGCGGTGGTGACCACCGCGGAACCGGCGGTCGTGGGCAGGCCGGTGGTCCGGTCGATCGGCGCGTCCGCGCCGGTGCGGGTGGTATCGCACACCGTCCACGAGGAATCGCTGTCGGTGCTGCCGACGATGCTGTCGGGGGCACCCGGAATTCCCACCCACGGGCCGCGCGGATACTTGTCCAGTTCCTGCTGGGAGACCGGTACCGGGTCGGCCGCCTTACCGCTGATCAGCCGCGCCGAGGTCAGATTCAGCGCGGGATGCAGTCGCCCGGCGACCTTCACATAGAGCGCGCCGCTGTTCTTGTCGGCGACGATGTCGGCGTTGCCGACCTGTTTGGCGGGCTTGAAGAAGGCCATCACCGCGGCGCCGGCGACGACGACGCAGGCCAGCGCGATTCCGATCGAGAGCGCGGTGGATCGGCCGCGCTGCGGATCGTCGATCATGGAGACCTCGCGCCGCACCAGCGCGTGCTCGATCCGGCGCAGCAGAAACCGCCACCCCGATATCTGGTGCTTGGTCACCACCCGGAATCGCGCCATGGCGTCAGCTGGTCGCGGCCGGCGCCAAACCCGACAGCGCGGCGGCGATGTCGAAGGCGTCGATCGTCATCAATTCCTCGTTGGTGAGGGCGGCGATATCGACGTTCTCGCGGGTGAAGCGGTAGTCGCGTTCGGCCTCTGCGGCCTCGACGACATTGCGGATGAACCGGCCGTTACCGGCCAGATCGATCAGCCGGCGTCCGTTCCTGGTTTGCGAGGCGAGCTGATCACAGCGTTCCCGCAGCACCTCGCGCGCCTGTTCGGACAGCAGCGAATCCTTCTTGCGCGCAATGTGATCGGCGATCTGGACCAGTTCGTCGCCACCGTAGCTGGAGAAGCGGATGCGTTTGGTGAAGCGCGAGGCGAGACCGTCGTTGGAGGCCAGGAACCGGTCGATCTGATCCTCGTATCCGGCGATCACCACCACCAGCTTGTCGCGATCGTTCTCCATCCGCGCCAGCAGGGTGTCGACGGCTTCCTTGCCGAAGGCGTCACCACCGGACAGCCCCTCCTGGATCAGGGTGTAGGCCTCGTCGATGAACAGCACACCGCCGAGCGCGGAATCGATCAGGGCGTTGGTCTTGGGTGCGGTATGGCCGAGGTGCGTGCCGACCATGTCGTTGCGCGACACCTCGATCACCTCCGGATTCTCGACCACGCCCAGGCCCGCGAAGATCTTCGCGATGACGCGGGCGATCGTCGTCTTACCGGTGCCGGGCGGGCCGGAGAAGATCAGGTGCTGCGATTTGGATTCCACCGCCAGCCCGCGCTTGGCCCGGACCTGATCCATCAGCACGCCGGACTTGAGCCGGTCGACCTGTTCCTTGACCGAATCCATGCCGATCTGGGCCTGCAAAAGTTCCGAGGCCTCCGAAAGCAGTGCCTCGCGTTCCTGTTTCGCCGACGCAGCCGCCGCTTCGGCGGGGTCGTCGCCGGTGGTGGGATCCCACAGGTCGGTGCGCGAGGCGAGCAGGTCCGGGGTGGTCACCTCCAGCCGGTAGGTCTTGTCCCGGACCGCGCGCTGCCACTCCTCGCGTTCGGACCACAGCCCGGATCCTTGCAGGCCCTTGAGTATTCGGTCGGCGTTCTCGTGATCGCCGTTGTGCCGGTACAGCATTCCCAGCAGGAAGTGCGCATCGGCCCAGATGTAGGAGAGGTTGCCCGAGGAGCTGTCCTCCACGATGCGTTGCGCGCGCGGCATCGCCTCGCCGAGACGGCCCAGATGCGCCAGCGCCTGGGCCGCCATCAACTCGGCCGCGATGTCGAGCAGGCCGTCCTCGATGACCGGTTTGGCGGTGCGGGCGGCCAGCACGTCGGACCAGCGCTTGGTCCGGAAGAACAGCGACATCCGCACGAAGTCGGCGACATCGTCGCTGGGTACCTGATCGAGTATGGCGGCCGCTTCCTGCCATTCGCCGCCCTCGGCATAGGAACACGCCTGCGCGATCGCGATCTGATCGCGGTCGGCCATCGCCACTCGCAGCCCGTACATGCCGATCTCGACCTGACACCACAGCGACCGGTCGATCAGACCGGCGCGCTGTTGATCCCGATAGAGGTTGTGGACCGATCGATAGGCGCCGTAGATCACCTCGGAGGTGATATCGCCGGCCATGGCGCGACCCAGCCAGGCGTCGCACATATCCGGATCCAGATCGGTCGCGGCGCGAAAGGCCGCCATCGCTTGTTGTTCGTTGCGCACGCCCCCGGCGACCAATCCCAGAGATTGAACACCCGTATAGAACGCGTCCTCGGCCGCTGACACCTGGACATCCCTTTCGACGCTCTCGCCTGCCCGAACCATAGACAGTCCCCGACCCGGGCGAAGATCGCCATTTCCCAATCATGGGAATATGCGGAATCGCGCGCTCGGGCGCCCTGCGCACCGGGGCGCGACCTGCGCGAACAGAGAGCGGTTACTAACCATCATGGTGGGCCGCTATTGAATGTACCGTTATTTGACGGTATGATCATTCGTGTGGATCGGCAGTTCCTCATCCTGGCGATCCGCTCTTCGGAACGAGTGCTCGCACACCGCGATCCGGCCACGGGCACTCGTTCCGAATCAGCACACGACAGGCACCATCACATCACCCGCACCACGACCGCCTCACTGGGCATGCGCGACCATTTGACCGTCGAACCCGAATACGGCGCCTCGATCACCATGCCGTTGCCCGCGGCCAGCTGCACATGTTCGGGTCCGCGCGCACTGAACGATCCGGCCGGGAACACCAGATCCCCCGGCCGCACATCCTGCGGCGGAATGCGCACGCCACTGTAGATCTGCTCGTACGTGGTGCGCGGCAGGACCACCTTGCCGTCGGTCGCCTCGGCGATCGCGTACTGGGTGAGTCCGGAACAGTCGAATCCGCCGCCGCTCGGCCCCCCGGCCCCACCGCCGCCCCACACATAGGGAAGCCCCAGATACGCGCTCGCCGCACTCACCGCCTTACCGCCGGCCGTACCGTCCGACGGGACCGGCCGATGCATCGCCGGCAATGCCCGGGCCGTCCGTGCCACCGACGTGGTCCGCGGACGCGGCCGGCGCCGTCGGCGCCGGCCCGGATTCGAGGTGAGCCGCCCCCGAACGGTTTTCGGCGTCGCGGGCGGCACGATCTGCGCCGCGTGCCGCTGCGCCTCGGCGAGGTCGGTGTCGACCTGGCGGGCCGCGTTCGTTACCGCGGTGTGCGCGGCGTCGAGCAGGGCGGGGCCGCTGAAGCGGGTGTCGCCCACGGTCGCGATGGCGCGCAGCCGGGTCTGCAGATCGGCGATCTGACCGTTGACCACACTGCGGCCCTTGACCGTTCCGTCACCGGCGGCGGTAACCGCCTTGTGCACCACCGCATCTCGTTCGGCGTGCGCCCCGGCTACCGAGGCGTGCATCCCGGCGGTTTCGTGATAGCCCGCCATCAACGCCCCGGTACGCAGGTCGATGGCGGAATTCGACGGGGCCGCCGCGGACGGGGCCGCCTGTACGGCGGGACTGCCGGTACCGTAGAGCTTCAGCAGGGAATTGAGGACGCTGTCGAGTCCGACGGTCAGTTGTGGCGACATTCGACCGCCTCGCCATCGCTGCGCATCGAACGCCTCCCGATTCGGCCCGGCTGCCGCAGGACCAGCGAAACTCGCGGAACTTCGCGTACCCGAAGTCGTCCACGACTATGCGGCACCGTCGCCGCGATGCGGAAACCGCATGACTTCCCATTTGCGGGAAGGGCCGACAATGAGGACGAACTCGAGGGAGGCGGTGCAGCGGCATGCCGGAGAACACGGCTGGAACCGAAACTATCGGCCTGCCGAAGCTGTTGCAGGACGGCGTCACACCCACGACCGGACTGCCCGTGGCGGGTAGTGACGGCATCACCGGCTCGGGGCCGCTGGGGGCGAATCCCCTTGCCGGGCCGCAGTTTCCGGCCGGCGGACCGCAGACCGACATGCGTGTGATCAATGCCCCGCAGACCCCTGGCGCGGGACCGCCGGGCACGCCCGGATCCGCCGGCCCACCGCCCGGCGGCCCGCACGAGCCGGGCGGCCCCACGAAGCCGGGGCCGGGCAAGCCGGGCCCGACCAAGCCCGACCCCACCAAGCCCGACCCGACGAAACCCGACCCCACCAAGCCCGACCCGACCAAACCTGACCCCACCAAGCCCGACCCGACCAAACCGGCGCCCACCACTCCCCCGCCCGCCAATCCCGAGAAGCATTACTGGACCGTCGAACTCGACGCCCCACCGGGTGCGAAACCGGCGGTGAAAGCCATTGTCGCGCTGGCCCGTACGGCGATCCAGACCGCCGTCGACCTGCTCGGTCGCGGCATGCCGAAGCCACCGCCGGAAGTGGCCAGTCTGCTGAAACCGGTGGTGTTCACCAATCTGGGGAAGAGCGACACCACCGTCGGCTACCGGCAGGCCATGGCCGCGGTGAACGCGAAGCAGACCTCACTGCTCGAATACGACCAGGAGATCGCGCGAACCTCGGTCCTGGTGGCCGCCAGCAAGGACGAGACACTCGCCAGTATCAAGAACATCGTCGCCGAACTGCAGGCGGTGGTGAAGGCGGTGCCCGCGAAGGCGACCACCGCCCAGCAGGCCGCCCTCATGCAGCAGATCAGCGCGGCGGTGGCACAGGTCTACCGCCTCGTCGACGCGGTCTACGCGGACAACCAGTCCCGGGCGGGCACCAGCAGCGGCTCGGGGTCCGGTTCCGGCACCGGTACCAGTTCCTCCAGCGGCGCCGCGTCGGGCGGGACCTCGGCGTCGGGCGGGGGCGGCGGTCTCGGGGACATCCTCGGCCAACTGCTGCCCATGGCCGCGATGATCCTCCCGATGGGAGCGATGGTGGCGGCGCCGCTGGTCACCCAGGCGATGCAGAAGAACCAGAAGGACAAAGAGGCCGAACTCCA
>NZ_BAFW01000344.1 GCF_000308535.1 Nocardia cerradoensis NBRC 101014 | reverse complement strand
AAAACAGCACCTGAAAACACAGGTGAAAGAACGCTGCCGACAGCGGCTGTGGAATGATCGAGTTCCCTTGCCAGAAGCAGGGCATCGGGGGTAATTCTTCGAGGGTGACAGTCGATCGGGCGCAGACCTCCTCGCGCCGGCGCAACTGGGAACAACTGCCCGCGGCGACCCGGGCAGCGGTCGAAGCGGTGACGGGCCGGGTCGCGCGGGCCGATTCGGTGATCGCCGGCTTCAGCAGTCAACTCGCGACGGTGATCGAGACGGCCGATGGCCGGACCTTCATCAAGGGTGTGCCGCAACGAGATCCGGAGGTGTGGACCCAGCATCGCGAGGCCGCCCTGGCCCGTCACGTGACCCCGGTGGGCCCGCGGTTACGGTGGCAGATCGCCGCCGGCGGCTGGGATCTGCTCGGATTCGAGTTCATCGCAGGACATTTCGCGGACTATCGCGTCGACTCCGACCTCGCCGCCACCGCAGCCGCGATGTCCGCGTTGAGCCGGCTGCACCCGCCTGCCGAGGTGGAGCTCAAGGATGCCGAGGTCCGCTGGGGCGCCTATCTCGACGACGACGCCGACATCGCGGTGTTCGCCGGTGACGCCCTGCTGCACACCGACTGGAACTACAGCAACGTCATCATCGGTCACGAGGCCCGGCTGGTGGACTGGCCGTGGGCGACCCGGGGTGCGGCGTGGATCGACCCCGGATGCTGGATCGTGTGGCTCATCTTCGCCGGCCACGATCCGGCCGCCGCCGAGTCGTGGGCGGCGCGGGTTCCGGCCTGGCACGCCGCATCCGAACGCGACCTGCGCATCTTCTCCACCGCACTGGCCGCGGAATGGACCGCGACGGCCAACCGCAGCCCCAATGTGTGGACCCACGGCTTGCGCGACGCCGCCCGCCGGTGGGCCGCCCACCGCGCCGGTGAGCGGCGCGGGCAGCCGGGCTAGCGGCGGGCGCCGTTGGCCGAGGCGATCACACCGTCGAGGTGACTCGCGGTGATCTGGCGGGCGGCGTTGGAGACCGCGGTGATCATCGCGCTGCCGAAGGCGCCGTGCCGATCGAACAGGGTCGCGGTGCCGGCGGCGATTCCGTTGCGGCTCAAGTGATTATCGGCCTCGAGTCCGATGTCGGCACCCTCGGGCATACGCACCAGAGCCAGCGTCAGATCGGTGTTGATGAAACCCACTCCCGCACTGGACCAGTTGGTCACCATACTGGTCTGCTCGGCGGCCATCGCCGCCACCACGAACGGCGAGGGCCGCTCCCCGTCGACCACGTTCACCGGATGCTGCCAGCTGCGTTTACGGCTGCCGTTCTCGTGTTCCGAGGGCACCCGCGACCAGTGTGCGGAATCGTCGCTGTGCCACAGCGGCGCAGTCGGCAGATCGGAGGGCGGCGCCACCTCGAGCGACGGCGGCACCGGCTGCCGGTCCCGGGTCCAGATTTCGCCCGGCGGTTGCTCGGACGGCTGCAGGAAGACCACCGAGGCGCGTGCCGCGGGTTCGCCGTCCTGGGTGACGACCGCGTCGGCGAGCCGGATGCGCTTACCGTTGCGCACACGGGTCGTGGAGACCGACAGCTCGTGCATGCGCGCCGGTTTGAACAGGTCCACGGTGAGCCGCACCGGCACGAACCCGTCGGTGGCGTGCTCGTTGTCGAGAGCGCGCGCCAGCAGCCCGCACAGCGCCGGCCCGACCACCTGATCGGCCGACCACTGACTGGCCGCCATCCGGTTCGGGGTGAAGCCCCGGCCGTCCACCGCGAAATATCCGTGCGAGCTGTCCACTGCGCGCGCCTGTCTCCTCGGGTCGCCGCCCGCGAGTACCGCACCGGCCGCCGTCGGCGACAGCGCGCGTTCGCCGTCGGCGACTGATCTTGCTGGTCCAGGCAGATATAGCACGGCGACGAGAACCGGTTCCACGCCGGGGCCGCTGCGCGGGACACGTGCGACACGCTCGGCAGCGTGTTCGATCATGGTCGGCGTGTCGATTTCCGGCGCCAATACCATATTTTTTCGGCGAGAGAACCAGCCGTCCGGTCCGTGTGGAAACAGTGCAGCAAGCCACCCGTCCGCCCGGGCCGCCGTGCCGGTCGGTATATCTCCCCCGCTATCGGAATCGGGGCCGCAATCCCGTCCGAACCGAGGGCTCCGGCGACGGTTCACAGCAACCGGTCAGCACCCGAAAACCACGTCCTGACCGGGGATTCGATGTTGCAGATGTGCTTGCATATGATCTCGCGGCCACCCTAGACTCGGGCTGCAAGGCAATGCAGGGGACTACCCGTGAGCCGCAGGGTGAACCGGAAGCCAATTTTCGCCGAAGGAAATCATGCGGCCTGGCGTCAGGGGCGTTCGTATGAACCAGCCAATGGGTCTCGGTCGACTCGGAGTGATGGACAGGAACCGGACCGGGCATCACATCTATTCGCGGGAAACCGCAACATCTTTCGTCATCAGTGCGGTCGAGTCCACCGGCGCGGCCACACGCGATGATTTCGATATCGATCGCATCGTCGCCACCGCGCACGCGTTGGTGAACGATTGGGATTTCGACGCGATGCAACCGGAAGCTTTCTGGCGCATCGCATCCAGCTTCATCAAACAATAGATCGGGACGGAAGTAGTAGCCGCCGACCTCCGGGTCGGCGGCTACTGCTGTCTTACGACTACTGAGGTCTTCGGAGACCCGCACCACCCGGGCGAGCGCCTAGGCGGGGTCGGGCAGGTCGGCCGCGGCCTTCTTCATCATCTCTCGCGACCGCTCCGGCGGTTCGGCCTGCACACTGAGCCGATCCATGACCTGGCGGTAGAGCTCCAGGTCCTGCTGACGATCCAGATACAGTGCGCTGGTCAGCTGTTCGAGATACACGATGTCGGGCAGCTCGGGTTCGGCGAAGCGCAGCATGGTGAACGAGCTGCCCGCCGCCGCGTGACCGCCGGCCGCGTACGGCAGCACCTGGATGGTCACGTTCGGTTTCATCGAGACCGCGACCAGATGATCGAGCTGTGCGCGCAGCACCTGCTCACCGCCGATCGGCCGGTGCAGCACCGCTTCGTCGAGGACGGCCCACAGCGTCGGCGCTCCGGGGCGGTCCAGGATTTCTTGGCGCTTCTTGCGCAGTTCCACTCGGCGAGCGGCCTCGGCGTTCTCGTGTCCGAGCGCCACCACCGAGCGGGTGTACTCCTCGGTCTGCAGCAGACCGGGAACGAGCTGACCTTCGAAGGTACGAATCGACTTCGACGCGTGTTCCAGACCCAGATAGGTCTCGAACCATTGGGGCAGCAGATCGTTGTAGCTGTGCCACCACCCCGGCTGGTTCGCGCGGCTCACCAGATCCAGGAACATCTCGCGCTCTTCGGCGTTCTCGACGCCGTAGAGCGTCAGCAGATCGCGAACGTCGCGCTCCTTGAAACCGGTGCGGCCCAATTCGAGTCGGCTGATCTTCGCGTGTGAACCACGGATGTGCTCGCCGGCCGCCTCACGCGTGATGCCGGCGCCTTCCCGCAGTTTGCGGAGCTGTCCGCCGACCGCGATCCGAAGCGCTGTCGGACCGCGTTCGGCCACAAGCGAATCCACACGGCCGATCCGGACGGGCTCTGCCATCATGAGGTCTACTCCGATGCTCGACGATCACCGGCAATGAGGGTACAACCATCGAGAGCAGCTGGTCGAACATCAGGAATCTCTGCCTCGTCGCGTACCGACACCGCGCCGACTGCCATGCTACCGCCGATCAGGCCAGATCGTCGAACTCTCCACTCTTCGCGCCGCGCAGGAACGCGTCGATCTCGGGGCGGGTGTAGACGAGCACCGCACCCTCGGGGTCACGCGAGTTGCGCACGGCAACCAGGCCATTGGACAAATCGGCCAATTCGACACAGTTCCCGCTGGGATTGCTGAACGTGCTCTTGCGCCACGCGGCTTCGGACAGGCGGCCGGCTGTGGTGGCAGTGGAATCGGTCATGACTGTCTCCAGGGTTCGTGGTGGCCGAGCTCGGCAGCAGAGGCCCACACTCGGCGATCCGGATTGAACGAGCTGATGCCTATCTTCAGCTCTTGCATATGTTCGAGCAAATGTACTTGCATTTGAAACCGACGCTTTGAACGATAGCACGGGGGTTGGCTCGGATCGAGCCCTGCGGAAAAACGCAAAAAACCAAGGGCGACAAGGCCTTTTCCATTGACTCGTCATCTTTCGAACCGCCCTCCGAAGGCCCGGAATCGGTGTCCGACCGGTCGGTTTCGGGCTCCGACCGGGGCGGATGGCACGTTCCGCGCGGATCGGCCCACCCGATGCCGACGTTTCGGTTACGGTCTCGCCCACCCGCCATCGGCGACCGCCGGACGGGACTCGAGCGTCGGAACCGGGAGCAGGAGGGAATCGGTGCCGCCAAGACAACAGCAGCCGAGCCGGCAGCGTGAGATTCGGACCGATATTCCGCATACCGCGCGGATCTGGAACTACTGGATGGGGGGACGGCAGAATTACGAGGTCGACCGCCGGGTAGGTAGCGCGGCAACGGAACTCGATCCCGGTATCACCGCCCTGGCGGCCGAGAGCCGCCGCTTTCTCCGGCGCGCGGTCGGCCATCTGGCCGGCGACCTCGGGATCAGGCAATTTCTCGACATCGGCGCCGGACTGCTCGCCACGGACAACACCCACGAGGTCGCGTGCGGGCGCAATCCGGCGGCGCGGGTCGTCTATGTGGACAACGACCCCTTGGTCCTGACTCACGGCCGGACGCTGCTGACCGACCCGCGGGCCACCTATCTGGACGCGGATCTACGCGAACCGGACGTCCTGTTCGCCCGGGCCGCAGACATTCTCGATCTCGACGAGCCGGTCGCGGTCATGTTCATGGGGGTGCTGGGACACTGCGAGCGCATCGGCGAACTCCGCGGAGTCGTCGCGGATTCGATGGCGCGGGTCTGCCGGGGCAGCTACCTCGCCTACTGGGACGGCACCACCGACAGCGCCGATTTCGTCCGGATGTGCGCGACGTACGAAAACGTCACGGCCGTACCGTATTTCCCGCGCGACCATTGCGAGCTGCGCTCGATCTTCACAGGGCTGGAGTTGCTGGAGCCCGGCTTCGTCCCCCTCACTCGATGGCGCAGGCCGGCCGGCGAACCGGTGCCGACCGTGCCGGTGTCCGGCTACGGCGCGGTGGCACGCAAACCGTGATCACCCGTTGCGGCACAACACTTCCGATCACCGACGAGTGTGCAGATGTACTTGCATTTGCTCCTTGCAGCGCCGTAAACTCGAGCGCACGACATGGCCGGACCACGCCGGAGCAGGCAGGCCGGAAGCAGCGGGAGGCCGTGCCGAAACGTTCGCTTCCGCACTTTTTCGCCAACGGTCGAGGGCATCCCATGAACCAACTGCTCCAGCATTCCGGTACATGCGATCACGGCCTATCCGAGCACCGCACGCCCGGTGCCGATCAGGTCGGTGACTGCGCCACCGAACCCCGTGAACTCACCTATCCCCGCGCTCGCGCGATTCTCTACGCACATGATCGGCATCTGTCGTGCCGGCAGTGGATCGCCGCCGCGGCGTATCTGTCCGCCGGACTCGACGACGAATAGTTCGTTCCACGCTCGGCGGGGATTCCGTCAAGGCGGCTGAACGCCTCGAAACCGGTCCCCGACACCGCGATTCCGCATCCCGGCTCGCATTCGCTTGTCATCAGGACGAATACGAACCCTACGATGGTGGTACCCGCACCACACCATCTTGTGGAACGAGGGCATCATGATCCTTCTCGCGATGCACGACGTCATAGTGGCCCAGGTCGGCAATCCGACGCCCGAGACACCTCCGGCGGCGGACAAACTCCTGAAACTGGTGCGCTACTTCACCTGGTTCATGCTGCTGTCCGGGACCAGCGCGATCATCTTCGCGGGCGGCCGGTTCGCCTGGGAGAAGTGGAACGGCGGTCCGCTGCAGTCACCGAAAATGGTGGCCGGCGCACTCGTCGGCGGCCTGGTCGCGACCAGCGCCGGAACTCTGATGAATTCGATTCTGACGCAGTAGTTCCCGACATTCCGGACGATTCACCCGGAAACGGCACGGTCCGGACCCGCCTCCGCGCACCGTCCCAGTAGGGTGAACGCGGACCACCGGCGGATCCGGTGCCGTCCCTCGTGCGAGAAGGAGGGCCCGTGGCCGGCAGGCGGACCGACACACGGGACCGCATCCGGTCGGTCGCGATGGAGCTGTTCTCCGCGCAGGGCTACGAACACACCTCGATCCGGGAAATCGCCGAGCGGCTCGCCATCACCAAAGCCGCGGTCTACTACCACTTCCGATCCAAGGAAGACATCGTCGTCAGCCTCGCCGACGATCTGCGCACGGGCATCGACGACCTGCTGACCTGGGCCGAGGACCAACCGCCCGGACCGGAAACCGGCCGCGAAATTCTGCGCCGCTACGGCGCCGTGCTGCACCACACCGGGCGGGAGATGACGCGGTTCATGTACGAGAACCAGCCCGCGTTCCGCCGGCTCGGCGTGGGATCGGTGCTGCGCTACCAGTTCCGCGCGGTCGCCGACGCGATGACCGCACCCGGCCACGATCCCCTGGCGGTCTTCCATGCCCGCCAAGCCCTGCTGGCCATCTCGTGGAGTATCGGGATGATGGGCGACGTCGACTTGACCGACGAGCAATGTCGCCGGGCCGCAGAGGATATCGCGCTGGCCATCTACGAACGGGCACAATGAGAGCCTGATGAAGGTCGGCCCGAGGACATCATGAATACACGCGTAACCCTCCTGGCGGCTGCGACACTCGCGGCGCCGCTCCTGCTCTGTGGGTGCTCCCACCAGAATTCGTCGCCGGTGAGCCAGGCGGCACATCCGGTTTCCATCGCCCATCAGGGCGCACCCGCGGTCGGTCCCGGTCCCTCCGGCACCTACACCGTCGCCGCACAACCGGCACCGGGCACCTGCCATGTCGGCAAATCCGCTGACGGACAGCCACTTCCGGATCCGCACTGCACGCCGGGCGCGATCAATCCGAAGGTCACACCCGACACCGTGAAGTCGACGATCTGCGTGGGCGGATACACTCAGTCCATCCGTCCGCCGGCCACCATCACCGACCGGGAGAAGAAGGCCAACGCCGAATCCTACGACTACACCGGCAATCTGCACGATGCCGAATACGACCACCTGATCTCATTGGAACTCGGCGGCGACCCGAACGATCCGCGCAATCTCTGGGTCGAACCGCCCTCGCCCGACCACAAGGCCGGGTCCGGGCCGAACAACCCCAAGGATTCGGTGGAGAACAAACTGCATTCGCTGATCTGCTCCGGCGCGGTCGGCCTGACGGATGCGCAGAACGCCATCGCGGGCGACTGGACCACCGCGTTGGCCGCGGTGGGCCATCCGGACGGAAAGTAGGTCAGCTCGCCGCGGCTGCCCGGCGGCGCGCCAGGCGGTTCACCACCGGGTATCCGGCGCACACCAGGACCGCCCACGCCAGGCCGACCACGAGCG
The DNA here is from genome assembly GCF_000308535.1 of Nocardia cerradoensis NBRC 101014. Classification (GTDB taxonomy): domain Bacteria; phylum Actinomycetota; class Actinomycetes; order Mycobacteriales; family Mycobacteriaceae; genus Nocardia; species Nocardia cerradoensis. Next base: position 4,735 of record NZ_BAFW01000344.1, on the reverse strand, counting down.
CGGTGCGGCCGCTGTCGGTCCAGAACAGCAACACCACGACCAATCCGAGGAAGGCCAGTGCCAGCACCGAGCTGACCGGCGCCCCGGGCAGGCGGTAGTCGCTGGCCGGCAGTTCGCCGCGGCGCACACGGGCCCGGTAGATCAGGTGGCAGACCAGGATCATGCCCCAGACGAAGATGATGCCGATGGTCGACACCGAGGTGATGTAGTTGAACGCCTTGTCCGGGGAGACGAGGTTGACGATCACGCCGATCACCATCATCGCCGCCGAGAGCAGGATGCCGGCGAACGGCACCCGGCGGTTGCTCAGACCACCGAGCGCGGCCGGGGCCTCGCCGCGAAGCGAGAGACTGCGCACCATGCGCCCGGTGGAGTAGATGCCGGAGTTGCACGACGACAGCGCCGCGGTCAACAGCACGAAGTTGATGATCCCCGCCGCCCCGGGAATGCCGATCTGCTCGAACACCTCCACGAACGGGCTGCGCCCGGAGTGGAAGACCCGCCAGCTCGACACCGACATGATGACGATCAGCGCGCCCACGTAGAACAGCCCGATCCGCAGCGGCAGCGAGTTGATCGCCCGGCGCAGGGTGCGGCGCGGATCGGCGGCCTCGCCCGCCGTCACGCCGACGAGTTCGACGCCCACATAGGCGAAGAGCACGATCTGCAACGCCAGCAGCGCTTGGCCGAATCCGTTCGGGAAGACACCGCCGTCGGCCCACAGGTTGGTCACCGTCGGATCGGGCGCGTGGCCGAAACCGAAGATCAGCACGCCGATACCGATGGCGATCATCGCGACGATCGCGGTGACCTTGATGGTGGAGAACCAGAACTCGCCCTCGCCGAACAGCTTCACCGAGATCAGGTTCGCGGCGAACAGCACGCCGAGCACGACCAGCGCGGTCACCCACTCCGGTATGGCGAACCAGTACTTGATGTATTTGCCGGCGACGGTGATCTCGGCCATGCAGGTCGCCACCCACACCGCCCAGTAGGTCCAGCCGGTGACGAAGCCGGCGAAGCGACCGAGGAATTCGTGTGCGTATTCACCGAAGCTGCCCGACACCGGCCGGTAGGTGAGCAGCTCCCCCAGTGCGCGCATGATCACGAAGATCGCCAGGCCGGCGGCGAGGTAGCACAGGATCAGCGCCGGACCGGCCTGTTCGATGGCCCCACCGGATCCGTAGAACAGTCCCGTGCCGATCGCCCCGCCGATGGCGATCATCTGGATGGTTCGGGGGTTGAGGCCGCGCTGGTAGCCCTCTTCACCCGCGGACGCGAGGGCGGGCGCGCCCGTCCCCTCGGGTTTCCGGTCGGTCGTCATATCGCAGCACCGTACCGGGTCGGGGCGGGTACGCGACCGGTGCAACCGTGCAGTGAACTAGTTCACAGTCCTTGTCAGCTAATAGTTGTAGGCGCACAATCATTGTGTGCCTACAACTATTTCCGGGCTGACGCCGCGCCACAAGACGATCGTGCTGGTCACGTGCTGTCTGAGCCTGCTGATCTCGTCGATGGACGCGACCATCGTCAATGTCGCGATTCCGACGATCCGCAGCGATATGGACGCCCCGCTGTCGCGGCTGCAGTGGATCGTCGACGTCTACACCCTCACCCTGGCGAGCCTGCTGATGCTGTCCGGCGCGACCGCCGACCGCTTCGGGCGCAAGCGCATGTTCCGGATCGGGCTGAGCATCTTCGCGCTCGGCTCGTTGCTGTGCAGCCTCGCGCCCGATATCGACATGCTGATCGGGGCACGATTCATCCAAGCCATCGGCGGTTCGATGCTCAATCCCATCGCGATGTCGATCATCACCACGGTCTTTACCGGCCGTATCGAACGGGCTCGTGCGGTGGGCGTCTGGGGTGCGGTGGTCGGCATCTCCACCGCGATCGGGCCGATGGTCGGCGGTGTGCTGATCGACGCGCTGGGCTGGCAGTCGGTGTTCTGGATCAATCTGCCCATCTGCGCCGTCGCGCTGGTGCTGACCACGGTCTACGTTCCGGAATCGAAGTCGCGGACGGCACGCGGTATCGATCCGCTCGGCCAGGTGCTGGCGGTCGTGGTGATGTTCACGCTGGTCTTCGGGCTGATCGAACATCGCCCGGCGATCTTCGGCATCACGGCCGTCGCGCTGGCCGGATTCCTCTACACCGAACGGCGGCATCGCTCGCCGTTCATCGATCTGCGGTTCTTCCGCAGCGTGCCGTTCGCGGCGGCCACCGTCACCGCGATCTGCGCATTCGCCGGACTGGGCGCCTTCCTCTTCAGCGCTTCGCTGTATCTGCAAGGCGTACGGCATTATTCGGCTGTGCACACGGGACTTCTCTACCTGCCGATGGCGCTGGCCATGCTGGTCTGCTCGCCGCTGTCGGGCCGGCTGGTCGGCCGCATCGGCACCCGGCCCTCGCTGGTCGCCGCCGGAATTCTGATGACGACAGCCGCTGCGCTGCTGACCACGCTGCGGCCCGATACCCGGATCTGGCAACTGGTGGTGATGTTCGCGATCTTCGGAGCCGGTTTCGGCACGGTGAACCCGCCCATTACGACGGCGGCGGTCAGCGGAATGCCGATGGATCGGGCGGGTGCCGCCTCGGCGGTCGCCTCGACCAGCCGCCAGATCGGCGTCAGCGTCGGTGTCGCCCTGTGCGGGCTGCTGTCCGGGGCGGGATTGTGGTGGGTGGTGGCCGCTCTCGCGGCCGGCGTCGTGGTGCTGGGCATCGCCGCCAACACCGGATGGGCGCTGCGCTCGCGCGACCGGATCGCTCCCCTGCTCGAGCAGAAGGAGCTGGTTCATGTCTGACGACCCGCTCGCCCCGAGCCCGGACGAGGTCTGGCGCGTACTGACCGACGTGGTCAAGGACACCCGCGACACCTGGAAGCGCGCGGTGGTCGATCGAACGGGTATGCCGTTCAGCAGGTTTCGAGTACTGCGCCGGCTGGCTCCGGGCCCGCTGCCGCTCAAGGAACTCGCCCGGGTGGCGACCATGGACGCGCCGGCCACCACCGTGGTGGTCAATGATCTCGAGGCCCGCGGTCTGGTCTCGCGCGACACCGCCGCGGACGATCGGCGGCGCAAGCTGGTGACGATCACCGACGCCGGGCGGGAGGTGCTCGCCCAGGCGATGGCCACTCCCGATCCGCCGCCACCCGCCCTCACCGCACTGTCGCCCGAGCAGTTGCGCACGCTGCACGATCTGTTGCGCCTGCTCTAGGCTCGAATCGTGGCCGAAGAGACAACACCTGAGTGGGCGCCCGGCCTGTCGTCGGGTTTCGAACTGGGCACCGATGGCCCCCGGGTGATCATGGTCGGCATCGACGGATCCGATGCCTCCTGGCGCGCGACCGCCTATGCCGCGGGCCTGGCCCGGCGCCAGAACTCCCTGCTGGCAATGGTTTACGTCCAGCCCTGGATGGCCATGGCCGGCGCCTACGGCGTCGACGTCCAGGGCGCGACCGCGGAGATGGCCGAGGATCTGGCCCGGGAGGTGCGCGAACACGCGGAGAAGGTCAAGGACGTCTACCGCACCCGCTGGAAGTTCATCACCCGCCGCGGCGATCCGTTCACCGTGCTGGCCGAGGCCGCCGACGAATTGAAGGCCGACGGCGTCGTGGTCGGCGCGTCCGAGAAGGCCGGGCATCGAATTATCGGCTCGGTCGCGGTGCGTCTGGTGAAAGCGGGGCGCTGGCCGGTTACTGTCGTGCCCTGAGCTCCGTCGGCGTCCCGAGTGTGATTGGGACGCGGCATCGGGGGAACCCGCCGGAACGAGACCGTTGAGGAAAGGGTTTTCACTATGTTGATTCGCCGCCTTGCCCGGCCGCTGCTGGCATCGGTGTTCGTCGTCGACGGAGTCGACACTCTGATGCATCCCGAGCCACGGGCGCAGGCCGCCACCACCCTGGTTTCCCATGGGGAACAGCGTCTGCCGGATTCGGTATCGGCCAAACTGCCCTCCGATCCGGCGAAGATAGTGCGGATCAATGCCGTCGTCCGAGTCGGCGCCGGAACGCTGCTCGCGCTGAACCGGGCGCCCCGGCTCTCGTCGCTGGCGCTGGCGGTGACCGTCATCCCTGCCACCGTGACCGAGCAGGACTTCTGGAACGAATCGGATGCGCAGCAGCGCGCCGCCAAGCGCACGGCCTTCCTTAAGGACGTCGGCCTGCTCGGTGGCCTGCTCATCGCCGCCGCCGATACCGAGGGCAAGCCCTCACTGGGCTGGCGGGGTCGCCGGGCCGCGCGCAAGGCCGCCGCCGCCCTGCCGTTCACCGCCACCACCGCCGACACGGTGCGGGATCGCCTGCAGCAGCAGGCCGTCCGTGGCCGGGAACTGGCCTCGGTGGCCGCCGACAAGGGGGCCGATCTGGCCTCGGTGGCGCAATCGCGTGGTGCCGAACTGGCCTCGGTGGCCCAGTCGCGCGGCGGTGAACTCGCCGAGGCGGCTCGCGAGCACGGCACCGAATGGGCGGAGCTGGCACGCGATCGCGGCGCCGAATGGGCCGGCGCCGCACTCGACCATCGCGGCGAGTGGGCGGACCTGGCCAAGCGGCGCGGCGCGGACCTGGCAGAAGCCGCCCGCGAACACGGCACCGACTGGGCCGAGATCGCCAAGCGTAAGAGTGCCGAACTCGCCGACACCGCGGGTGATCATCGGGGCGACTGGGCCGAGCTCGCGAAGCACCGCGGCACCGAATGGGCCGAGGCCGCCCGCGAACACGGTGGCGAATGGGCCGAGG
>NZ_BAFW01000345.1 GCF_000308535.1 Nocardia cerradoensis NBRC 101014 | reverse complement strand
GGAAGCGGCGCCCGAGGATGGCGGCGACGACACCAACAACGGTGACGGCGGCGACGGTGGGGATGGCGGTGACGGTGCCGATGTGGTGGCCGAAGCCGAGACCATCACCGCCGAAGCGGCCGATCAGGGCGCGGCTGTCACCGCGTCGACCCGCCCGGTGTCGTTCCGCGGCCTGGGTGCACGCAGCGGCCGGACGCCTGGCCGTGTCGCTGCCCCCAACGCGTCGGAGCAGACCGGTTTCCGGATGCGCGACCAGGTGCCGAACTTCACGCCCGGCGTGGTCGGGTTCCAGGAGCTGGCCGCGTCGCTGAACGCGATGGCCACCAACGCGCGCGTGCACCCGAACCGTGCCCCGCACCGTGACCGCGCCAACCTGGTGCCGCTGTCTCTGGCCACCCTGGACCGCGGTTTCACCGACGAATACCAGATCCGGGCCGCCAACTCGGAGGAGTTGAAGGCCGCGCAGGACCAGCTGGTCGCCAAGACGAAGTGGCGGCCCGCCCAGTTCAAGGACGACGGTGCGCTCGTCGCGTCCGGCGGCCACTGCGCGGTGCCCGAAACGATCTACACGTTCTGTGACGTCACCCCGGCATCGGGTCTGCTGACCCTGCCGGCGGCGAACTTCGGTCCGCGCGGTGGCCAGCGTCGCCCGCTGGATCCGGATTTCACGGAGCTGTACAACACCCTCCCCTTCCGGTTCACCGAGGAGGAGTTGATCGCGACCAACCCGGACGGCACCCCGGTCGTGACCAAGCCGTGCATCGAAATCCCCTGCACGGAATGGGAAGAGATCCTGGTGGAGGCCATCGGCCTCTGCGTCACCGCGGGCATCCTGCAGAAGCGTGGCTTCCCCGAGGAGATCGAACGCTTCCTGGCGGAGGTCACCAAGGCGCACCTGATCAAGGTGTCGCTGTGGTCGATCCTGGACATGGTCGCGGTGTCCAACTCGTACACCATCCCGGGTGCGGGCAACATCGGCGCGGCCGGTGCTCTGCTGAACTCGCTGGCCCTGCGCGCCACCATGATCCGGCAGCAGGAACGCCTGCCCCACGACGCCATCATCGAAGGCGTGATCCCCGCGTACGCGCTGGAGGTCGTGAAGGCCGACATGACTTTCCAGCAGGGCCTGGACGTCAAGGCCGTCACCGATCAGCAGATCGACGCGTGGCTGGCGAGCAAGAACATCCGTATGCAGTGGGTGCAGCACTGGCAGCCGCTGCCCACCGCGTCGGTGCGGTGGCCGAACAAGGTGCAGGCCCTGCTGTACCCGGCCGGCGCGTTCGTCCAGCACCTCGAGAACGTCATCGAGGTCGGCGCGTTGTTCGACAAGGCGCAGCTGCAGAAGAACCGCTACACCGAGCTGTTCACCGAGGACGAGTACGCGGTGGACAAGCGGTGCCGTGTGTCGGAGATCGTGGAAGTTCCGTTGTGCGTCAACGGTTCTGTGGCCGCGCGTGAGCAGATCACATGCTCTGCCCCGGCCAACGAGGTGCAGGCGATCACGATCACCGGTTCCCCGACCGGCGGCACCTGGACCGCGACCTTCAAGGGCGACACCACCAAGCCGATCGCGTACAACGCGACCGCCGCGCAGGTGGCCACGGAGCTGTCGCTGCTGAAGACGATCGGCGCCGGAAACGTCGCTGTGTCGGGTTCGGCGGGTGCCTGGTCGGTGACGTTCCAGGGTCTGCTGGGCAACACCAACGTCAACCAGCTCACCGTGACCGGCAGCTTCACCGGCGGCACCACGCCGGCGATCGCGGTCAGCACCACCACCGCGGGCGCGCCGAACTGATCGGCCTCCCCTGAACTCCCGGTCCGGGGTGGGTGAGTAGTCCCACTGTGGCTGCCCCGCTCACCCACCCCGGCCGGGACCCCTTCCCCTCCACCTACTTTCGAAGGAGCGCGGCATGGCCGAGGTCTACACGCCGCCGCTGGCGAACCCCTCCCCTGGCGGTCTGTACTCGGTGGCCGCCCTCATCGACATCACCGGCACCTCCCGACTCGCCGAAGACGTCCAGGTCGAAACCTGGAACTGCGGCCCGTCGTGGGTGCTGCCGATCCACTGCGAAGACGACTTCCCCGACCCGTCACCGATGGGCGCGGAACCGCGAAACAACTGGCTCGACAACGTCTTCGAAGGCGATGTCGTCGGCGCCGACGATGACTGTTCGGCGCTGGTCAGCGAGCCGGAAGCCGGGCAGCGCGCGCAACAGCTGCTGCGCCTTCAGGAACCGGTGAACGTGGAAAAGCAGCTGGTGCCACGGCTGCTCGCCATGGCCGGCACCCCGACCAGCGTCACCGGACTGGTGGTCGCGGTCGGTGCGCTCGAGGAATCTGTCGCCGAATTCGGTTTCACCGGCGTCATCCACGCGGCCCCGCACCTGGCCGCAGCGTTGCAGAACGCGCAGCTGATCACCCGGTCCGGGCAATACCTGCTGTCACCGTCCGGGCATCGGTGGGCATTCGGATCCGGCTACGCAGGCCTGAACGAAACCCTCGTCGCCACCGGGCCGGTCACAGTGCAGCGCGATGCGCCGGTGCTGACTCACGGCCCGGACTACACCCACAACCAGCGGCTTTCCACCGTCCAACGCGATGTCCTCGTGTTGTGGGAGTGCTGGACCAAAGCCGTCACGATCGGAGCCTGACCCATGAAGACCATCACCGAAATCGTCGGCGACACAGCCACAATCCGCGTGGTCCCGCCCGAGAAGCACGAGCGCCTGGCCGCCCTGCTGATCGAAGCCGCAGGCGACCGGAAACGCGAAGTCAAGTCGATCAGCACCGGCGGCCGAGGATTCCGGGTGCCGCTGGATATCGCCGAGGACGCCGGGCTCGTCAGCTACGAAATCGTCATCACGGACGACGAGAACGACAGCGGGCAGGCCGAGACGCAGTTCGCAGAAGGCGGCGTGATCCCCGACGACGCAACGGCAGTGAACGACACCGACTCCCCGATCGCTGTGCAGACGGCCGAGGAGCGCGACCAGACCGTTCCCGGCCCGGCGGAATTTGATGTCCCCGCACCGGAGCCGGGGCCCGCCGACGCAACGCCGGTCGCCGACGATTCCCCGGCAGAGGAGACCGCGGAGGAGCCGGCCAAACCGGTCGCCCGCAAGTCGACCAGCCGCGCCAAGTCGAAGCCGACCACGAAGGCCGCCGACGAGAACGCGGGTGAGCAGGCGTGACCGATAAGCCGACCGTGGCCGAGGTGGCCGCCGGTCTGGCGCTGGAGAAAATCCGCGACCAGATCGAACCCCGAATCACCGCCGCTGTCACCGAAACCCGGGAGGCAGCGCAGCGACAGATCACCGAGTGGTTGCAGTCCGGCGCTCCGGCCGCGGTGTCCGGCGCTGTGGACGGGAAGGCGGACGCGCGGGATCGTGCGCAGCGCACCGCGATCCAAGGCGCTATCTCCACCGTCGTGGTCGCGATCCTGCTGGCGGTGGCCGGGGTGATCGGCGGTGCCGGATTCGATTTCACCGATGCCGGGGATTGGAAGGCGGTGGGCGGGGCCGCGATTGGTGCGGTGGTGACGGTCGTGACCGCCTACTTGCACCGACTGGTGAAACCGCCTGCGGACGGGTGATCGGGATGAGTTTGGCTGCGGAGGTCGCGCCCTACATCGCCACGGTGTTGGGGACGGGATTTGCGACCAGTTTGGTGAACGGGTGGATGAACCGGCGGAATGAGGCGCGGCGCGTCGAGGCCGACGCGCGCCGGACAGACACGGAGGCAGAGGTCACGCTGTCCGCCGCGCTGGGCGCTGGGTATGAGCGGTTGATCGCGGGAATCGAGACCGAGCGTGAGGAATTGCGTCGGGAGCGGCAGGGCCTGCGGGAGGAGCTGGTCACCGCTCATTCCGACAACCGCCTGTTGCGGGAGGAGATCGCGGCGTCGCGCCAGGAAGTCGCGGCCCTGCGGAACGAACTCGGCGCGGTGAAACGGGATCTGCAGCGAGTGCTGGCCGGGAAGCCGCCGATCGGCGATTGGCTCACCGAGTAGCAGAGCCGGGGTGTGCTTGCACCCCGGCGCTCTAGGGTGCGGCGCACGGGGCATGGGCAGCCACGAAAACCGTTTCTCACATGCGCATTTGAGGAGTCATCGTGGCTAAGTACGCGGTCGTGAGGGGTAAGCGCCTGCGGGCCACCCTGGTCGACGCCTGTGGCATGCCCCTGGCCGGTCCGCGTTCGCGGCTGGTCACCAAAGGTTTCGTCACCGTCAAGGCATCCCCGGTCTGGAAGGACGCCAACGACATCGAGCAGGAGAACGCAGACGGCGAAACCTGCGTCTCCGATCGCACCCCGCCCTCGCTGAAATGGTGGGCGCTGTCGATCGAGCTGTGCGGCGTCGATACCGCCCTGTTCAACATGTTGTTGGACTGGGACGTCGTCACCAGCTACGACGGCAAGGACATCGGATTCAGCGACAAGAAGAACGTCCCGTTCGAGACCGGTGTCGCGATCGAACTGTGGTCCGGCGTCGGCTCCGAAGACGCCTGCGAGGTCCCCACCTCCGACGACATCCTCGTCGGCGCCGGCGGAAACCTCGTCCTCCCCTACGGCTATTCGGTGTGGCCGGTGTTCAAGGAAGCGCAGCTCGGCGACCTCGAGTACGGCGCGAAGGCCAGCACCTTCACGCTGAACGGGATCACCGCCTACGCGCCGCGCTGGGGCCGGGGCCCGTACAACGTGATGCCGATCGACGTCGACAACACCGGTGGCCGTCTGCTCCAGCCGATGCAGGCCGAGCAGCAGCATCGGCAGTTCCGCACGACCATCGCACCGCCCGAGATCACCGATGGGGCGTGCCCGCTGATCCTCCCCAGCCCGTACTACGGGGAGACCGCGGCGGAGATCGCTCCGGAACAGCCTGCGTGCGGCACCACGGCGACCAATGAGAAGCAGTCGGTCACCCTGACCGGCACGCCGACCGGCGGCACTTTCACCCTCACCTACAAGTCGCAGACCACTGCGGGCATCGCGTACAACGCGGCGAACACGGCGGTGAAGTCCGCTCTGGAGGCGTTGGCGAACGTCGGCACCGGCAACGTCAACGTGACCGGTACCGGCCCGTACGCGGTCGAGTTCGTCGGTGATCTGGCGGGTATGGATCTGCCGCTGATGACCGCTTCCGGTGCGGGCCTGACCGGCGGCACCACGCCGGGCGTGACCGTGGCGGAGACCGTCAAGGGCGGCGTCTACGCCTGATCGGTACCGGGCGGCCAGGAATCCTGGCCGCCCGGTGTCTCATTGAGGAGCACACTGTGACCGATCCGTTGGGCCTGACGTTCGGCAAGATCGTCGGCCGGTACCTGGCCAACGTCGCCGATGGCGTCGACTCAGACGACATGCCGGAGTTCGAACCGCTCTCGGGCACAATCACGCTCACGGCGCAACCTCCGAAAATTCTTGTACCGCAGGGCATTCCCGACCCGGTGACTGTTGTGCAGTTGCCGGACTTCTATGTGTGCACCCTCGATGATCAGGGGTATCTCACCAACCAGGGCACGCGCGGTGTTCGGGTCATCGCGCCGACGCCCGGCACGACCAACCCGAACAACTTCACCTACCGCGCCAGCTTCGACCTGTACTACGGCACGAAGCGGGTTCCGATCGCGCCGTTCTCGTTCTACGTCGCCGCGACTGGTGATACGGATCTGACCAAGGTGTCCCCCGTGCCGGGGTCACTGGGTAACGCTGTCACTCAAGGCGTGTCCGTCGTCGGAGTGACCCTTGTCGGTGACGCGCTGGTGTTCTCGCTCTCCGATGGCTCCACACTGCCGCCGGTGGATGTCCCCGACATCTCCGCTGCCGCCGCGTCAGCTGAGGCCGCCGCCGAGAGCGCGACCGACGCCGAGGAAGCGCGCGACGCCGCAGAGGCCGCACTCAACGGCTTCGACCTCTCTATCGGCACCGTCACCACCGGCGCGCCCGGTAGTCCCGCCTCTGCCACGGTGTCCGGCGGCCCGACCGGGTGGGTAGTGGATCTGGTTCTGCCGCAGGGCGAGGAGGGCCCCACGGGGCCGCCCGCACCGAACGCGACCGCGACCACGGCCGGCCTGGTGAAGCTGCCCGGCGGCGTCTCTGGTGAAGTCGGCGGCAGCTTCGACCACCCGACCGTCACCGGCTGGGACGGCAAATCAGATGTGGGACATACCCACACCTCGAGCGCGATCACCGATGCCACCACGGTCGGCAAACAGGTGCTCACCGCCAGCAACGCCGCCGCGGCCCGCGCCGCGATATCGACCATCGCGGACAACGATTCGCGGCTGACCGATGCGCGCACCCCGACCGCGGCCGGGCAGGTGTACGACATCGTGTACGTCCACACCAGCTCGGCCACCACGCGCGCGACTGGCGGCGGCAACGTGGCCTCCCAGGGCATCAAACTGACCCGCAACATCCGGATCACTCAGGTTCGGTACCGCGGCACTACCCCAGGCGCATCCGGAACGCTCGACGTCGAGCTGCGGAAGAACGGCAGCCAGGTCACCAGCACGAACAAATCCATCGCGGTCGCCGACCAGACCGCCGGCGGCGCGAACGCCACCGCCACCGGCACATTCGATTACGACGCCGGTGACATTCTGCTGCCGTGGATCACCGGTGTCGGTACGTCGCCCGGTCTCGGGCTGATCGTGGAGATGACGGCGGTGACACGCTGATGTTGCTCACCGTCATGGGCGGCGCGTCGCCGCCGTCGTCGCAGCGGATGAACAAGTCCGGGAACCAGAGTCTGTCGGGCACATCGCCGACGATCGTCCCGACCTGGACTCCTGATGCCGGATACCCGGCCACCAACATCGTCAGCAACGCGCTCGTGGTGGACCGGGCCGGAACCGTGAACATCACCGCGCGGATGGTGATCAGCGGCAACACATTCAGCGCGACGATCACCGGCTACATCTACCTCAACGGCGCACAGATCAAATCCGCTGCCATCTCCAGCACCGGCACAATCAATCTCGATATCGCGGGCGTGGTGGTCGGCGCGAACGACACCCTGGATATGCGGGTGGCGGCGAGCGCCACCGGCGCCACCATGGCCGCAGCGGGTACGTTCGTCCAGATCGACGCCGCGTAGGGCCTGCGTCTGATTGCACCCCAGCCGCCTACCGTGCGCGCCATGCTGACCTTGGGTGCTGTTGCTGGGCGGCTGCGTCTCGCGCTGGACCCCGCCGCCGACTTCGTCGGTCGGGTCCAGTTGCAGCAGCCACTCGGCACGCCGATGCCGTGGCCGACCGGCACATCGGCGTGGCTGCACCTGTCCGCACGCGGCACCAGCTTCGACGTGCAATGGCCGGCCACCATCTCCGGGTCGCTCATGTCGTGGCACCAGGTGGCAGCGGATGTGGCGGCGGTGCCACTGACCTCATGGGCTGAGCTGTGGCTCGACTACCCCGACAATCCACCGTTCGTGTGGCTCAAAGGGCCGGTCGAATCCGGGTGCGCGTCAGCTGGGTTCGGCGGGATCGTCGCTGTCCCCGGTATCTCCGATGGGGCGGTCGCTGTCCCAGTTCCCGGCCCAGCCGGGCCGCCGGGCAGCGGTGAGGGCGGGGCGGCGGTCATCGTCACCGGCACCGCTGGCGCCGCGCTGTCCGGGCATCGCGCGGTGGTGCGGAATGCGTCGGGGGCGTGGGTGTACGCCGACAACCAGACCGCCGGGCACATCGGCCTGCCGATCGGGATCACCACGGGCGCAGCAGCATCCGGCGACCCCGTCTCCGTCGTGATGGTCGGCGACCTGACCGAGCCGTCCTGGGCGTGGACACCGGGCCCGATCTTCCTCGGCGCGGCGGGTGCGCTCACCCAGTCCGTGCCCACCAGTCCTGCGCTGTTCGTCGCGCAGATCGCCGCAGCCACCAGCGGCACGACCGTATTCGTGGATCGCTCACCGAGCATCGCTATCTAGGAGACCCCATGCCCGGCAACAAGTACATCAAGCTCGACACCACCACCGGAAACCTCACCGAACAGGCCGCTGTCCAAACCTCAGCGGGTGCCGGGGATGCCGGGAAGATTCCCGCGCTGGATTCGTCCGGCCGGTTGGACAATTCGATGCTGCCGGTGGGGATCGGCGCGGACACCGCCACCATCACCGCCAGCGAAGCGCTCGCCGCCGGCGACTTCGTGAACATCTGGAACTCCACCGGACCCAAGGTGCGCAAGGCCGACGCCACCACCGCCGGGAAAGAAGCACACGGGTTCGTCCTCGCCGCCGTATCGTCCGGGGCGAGTGCGACCGTCTATTTCGAGGGCACCAACACCGGCGTCACCGGCGCCACTGCCGGACCTGTGTTCCTCGCCACCACCGCGGGCACCGCGACCTCCACGCCGCCGTCCGGTTCGGGGAATGTGGTGCAGCGGCTCGGTGTGGCGGTGTCGGCTACCGCGATCAACTTCGAGGGTCAGCCTCCGGTGGTGCTGGCCTGATGGTGGAACGTCGTCCCCTCGTCCTGGACGGGGGCACCGTCAAGGAGCTGGCGGACGGCGATTCCCTGCAACGGGCGTTGCCGTTGCGGACGATGATCCTGCCGCACACCAACGGCGGCCTGGGCGGCACCGTCGCGACCAGTCTGGCGGCGGGCACAGCAGGCTCCACACGGTTCGTCGTCAAACTGCCCGTCGACGTGAACCGTTGGCGGATCAAGATCCGCAACCGCGACAGCAGCGAGACTGCGAAAACGTCGGCCACGCTGAAGAAACTGGTGGTCGGACAGCACAGCCTGCCCGGCACCGGCGACGCGTCCGACACCGGAAGCTTCGCCGGCTCGGCGGCCACCACGATCGTGTCCACCGATCAGACGATCCCCGGCGACGGCAGCTATTACGTTTCGCCATGGGTGACGACCGCGGGCGCGTTGTTCACCGCGAACCAGGAATGGTTGCTGGCGTTCGGGTGGACCTTCGCGAGCTCCACGGCGGTGCAGACCGGCGCGGGGAAGGCGTGGACGTGGACCAACGCGACATCCGGCACCGATCCCACTGTCGCCGGGTCAGGCGGAACGGTGACGTTCGTGCCGTTCGAGTGGGTGATCGAATACGAGTGCACCACCCGCCGCCAGGTGTGTTTCGTCATCGGCGACAGCATCTTCGAACCCATCGGCGGCGGCCGTGGCACCTCTAGCGCGAGCATCGCGCCGACCCCGCTGTGGCGCGGCAACGTGTATCTCTGGGCGGCCGAACACAACCGGCTGGTGGTCAACATTTCACTGGCCGGCTGGAAGCTCAGCGACTACGCGACGGACATGTCGAACGTGATCATCGCGCACATCTGGAACCGTCTCAGCCTCGGCACATACCCGATCGATGAGCTACTGATCAGCGGCGGATCCAACGACGCGTTCGGCGGCGGCGGAACGCTGGCGACGATGCAGGCCGCTGTGCTCACGCTGATCAGCCGTGTGCAGACGCTGGCCAGCTTCACTGGCCCGGTCTACATGGGAACGATCATTCCCCGCACCACCACCGGCGACACGGTGCGCGCCGCCTACAACGATTGGCTGTCGCTGAAACCGTCGTTCTGTACCGCGGTCATCGACTTCGCCGGCGCGATGCGCGGCGCGTCGAGCACCGCGCTGTGGCCGGACTACACCTGCGACACCATCCACCCGTCCTGGCTCGGGCACCGCCGTATGGCGACCGAGCTGGCAACCATGCTGCCGTAGCAATCCCTAAGGAAAGAGGACGACATGCCATCGCAACTGAATCGGGTCGACATGGTCCCCAGCGACCAATGGTCGGTCATCGATGCTGCAGGCCAATTGGTCTGGGCGCACAACATCGACGGGGGACTCATCGCCACGTATTGGGCAGCGGACCTCGAACCGGACGAGGGCTACTGCCTGATCCGCACCGACACATTGCCTGACCAGCACTCGGTGAATCCGGGGCCGGGGCAGATCCTGGCGCCGTATTGGCCGCGGAGCGCCGGTGTGGAGGGCGCGTATCCGTACATCAATTCCGAGGTGTTTTTGTGGGTCGCCCGGGTGGCTCTCGTCCCTGACTACGCGATCGAGGGCGTGACTCCGGCCGTGACATATCCGTTGAACCGCAACATCACTCCGCCGACCGAGTAAGCGGCTGCACCCCTTCGGCCTACGGTCCGCGTCATGTCCTGCACCTGGCCGGTCTCCTACACCTGTCTCCCCGACGTCGCATCGCCGGAAGACGCCGCCCAGCTGCAGGCCGCTGTGGACACCGCCGTGAACGTGTTGTGGTCGTTCACCGGCCGCCAGTACGGGTGCTGCCCGCTCATCGTGCGGCCGTGCCCGCAACAGCGTGAGCACCACCTGTTCTGGATCCCCGGCTACGCCTGGTATCCGGTGCTCGACGCCGGGGTGTGGCAGAACATCGCCTGCGGGTGCGGTCCCACCTGCACGGTCGGCGGGCCGGGTGTGGTGCATCTGCCGGGCCCGGTGTGCTCGGTGACCGAAGTGAGAATCGACGGCGCGACAGTCGATTCCAGCACGTGGGTGCTCGAAGGTGACCGGCTGTACGCGGCATCCGGGCAGTGGCCCAGTCAGGACCTGTCACGCCCGGCCGGCTCCCCCGGCACCTGGAGCGTCGAATTCCTCCAGGGCTATCCACCGCCGGTGGGGGCCGCCGCCGCGGTTGGCGCGTTGGCTTTGGAGTTCTGGAAATTGTGCCGGGGCGAGAAGTGCCGGCTCCCGCGCGGTGTGGAATCGGTGTCCCGGCAGGGGGTGTCGATGAAGATCGCCGACCCGACCGCGATGTTCGAGAACTTCCAGACCGGGATCCCGGAAGTCGATTTGTGGATCGCGGCGGTGAATCCGCACCGGCTGGCCGCCCCGCCCGCTGTGCTGTCGCCGGACTACCGGGGTGGTGCCTGATGGATCCCGTAGCGACGGTGATCGGGCTCGCGCTGACCCGGCTGCGGCAGGTGTTCGCGCCGGACGCGTCGGCGCCTCCGCTCGGCGGCGGAACCGACACCGTGTACATCCTGGCCGGGGACACCGGCATCATCCCGGAATGGGTGGGCACCAACTCCGACAGCTGCGACGACTGCGGCCCCTACATCTGGGTGCGGCTGGTGCGTCGTTGGCGCACAACGGAATTCCCCACCGAATCGGTCACCGCTGACTGCGGGGCGCAGAAGGCGATCACCATCGAGGCCGGTATCGCGCGCTGTCACCCGGTCGACGCTGACGCAGCGGAGCTCGAGCAGCTGGCGGCGGTCCAGTGGGACGACGCCTGGCGCATCGACCTGGCGCTGTGCGCGGCGATGGGGGATGCGGAAGCCGCGGGCAGGGTGGGCCGCGCGGCGCTCGGGCCGGGTGAGCCGTTCGGGCCGGAAGGTTTGGTCATCGCGTGGACGCAGCTCGCGCACGCGGAAATCGCAGGAGGACAGCAGTAATGGCGAAAGTCACCATCGAAGGCGTCATCAATTCCGACGTGTGCGCGCGCGGCAAGCGGTACACGGTGGAGATGACCGACCAGCTTCGCGGCCTGCTCGGCTCGGGGATCGTGAAGGTGGTCGACTGGCACCACGACGACGAGCCGGCTGCCCCGGCCCGGAAGCGGCGGCGGGCCAGGGACGGCGAGTGACGATCAAGGTTCGGCCCCGGGGGTCGTACTTCATTCCGCCCGCGCACGTCGGGGAGCAGGCGGCGCAGCAGGCCGCGCCGAGGATGCGGAAACTGGGGCGGGCGGTCACCCGGACAGCGCGGCGGCGGGTGAATGTGCGGTCCGGGCATCTGCGGTCCACGATCGGCGACCGCACCACGGTCCTCGGTGCGACGGTGCTGACCGAGACGTATGCGACCGCGAAATATGCGCGGTTCGTGCACGATCCGACCAGGGCGCACGCGATCGTGCCCCGGCATGCTCGGGCGTTGCGGTTCCAGGTCGGCGGGCGCACGGTGTTCGCGCGGCGGGTGTGGCATCCCGGATATCGGGGGAATCCGTTCCTGGCGAGCGCTGTTCGCGATGAGCTGGCGAAAGCGAAAATGATCTGACCTGGGGTTTGCACCCCTGTTTGTGATTGTGCGCGGGTGACTGCGCCGGGCGGAATCCGCATCCCCATTACTGCCGATGGCAGAGGGTTCGAAGCTGATCTGGCCCGTGTCGTCATCGGCGCCATGCGCAAGGTCCAACTCCAGTTGGACGCGAAACCGCTCGATATCCCGATCAAAGTCGATCTGGACACGGCCGGCACCCCGGAGCAGATGCGTGCGCTGCGTGAGCAGTTGCAGCGCGAGGCCCGCCCGATCGTGCAGGAAGTGCGGGTCCGAGTCGACCAGCCCGCCATTGCTCGTGTCATCG
>NZ_BAFW01000346.1 GCF_000308535.1 Nocardia cerradoensis NBRC 101014 | reverse complement strand
TTTTCCATAGCAGGGAAAACGAGAGCTCGCCGACGAGGTCGAGCATGTCCCAGATTTCTTCCTGCCACTTCTTCGTCTCGCCCCGCGGTTTGGTGACCTTGCCCCAGCGTTGCGGTGGCACGGTGACCGATGCGGCGGTGAGGGCGGACAGCGACGAAACCACCTGCGGCTGGGTGGGGTCCGCGGTGGTGGTGGTTTTGCGCCGCCAGATCATGCTCATCGGGCGGCAAGCTAGTCACCGGGGGTGCAAGCGCCCTACGTGTCGGCGGGCACCAGTGACGCGATGGGTGTGGGGAACGGGTAGCCGCCGGGCGTTTCGCTGGCGGGTTCCACGATCACGCGCGAGGGGTCGCCGTCGTCGTCCATCGCGACTATCCGGAACATGGACGCGCCGCCTGCGCCCAGTTTGACCAGCGAACCCACCTCGAATGACACGCCCGGAGTCTACTGGTACGCCCGTCCCGACTTATCGATAGCCGCGCGTGTGCCCGGAAGCGGAAAAGGGGAATCCCCACCTGCTCCTAGGTCAGGTGGGGATTCGGAGGTCGGTCGGTCAGACCCCCAGCTTTGCGGCGTAGTAGTCCAGCGCGGCGTCCCGATCGTTCACCGAACGGGTCGCGTCGGCCGGGGGCGTGATCCAACGCAGTGCGCGCCACCCCGATACCGGGCGCAGCACCCACGCACCCCATTCCCGATGCATCGTGTATCCGCCGCCGGTGTCGCGCGGGTCGCGCCGCAGCGAGCGCAGCAGCTGAACGGTGTTGTGCCGCAGCCAGAACAGCCGGTGATGGCCGGTGCTGTCGCCGTATCGCCCTTGGGTAAGTGGCATCGCTCAGTTCCCTCTCGCGCAGTCATCGGCGGTTACGAATCGCTCCATCGAGTAATCGACGAAATCGAACGGGTGCCCGCTCAGGCTACCCACGGCCTGGGCCTGGACACGCCACAAACCCGGTGTACATGACGCTTTCACCCCGTAGGTCGCACGAGGGTACGGGATGGTCGCGTCGCTGATCAGCTGGTCGGTTTTCCAGCTGCCGCCGGTGCGGATTTGCAACCCGAGTCGCAGCTCGTGACGCTCGGGCGCGACGTCGCATTTCACCCATGCGTTACCGATGATTGAGCCGACGCCCACGGTCGGTTTCGTGGGCATGAATCCCAGATCGCATGCCTTCGCCGCGGCCTGCGCGGGCCCCGCCTGCACGGCACTGGCGAGCAGAACCGCGGTGGCGGCGGCGGTGATGATTGATCCGATGCGTCGCACCTGATCCCCCTGTCTCGTGTTCTTCCTGCCTGCCGGTGTGGCGGGCCAGGTCTATTGGTGTGCCGGATCGGGGTGCAGCGGGTTGATGGTCCCGCCCTCGGGCGCGTACCCGCCGCCCCGCTCGTAGGTCCGGTCGGCGGCCAGGTCGTGGATATCGGTCAGCTCCGCCAGCTCTGGCGGGATGCGGCCCCGTAGATGCCCCAGGTCGGGGACGATCAGCAGTTCGATGTTGTGGTCGCTGATGTGATCGAGCAGGGCCTCAGGGATCACGAGGCTGCTGGATCTGGTGAGGCCGATGTAGTCGTATCCGAGCCTGCACGCGACGCGGACGGCGCGGCGGTTGATGTCGGTCATGGTTTTCACCAGGTCGACGCACACGTAGCCCATCGCGCGGGGCGGGGCCTCAACATCCATTGTTGTGTCCTCGAGTCTCTGATTCGGATTCGATGCGGTGCCGGATCGCGGCCACGGTGCGGTCCTTCGGAATGCGTTGCGGCCACAGGAAAATCACGGCGTAGATGACCGGCGCGAGAACGACGCACACGATTACGAGCGTGGTCACCGGCGGCTCCTCGGTTCGTTTGGCTTGCACCCGCCGCCGGGGTCTGCGGCGCCCGGCGGCGGGGCTATTTCGGACGGTACGAGGGAGGTGAGCGAGCAATCTACAAACTTGCGCCAACTTGCAGGAGTTGCTCAAATGGCCTGCACGCTCGGGATTCTCGGGAGATCATGGGGTCGTTGGACGCAAAGTCACGCATACATCTCGACAGGATGGATCACCATGCGTTTACAGTTCCTCGGCAAGGGCGGTTCGCATAACAACGGCTGCCCCACCCTCTACGCCAGTGACCGCGACACCTACGTCGTTCAAGGTTGGCGCACAGACCAGGACGGCACTATCGAGATCCCACACCTGCTGCTCGGCTTCGCTGAGCCCGATACGTTCGTCGGTGCGACGCTGACCGATACCGGCCGAGGCACGTTCACCCTCGCCGGTGAGCCTGTCACCGATTCGGAAGCCTTGGCGCAGATGAACATTCCCGAACTCGAAGCGAGTATCGAAGTGCCCAAGTTGGAAAGGACGTTCTACGGTGCAACTGGTGACCGGTGAAGCGGTCAACGGATTGATTCGTGCCTGCCGGGATGAAGCCCTGCATCTCGAATTGCGCGATAGCTACGACAACCCGGAGGACTCGGAGCTGTTCCGCCGGTTCCTCGCCGGCGAGCCCGACGACTACGCATGGATGCAGGAGTGGGCCGACTTCGTGGGCGAGGTGACCGGCCGGGGTGTCGCGATCCGCCGCGCCCGGGTCGTCACCGTCCCGCACTCCGACTGGCAACGCTGGGGTCTCGACGTCGCGCGCGTCAATGTCGCGGCAGGGGAGGAAGTTCGATACCTGCCGCGGCACCTCATCGATCCGGGCGAACTGAGCACAGATGACTGGTGGTTGCTCGACAACCGCACCGTGGTGTTCACCGCGTTCGGTCCGCGCGGCGAATACGCCGGGGGCGCAGTCTCCGAAGACCCGGTCATCGCCGCCCACTGCCGCAACGTGTGGGACCGAGTGTGGCCCGCGGCCATTCCCCTCAGCGAGTACGCGACCAGGTGAATGGTGACCAACGCGGCTAACGACGCGCGCGAAGCTCTCGGACTACGTCTCCGGGAGCTTCGCCGCGACGCCAATCTCACCGGCCGGCGGCTGGCAGAACTGGCGGGCTGGCACGAGTCGAAGACCAGCCGAATCGAATACGGCAAACAGACCCCATCCGAGAGCGATCTGAGCGCCTGGTGCACGCACACGAACAGCCGCGATCAGCTCCCCGATCTCATCGCCACCCTGCGCAACGTCGAGGCCGCCTACATGGAGTTGCGGCGGATGAACGGGACCGGCACCCGTCGCCGACAGAAACAACTGATCAAAATCGAAGGCCAGGCCCGTTTGATGCGGTGGTACGAGCCATTCATCGTGCCCGGACTCCTGCAGACCAGCGATTACGCCCAGGGGATCCTGCGCAAGGTCATCGACTTCCACCAGATACCCGACGATCTGGAGGAGGGAGTCGCGGCGCGCATCGAGCGCCAGCGCGTGCTCTATCGCGGGGATCACCGGTTCTCGTTCATCATCACCGAGCAGTCCCTGGCGACGACGGTCGCCGACAACCAGGTCATGGTTGGGCAACTCGATCGGCTGCTCACCGCCATGTCGTTGCCGCGGGTCGCGCTCGGCATCATTCCCGCGCGGGCGACCTATGAGGCACCGGCGATCAACGGCTTCATCATGTTCGACCGCAAGCTGATTCACGTGGAGACGATCAGCGCGGAATTGTCGATCACCCAGCCGCGGGAGATCGCAGTCTATGAACGCATTTTCAAGGTGCTCGGCGAACTGGCCGTGTACGGTGACCCGGCCCGCGAGCTGATCCAGTCCGAACTTGAACGCCGCCGCAGCTCGGACGACAGAAAGGCCGTCACTGCGCGACCCTGAGCGCTCGCCCGGGCACCCACTGCCGCACCGGCACCCGCCCCTGCTGGTTGCCCGTCGTCAGGACGAAGTCGACCAACCCCAGCCAGGTGCCGTCCGCCGCGCGCGCCCACGCGAGGAGGCGGCCGGTGGTTTGCCCGGTGACGACGAGTCCGCCGGCCTTGATGCCCATCGCGATGTGGTTGCGGCCGAAGGGACGGCCGGTGTCGGCGCCGGTGGGGAAGATGGTGGCGAGGTCGACCAGGACCGGCGCGGGCGGGTCCAGGACGCGGCGTAGGTTGAACGGGTCCGGCCAATCCTCGAACATACGTTCGGACTGTAATCGATGGGAACCGATAACACTCGGTTTGCCGTCCTACCTGGCATGACGGATTCCCTGGATCGACAAGCGTTGCTCGATGCCGGGCTCGACCCCGACGACCCCCGCGTGTGGGAGACGCAGCGGCGGGTGCGGAACCTATTGGCGTGGTGCGGGACCGGCTGCGGGTGGCGCATCCGCCACGGCCGCGCTGAGTATCGCGGTCGCCTCCCGGATCTGTCCGGCCAACACGGTTAGCCGGCCCGGCAGGCACCGGTTGCGGGACCACACCAACTCCAGCTCGGCGGCGGCTGCGTCCAGTTGGCGCGCCGCGCGCCCCGCCGGCGTCATATCGGCCATGAGGCACCTATACCAGCAGGGTCCGACAAATTCAGCGGCCCCGCACCAGAATTCGGTGCGGGGCCACGGGTTCATGCTGTCGCCCGATCGGTGCGGATCTGCCGCCGGGAGCGCGGGATCGGCCGGGCATCCGGTTCATCGATCGTTTCCTCGTCCCATTCCAGCGGCAGTTTCCATCCCCGCTTCCGCGCGTACACCCGCGCCCGGCTGGACGGGCCGGGCTGCATCTGCAGCCGCTCGAACAGGTCGACCACTTCCCGATATCGGGCCACGGTGATCGTCCCATCACCGTGCATCAGCGGCCCGAAATTGTTCGACACCAACCCCAGCTGCCTCGCCAGCTCTCGCATCGTCCACCCGGCCGCCACCAGCGCCTGCAATCTGCGTTGCGCGCCGAGTGCGGGCATTCGATCCCCATCGGCGGACAGGCTTACGGCTTCGGTGAAGTCTGCGGGAACCGGCACCGACAGGATGCGGTCGGCGGTGGACTTCGACACGTACTGTGCGGGTGGGTGACCGTTCTTCCCGACGAGCAGCGTGCCGATGTAGGACCGGTGGAGGCCGGCGAGTTCGACAATGCGCCGGTAGCTGAGTCCCGCTGCCTTCAGCGTGGCGAGGTGTGCGCGCACGGGATCGGCCGGCACCCGGTCCGGGGTCCATCGCCCATACGCTTTCTGTCGCTCGCGGTGCGTCATGTAGCAGGCGGGGCACAGGCCCCGGCGGAGCGGGCGCGGCGAAGGATTGCGCCCGCATTTGCACACCGTGGTCATCGCGCCGAAACGGGTTCGCTGGTGCGGGCCCCGGCACCGAGGGCCCACGTCGCCAGATCCACCATCTGCTGTGCGTGCTGGCGGTCGGTGGCGACCAGTCGGACCACGATCCGGAAGTCCTGTTCACCGATCGGCGGGTCGTAGACGTCGACGGCCCATTTTCCGGCGTGTTCGCCCCGGTAGTAGGCGGACGCGAAGAACCGGTGATCGTGGGTGTGATAGACGCCCTCGGTGAGGGTTTCGGTCAGCGGGTTGATCGGCGCGCCCTGCGCGACGTCGGTCGGGTCCAGGTCGCCGAGCAGGGCTCGGAACGCTGCGACGGCCTGGTCCTGCGCCTCCTGGGCGGCGTTGAGGCGGTCGTTCCAGGCGAACCACTCTTGGCCCTCGCTGTACGGCTCGTCGTAGCGGTAGCTGTCCACTTCGGCGTCGGCGTTGACGACGGCTTTCGCGGCGGCGATGTGTTCGGGGGTGAAGATGATCATTTCCGGCTCCTCCGGGTTGTGACGGCTCGATCCGTCTGACAAATGGGGTTATCAGTGGCGTCCGAACTGCGCTCCGGGGTAGCCGTAACTCTTGGTCATGCCAGCGATGCCAGCGGCCCTGAGCCGTTCGCCGAAGCGGACGGCGATCTCCGGGGTAACTCTGACCACGGTTTGCCCCGAACTGGTGATCTCGACCCGCCCGTCGTGGGAGATCTCGATTGCGTAGTAGGGCGTGATGGACTCGCCGGCGAGCGGGGCGGGGTCAAGGCGGTGGCGGTCGCCGTTGGTGTCGGTGAGCCAGACGCCGCCGGACTTGTAGTCGCCGGTGTCGATGAGGATGCGCGCGTACTGGTCGGCGCGGTTGGTGTTGTTGAACTCGGCGGTCGCGTTGGTGTCGACCTTGCCGGGCAGGATTTCGGCGGTGATCGTGATGGGCATTCCGGCTCCTCCGGTTTGTGACGGCTCAATCCGTCTGCTGGGGGCGGCCCGGTCGTGACCGGGCCGCCGTGGGGATGGGTCAGGCAGCGGCGATCAGGTGGGCGGTGCGCGGGTAGGCGCGCAGGCCCTCCGACAGCGCCGGGTCAGCCGGGCTGTAGGCGTAGACGCGGATCGGGTGCCCGTTGGCGGCGACGGTCCAGATGCGCAGCGGGGCACGGCCGGTGCGGGCGCGGTGCGCTGCGGCGATCTTCTTGCCCGCATGGGAGCCGTAGCGGCGCATGGTGTCCTCGCTGGCACCGAGCGCGGCCAGGTGCCCGGTGACGGTGACCAGCGCGCCGCAGTCGACGGCGGCGGCGATGGCCTTGCCGTTGCGGCGGCGGACGATCGTCGGGGCGAGCAGGCGGATCGCGCGAACGCGAATGACCTTGGCGGCGGCGCGGGCGATAGGGGCGATGTGCATTTCCGGCTCCTCCGGTTGGTGACGGCTATTCCGTCTGACAAGAGAAACAATACACGCATTCGCGGGTATATGCAAGCCTATCGGCGCGGCTAGCTATCCGAATCCCACCGCGCCAGCAACCCGACCAGGTAACTGCCCGCCGGCCACAGGCCGAACCCGAACCACCACGGAAGGCCGGCGACAGCCGCGGTCGGCCACGCGAGAACCGCGGTCACCCACCAGCCCAGGCACCACGGGCAGAACGCCAGATAGGTGATCAGCGACCCGGCGCCGAATCGGTTCGTGATCGCCTTACGGATCGGCTCGCCGATCTTGTCCACGACCACGATTCGGGTCAGGCGCGCGGCGGTGAGGACGTACACGGCGAGGATGAGCAGAGTTGCGAGGGTGCTGTGTGGCATGGCGCGGACCGTAAACACCACCCGCGCAACCCTGATCGGGCCAACCTGGTTAGTCGCTGATCAGCCGCGGTTCGGCGCCCGGTACGCGCACGTCCCCCATAGTCAGCTCGCGACTGCCGAGCTCATCCCACTCCGGCATCCACCATTTCAACAATCTGACCGTCGTATCCAACGGTCTGTCGTTCGGCCAGTGGTTGAACTCGATTCCGAATTTTCTCAGGGCAAACACGGCGTCCTTGAGGTCTCGCATTGTCTTCAGCGCGTCGCGTAGCTGCTGCTCGGTCTGGGTGACTGTGATCCTGCGGTGTCTGGCCCAATTGCCATCCATTGTCATTTCGTCGGGTTGCCGGTAGGGCACGCGACGAAAAGTCACAGCCCGATTCGGCGATTCGCCTTCAACGGAAATGATGTGCAGCATGTGGCCAAGGTCGTTCCGAATCTCGCGGACCTTGTCGCATTCCGGAGTCCAGATGCCCTCTGGCAGGCGTAGGTTCATCTTCCGGGCGTTCCGCCGCATATCCTTCGCCACGTCCTCGGCATTCGGAAAGACGATCGCATTGGGATCGTCCTTCACGACGTAGTTGAGGAATCGAACGTCCTCTACAACGTGTTCCCAGCCGCCCAAGACTCGGAGCATCAGCAGTTCGAGCACATCGGTCGGGCGGAAGGCTTCCTCCTCGACCCTTTGGTTTTCTTCGATTTGTCGCTTGACCGCGTCAGGGTCGAACGGCTCGACTTGCGATGCTGGAGGCTGGTCCGATTGCGTCATAGCTGTCTATCGGCGGTGGCAGCGCTGCGTTTCACCCAAGCGTGACAGCCCGCCGCCCCGGCGTTCGGGGCGGCGGGGTCGGTTCAGTGCTTGCCTCAGCGGACCTGTTCGAGCAGACGCACGTATTCGGCGGCGGAGAGCATCACCGAGACGGGGGTTCCGTCGTTGGCACGGATGACCTGCTCGGTGCCGGTGGCGATCGCATCGAACTGTTCGGCGAACGTCATGGGCGCGCCGTGGCGGCAGTCGCAGGTGGCGCGCACGCAGTGTTCGTCCTCGGCGGGGTGGCCGCAGTGCTCGCACATGTCGGCCACGTCGCCGGTCGGGGTGACGGAGGTGCGGCGCACGTTCGACATGCTGTAGCCTCCGCGACGGTGCATCAGGCCCAGGCGGCCGTTGGTGGCGCCGATGACGACGAATTCTTCCCCGTGCTCGCTGGGCTGCGATCCGTGGTAGACCACCACGTCGCCGATGGCGAGCAGGGGCAGGGCGATCACGTACAGGGCGCGTGCGGCCAGTACGTCGGCCAGGGGGATGCGGGTGGTGTTGGGCATTTCCGGCTCCTCCGGTTGGTGACGGCTATTCCGTCTGACACCCACAACAATACACGTATGCGCGTGTATGGGCAAGTAGTGGTGGCGCTGGTAACGGCTCGCCGAGTAGTGGCGATAATCCAGCTCATGACAATCAACCGCGCTCTGATCGGTTCGCTCGTAATCGCCGCAGCCGGAAGCTTTTTCGGCATCAGCACCTCAGCGCACGCCGTCCCCACCGGTAGCTACCAGGTGCCAGACCTAACCTTCCAGGCCACTGGACCGCACGAGGTCACTGCCACGATCCACAACCCGAACGATAGCGGCATCTGTTGGGCCACCATCGGAATCGACGGATCAGTACACGAATTCGCCGAACACAGCGGTGCCGGCTACGCAGCTGCCGGGCAGACAATCCAGGTCAAGCGGGAGGACTTGCCCGCGGGCCGGTACAGCGTCGGCGGCGGGTGTGGCGCGACCACCACCGACGTCCATCAAGTGCTCGCGCCGAGCCAGGAAGTGACCGTGCCCGGCGATACTCCGCCCCCGTCGACGGGTTCGTTTGGCAGCTGACCCGATCAGCCTGTAATCCCGTCTGGCATCTGTCCCCAGCCGCCCGGCTTCTGCGATGCGGCCGCCTGGCCGCCGCTGGCGAGCTCATCGAATGCGATCGTCGCGGCGGCCACTCGGTCCGGCTGGTGCTGCGTTTCCTGCCAGCGGATCGCCCGTGCTTCCATCGTGGCCAGCCGGAACCCGACCACCCGGCACCGACCCACCGATGTCGCGTGCCGCAGGCCCACGGACCGCACGAGCGCATTGCCCGCCGCCCGCCACGGCCGAATATGGAACGGCCTATCCGCGGGTACCCGCACACCCTCCACAGTTCCTGGGGCGTCGGCATTGCTGGCGGCCTCGAGCACCAGATCGGTATACGCGCGCCGCAGCAGCTGCTCGTACGTCTTCGGCGCGCTGTACGCCTCGAACACGACTTCGGTTGCGCCAGTGGACAGTGCGAGCAGGCAGGCGCGGCGCGGCCACTCCGCGGACGACAGCTGCCCGGATGCGTCCTCGGTCAGCACCACGGTGCCGTCGCCGGCCAGGCCCGCGGCAATGATGCCGGCTTCGTCACCCTTCCCGGTTTCGGCGGGGTCGACATAGACGCCGCGCCGATACAGCGCTGGTTCGGCCGCGAGCCGGTAGGTGTTGAACCACGCCTGCGAGAACAGAGCACCGCCGATCGGATACGGGGAGCCGAGATAGAGGGCCGCCCAAACGCGTTCGCCGACCTGGCGGCGAATGCGCGCCCAGTCCTCGGCGGTGCGACCGCGCGCGGACTCGAGCGGTTCGCCCTCGGCGCGGCCCAGCGCGTCCGGGACACCGGCGGTCGCGACGGCCGGGAAGTTGATGTGGACCCATTCCCGCGCGTCGGGGTCGCTGTCGGCGTCCTGTTGGAGCAGGAACCCCGCGAGGTCGGCCTCATGCCAGCGGGTTTGAATCAGAATGATCGGCGCGCCCGGCGCCAGGCGGGTCGACAAATCGCCCTGGAATCCCGCAATGACCTTCGCGCGTTCGGTGGGTGAGTCCGCGGCTGCCATGCCCTTCAGCGGGTCGTCAATGATGAGCATGTCGCAGGGGCGGCCGGTGATGGTGCCGCCCATGCCGACCGCGACCACACCGCCCTTGTGGCCCTTGATCTGCCAGTTCCCGGCGGCGAACCGGTCACCGGCCAGCGCCAGGCCGAGCCGGTCGGGGAGTTCGACACCGGAGAGCGGGTCGCGGGCGCCGGTGCCGTGGGAGGTGATGAGGTTGCGGGCGGCCTGCGATGCTTGCCGGGCCAGATCCTCACTGTAGGAGGCGATCAGGATGCGGGTGTCGGGGTTGCGTTGCAGCTGCCGCAGCACTGTCCACACCGCGACCAGCGTCGACTTACCTTCCTGCGGTGGGCATGTGATCAGCAGCCGCCCGCCGCGCGTGGTCATCGCCTTCTCGATGTGTTCGGCCATCATCTGGATAGCCGGCGTCACCTCGTAGGCGGGGTCGATGCGTTGGGCGAGGTCGGCGGAGTGCCGGCATGAGGTGAGCGCGGCGCGGCGGGTGAGTGCTTGCCGCGCCCACGCCATGAACGCTGCCCGCTCACGGTCGGGCAGCTGCGCCGCGCGCTCCCACACATCGGTCACGTTCAGCCCTCGCTGCCCTCAACCACCATGCGCCGCAACGGCGAATGCTCGTCCACCAGCTGCTCGGCATCCACCAGGCCGGTCATGTGGCCGCCCCACCGGCCATCGCTGAGCGGCTGTTTCTGCCACGCAACGAAATCCGAACCGATCACCACCGAACCCAGGGGCAGCGCGTCCAGTTCGGCGACGGTCAGCCCGTGGCGCTTCTCTCCGGTCATCAGTCGTCCTTGTCGTCTTCCGGGTAGACGGGTTCGATCCGCGGATCACGCCGCATCGCCTCAGCCACGACCCGCTGCCACCACTGCGGCGTTGCGCAGTGGTCGGACTTCGCGCGCCACACCCGCACCCGTATCCGGTCGCCGGCCTGATCGGCCACCGACACGACCAGCTCCTCTACTTCGGACTCGAATCGCGCGTAGAGGCGGTCGATTTCGGACCAGATGGTGGAGGGGATGGGGTCGCGGCCGGACTCCCACGATTGGACCGTGTTGGGGCGGACACCGCCGAGTAGGTCACCGAATTCGGGGCGTTCGACGCCGAAGTATCGGCGGGCCACCTGCAGCTGTGCGCTGCGCCCGAATTCGCGTTTGGGGTGAGTCATAGACTCCCTTTCGTCCAGCACTGTCGCCGCTCGACAGTGCTGGACCCCATGGTGGCACGGGGTGGTGTGCCTCCATGGGGTCAGGGAGCGTGGACCCCGAAGGGTCACGCGGCGATCCGGGCGGGCATGTCCACCCGGTCGGCGGTGTCGGCCAGCTGGGGGTGCACGAACCGCAGGTAGGCGCGGCACACCTTGACCGTGATCGTCTCGTACTGGTCGACCTGATCCGACAGCAGCAGCGCGTTGATGTGGTCGCCCGCGATGTCACCAGCGAAGGTGCGGTCGGTGCGGTCGCCGTCGACGGTGACCCATTCGACCTCGACAGCGCCGGGCGCGCCGGTCTCCTCGCACATCGCGTTGTCCCAGCCGTCGCGGGTGACCTCGATGCGAACGCGGTCGTCGGCGTCGATGCCCAGCGCGGCGGCGATCAGGGCGGCGGGGGTGGTGATGGTGGCGGTCATATCCGGCTCCTCCGGTTGGCGACGGCTTCTCCGTCTAACAAGAACTACAATACACGGATTTACGTGTATGAACAAGCGGTTCGACGGAAATAAGTCGGCCCCGGCCGCTGGATGCGGGCCGGGGCCGAATCGGTGGGGGTCTACTCCTCGCCCCAGTCGTAGCCGCGCTGGTAGGCGGCGTTCGCGGCCTTCTCGGTCGCGCCCGCACGCTCGGCGGCGTCGAACGCGCGGGCCACCGCCTTCACCGTGGCGGGCATCTCGGGGTATCCGTCCTCTGCTTCGGTGCGGGCCTGCGCGCCGACGCGGGTCAGCTCGGCCAGGGCGGCGTCCAGGGTGGTCGCGGGTGCGGGGGCGAAAGTGGTCATGTCCGGCTCCTCCGGTGGGTGACGGCTCAATCCGTCTGACATGAACGACAATACCCGTGAATACGTGTATCCGCAAGCGGTTAGAGCGACATCAGCGCCACCGACAACACGACCATCAGCGCCACCCACAACACCAGCACCGCATTCGCCCGCAACAACCTCACCCGCCCACCTGTCCGGCCCGGCGCGCCAGAATCCGCTCCTTACGCTGCGCGTCGGTCGGCGCGGCCCACCGGTGCCAGCCGGCCTCCGTCGACCACCGCTGGAGGTGCTTGTCCTGATCGATGCCACACCAGCGGCAACCGTTTGGGTTCGGCGGGGCGGTCATTCGACATCATCGCCAGAGACCCGCTTGGTGCTGGGCTTCACGATGTCGCCGATCCGGTCCCGGATGTATTGGCGGGCCAGTCGCTCGCCTTCCTGGTCAGGATGGGGTCGTACGCTTCGTCGGTGGCGTCGTAGGCGGCGATGGCGTTGGTGAGCTTCTGCTGCTCCACCAGCTGGCGCTGTACCTCCACCTGTTCGCGGATCTGGTCACCGACGTACAGCAGTGCCATCGCGGTCGCTGATTGGAGCGTGGCGGATGCCATCTGGATGTTGGCCAGGCCGATGCCGGGCACGTGCGCGGCCATGGTCTTCGTGGTTTCAGCGACGACCGTCCTGACGGCGTCGCGGATGGAGACTGGTTCGGGCATGGTTGGGCTCCTTGAGGTTTCGAGGTCGGGGTGGCGGCCGGGCCGCACCTAGGACGGTCCGGCCGCCGTCCAGTGCCCGCCGAGTTGCGAGCAGGGCGGGCGCTGGGGGATTGGAGGTCAGGAAGCGGCGGCCTGTTCGGCGCGCTGGCGTTCCCAGCGTTTCCGTCCGGCCTCGCTGAGTTTCCGGTTCTTCTCCAGCCGCCGCGCCTCGCGTTTCTCGGCGTCGCGCTCGGCGGCCTTCCGCACCCGCTGCTTGTACTCGCGGTCCCGCCGGGCCTTCGGGTCCTGCTTCGGCTGCTCGAACGCGCTGCCTTCCTCGAGGGCCGAGGGGGCCTGGCCGTTCAGGACGCGCTGCATGTGGCCGAGGGAATCGAATCCGAACGCCTGGGCAACCTGGTTCATGGCCACGGAATTGGCCGGGATTCCCTTCGGGTACACCTTGACTCGGTCGATGGTCACAGGATCACTG
>NZ_BAFW01000347.1 GCF_000308535.1 Nocardia cerradoensis NBRC 101014 | reverse complement strand
GCCGGACAGTAGGCCCTCGGGGTGACGCCCATTTGGAATAACCGAGCGGGTGCTGGGCACGTCGTCAGTCGTACCCGGCTTGCCTCCCGCGGTCGATCCCGGAACAGCCAGCCGCAGCCCGGTCCACTGGCTGTCGTCACCCCCGAAGGGCCTACTGTCCGGCACGAAAACCGCTTCGTCGCACCGGGCAACAAGGCATCGAAATGACTCTTCCCGTTTTTCAACATCAACATCGTGGTGAGCGGCTTTGCTCAATTGAGTCATACGTCTGCATAGCAGAAAGAAACCCCCTCTATAGAGCTGGAGGGGGTTTCATCCTCACTGGAGAGAAATAAGGAGATTATCCGACCGCTTGTCGGTACCGCGGCCACAGGGCGGGGTCGATACCCCCTGCATTAAACAAGTCGGCAATACATTGCTCCCGGTTGGGGGCGGGATTGCAACGCTCCCGGGCGATTTCGGCGAATTCCTGGACGCAAACCTCCGAATCAGGGTGTTCTACGCATCGCGGTGCGGGCTGCGCGAAGCTCTGTGTTTGTACGATCGATAATGATGCAGCGAACGCAGCCATGAACAGCAGAAGAGCAAAAGCTCGCCTTACGGTGCGGTGCACACTACGACGTACGTGATTCATGATCACAGTCCCCCTATCTTGAACTAGCTAGGGCACCAGACGGACAGAGCCGCTTGAAGCCCAACAGGGACTCCCCCTGTCATGACACTTGGATGTACCAATGACACGCAAGGTTCCCAATGGTCTAAGTGACTTGAGTCACACCTCGTTGCAGTCCTGCCGCGTAATCATCCACCGGGGGAGTCAACGTGCCGGGAAGATCCCCACCTTCCTCACTGCCCAATCCTCCTTCCTCATGGCCCCATTGTCTCGCTCCACCCGAACGCATCAAGGACCACCTCCGGTGTCCGCTTCGCGGTGCTTCGCATCCTTGACCCGCCCGGCCTCCGCTGAGGGCGGCCAGTACGAGGAAGGCGGGGGAGAGTAGTCAGGTCGCGGACGAACAGCCCCCATCCTCCGATGTCAGAGCCACGGGAACCCATCACCACTCGGTGTCACCATGGCATCACAAGTGCCGCGAACCCCGCCAGACACCGGCGCACAGAAACCCCAAGTCACGAGATAACACCGGACGTCCGAAACCCTCCCCGACCAGCCCAAGTCTGCCTCCGGAGCAGAAGGCCGCAGGTTCGAATCCTGCCGAGGGCACAGCACACGAGGTCCCGACCGATCGGTCGGGACCTTTTCCGTTTGTCGATTCGGCGATTGCTCGCGCGTCGGAGAGGTGTATGGCCCGAACACGGGCCGCGCCGACGAACGAAGGACATGCCATGACCACGACTCGAACCGACGACTCGGCCGCCATCGCGCAGATCCTGGCCGATCAGTACAAGGCCTGGGCGGCCGGAGACGCCGACGCTTTCGTCGCGGACTACGCCGAGGACGCCACGGTGATCATGCCGGGGACCTGCCGGCGCAGCCGGGCGGAGATCCGGCAGGGTATGGCGAACAGTTTCGCGACCGTTCTGGCGAACTCGACCGTCACCGACGACATCGGCGATATCCGGTTCCTCGGTGCCGACCACGCCGTTGTCGTCAGCAAGGCCGCGATTCTGTTCGCCGGCGAAACCGAGGTTCCCGCCGACCGGTACGTGAACGCGACCTGGGTGATGCACCGGCGGGACGGCAAGTGGACGGTCGCCGCCTACCACAACAGTCCCGCCGTGGCGCGCTGACAACCGCTACTCACCCGAATCGGAAGATCGACACCACCCCCACGATCACGCAGTACGCCGCGAACGGCAGCAGGGTCCGGGTCCGGAAGTACCGTTCGAGGTAGCGGACGGCGAGCCAGGAGGTCACGCCGGAGACGACGGCGCCGACGATGATCGGCCCCCAGATCACCTCTGCGCGTGGGGTTATCAGGTCCGGGAGGTCGACCAATCCGGCGCCGAAGATCGCGGGGGTGGCGAGGAGGAAGGCGAATTTGGCGGCGTGTTCGTGCTCCAGACCCCGCCAGAGGCCGCCGACCATGGTGAGGCCGGCCCGGCTGAAGCCGGTGAGGAGGGCACCGGCTTGGGCCAGGCCGATGCCGACCGCGTCCCGGGAGTCCAGGGCCGCGAGGCGCCGGTCGGATTGCGGCAGGGAAAGCGTTGTCGCCGTCCGCATTCGGCTGTTGGCCTGATTGAGGGCGAAGCGCCGGCCGTACTCGGCGAGGGTCGGCTCGTTGCGGCGACGCAGACCCTCGCCGACGACCAGCACCACACCGTTGACGGTCAGGAACGCCGCGGCGCACAAGGGAGCCGCGAAGACGTCGTGCAGCGGATGTTCCAGCAGCGGACCGAGAATCGCGACCGGCACGGTCGCGATCACGATCAACCAGGCCAGCCGTTGCGGAACGGTATCCAGCCGCCTGGTCCGCACCATCTCGACGAATCCGGCGGCGATCGCGCACCAGTCCCGCCAGTAGTAGATCACCAGCGCGACCGCCGTCGCCACGTGCAGAGCGACGACGAACGCCAGATACGTTGCGGCCGACTCGGTTCCACCCCGGCCCGGCAACGCTCCCCATCGACCTCCCAGCCAGGCCGCGACGAGAACCGAATGTCCGAGACTGGAGATCGGGAACAGCTCGGTGAAGCCCTGCACCGCGCCGATGACCATCGCTTGAAAATAGGTGAGCATCGCGACGAGTTTCGCACGGCAGTCATAGAGGTTGCTGTGAGCCGGATATCGGATAAGTCACTGCGCGGCAACAGGTTTCGAATCGTCCCAAATGCCCGGAGTTGATCTTGGATGAACAGGACGGTGGCCCTCGGAAGGTTCCGAGGGCCACCGTCCGGTCACTCACGGTTGCGCTCGCACACTGCGAAATGTCGACGCCACGAGCAAGGTCAGCACCGCGATCCCGGCGGCCGCGGCGAAGGCGGTCGTGATACCGGAGACGAGCACGTGCACGGCCGATCCGGACGCGGCCCGCACGGCGGTACCGAATACCGTGACCAGGACCGCCAGCCCCAGCGCGGCGCCGGTCTGCTGCAGCGTCTGCAACGCGCCGCCCGCCGCACCGGCCTCCTCGGGCGCCACATTCGCCATGATGATCACGTTCAGCGGCGAAAAGGCCAGACCGATACCGCATCCCATCGCGACCATCGCCACCGCGAGCAGCGGGAAGTAACCGGTATCGGTATCGAGGAGGGTGAGCAGCGCCAGCCCGGCGATCATCGCGGACGTGCCCACCAGGGTCACCGGTTTGGGACCGAAGCGCGGCAGCAGGCGCGGAATCAGCCGGATCATCGCGAACATCGTCACCGCGGTCGGGAGGAAGGCGAAACCCGTTGCCAGCGCGCTCATCCCCCGCACCTCCTGCAGATACTGGGTGAGGAAGAAGAACATCG
Source organism: Nocardia cerradoensis NBRC 101014 (assembly GCF_000308535.1). GTDB lineage: Bacteria > Actinomycetota > Actinomycetes > Mycobacteriales > Mycobacteriaceae > Nocardia > Nocardia cerradoensis. The sequence continues at coordinate 9,737 of NZ_BAFW01000347.1, read as the reverse complement.
AGGTGCCCGCCATCGGCCCCAGGAACATGTTGGCGTACGCGGCGGCGCGATTGCGGTCGGCGAACAGGTGCAGCGGCAGCAGTGGCTGTACGGCCCGGCGTTCGATCAGCAGGAACGCCGCCAGCGCCAGCACGCCGGCCGCCAGTGACACATCGGTGGTCACATCGCCCCAGCCGTGCGCCGCGGCGCTGATGAAGCCGTAGACCAGCGCGGCCACCGCACCCGTCGCGGTCACCGCTCCGGGAAGGTCGAGGTGGGCGCGGCGGCGGGGCGCGTCGGGGAGGTACCGCGCCGCCAGCAGGGCCACGGCCAGTCCGAACGGCACGTTGATGAACAGCACCGAGCGCCAGCTCAGCCACTGGGTCAGCAGTCCGCCCAGGATCAGCCCGATCGCGAATCCCGCACTGGACATTCCGGAGAACAGCGCGAGCACCCGGACCCGCATCTTCGGATCGGCGAAGGTGGTGGTCAGCAGGGCGAGCGTGTTCGGGCCGGCCATCGCACCACCGAGGCCCTGCACGATGCGAGCGACGATCAGCCAGGCGGCCGACGGCGCCAGCCCGCCGCCGAGGGAAGCGAGGGTGAAGAGCACCGTGCCGAGGATGAACATGCGCCGGCGCCCGAACAGGTCGCCGGCCCGGCCGCCGAGCAGCAGCAGCCCGCCGAAGACCAGGGTGTAGGCGTTCATCACCCAGGACAGGCCGGTGGCGCTGAAGTGCAGATCGTGCTGGATTCGCGGCAGCGCCACGTTCATCACGGTGATGTCGAGCACGATCATCAACTGGCAGGTCAGCAGCGTGACCAGCACGATGCCGGAGCGCAGCCGCCCGGGCGGAGCGCCGACCTGCGTGGACGAGGAAAACGTGGAGGTGGTCGTGGAGGTAGTCAAGGAGGCTCCATCGGATGCGGAACTAAACGGAGAATGTCTCCGTTTCCAATGGAGATAGCATATGGAGAAGTTCTCCGGTTACGCAAGACTAAGCGGAGAGTTCATCCGTTTCCACTGGAGGAATCGTGAGCGCACCGTCGACACAGGGGTCCGGGCGCGCGGCGCATCCGCGTCCGATGCGCGCGGATGCGCGGCGCAACTACGAGCGCATACTCGAGTGCGCGCGCGAGGCGTTCGCCGAACACGGACCCGAGGCGCCTCTGGACGAGGTGGCGCGCCGCGCCGCGGTGGGTCCGGGCACCCTCTATCGCCACTTCCCCAACCGCGACGCGCTCATCGAGGCGGTCTACCGATCGAGCATCGAGGCATTGGCCGAACTCGCCGCCGAGCTGACCGAAACCCTCGCCCCGCTCGACGCTCTGGAGCAGTGGTTCCGCGCCCAGGTGCGGTTCGTGATGGACAAACGCAGTCTGGCGGTGACCCTCAAGGCCGCCATCGACCGCGGATCGCAGACCTTCACACTGTGTTCGAATCTGATCACCGACGCCGCGACGTCGGTCCTGCAACCCGCCCAGGACGCCGGGCTGGTCCGCCCGGAGATCGAACCGCGCGATCTGCTGCGCCTGGGCCACGGCATCGGCGTCGCGTGCGAAACCTCACCCGATGCGGCCGAACGGCTGATCACGGTCACCCTCGCCGGGCTGCGCACCACCGGCTGAGCCGATATTCGATTGCTCGCGGCGACCCGTGGCCGTAGCCTCGCTCCGTTTTCCGTTCATCCATTCGGAAGGGAGTGAACACGTGCAACCACTGACCGAACGCGAGATCCGCTCGTCGTTCGTCAACTGTTCCAAGGGCGATGCCAAACGCATGCCGGTCCCCCGGGATCTCGACACGCAACCCTGGGAGGACCTGGACTTCTTCGGCTGGAACGACCGGTCGATGCCGGGACGCGCGTATCTGGTGGCCCCGCAGGACGATCGGCTGGTCGGCGTGGCGCTGCGCTATGAGACGGGCGGATCCGGCCGGGCCCAGCTCTGCTCGATCTGCCTGACCACGCACACCGGCACCGGGGTGTCGCTGCTCACCGCGCACAAGGTCGGCGAATCCGGGCGGCGCGGTAACTCGATCGGCATCTACATGTGCACCGATCTGGCCTGTTCGCTGTACGCGCGCAACAAGAAGCGTCCCGCGCTGGGCAACCGGTACCGCGAGGATCTGACCGACGAGGAGAAGGCCGAACGGGTGCGCACCAACCTGCGCGCATTCATCGAGCGCCTCTACAGCTGACCGAACAGGACAGCGTCCACCCGATCGAACGGAGGTAGATGCCGTGCGCCGACACTCGAGGACCGCATCGCAGCCCTGATGCCCCGAGCCCGCGCCGCCGGACTCGGGGCATTTTCATGCCTTCACCCGTCTCACTTCGGCACCGACACCAGATACCGCTGCACCGTCGCGCCGATCTCCGCGACGATCTCCTCGGCCGTCAACGCCACCACCGGCGGCAGGCGCAATACATAGCGGCACACCGCCAATCCCAGAATCTGCGTGACCACCAGTCCGGCTCGCCGCGGCGCGTCCGCGGGATCGCCGACGCGAGTCACCATCGGCATCAGCTGTTCGGCGAAGACGCGTTGAAACCGTTGCGCCACAGTCTCATCCGACACCGAAGAACGCAGCAGGGTCAGCAGCAGTTCGTTACCCGGCGGCGTCTCCCACAGTTCCAGGAAGCGCCGGGCGACCGTCGCACCCAGCTCGTCCTCGGCCACCGCGGCCAGATCCGGCAGGGCGAGATCGACGTCGAGCGCCGCGTCGAACAGGCCGTCCTTGTTGCCGTAGTACCGCATCACCATCGACGGATCGATGCCGGCGTCGGCGGCGATCGCCCGGATGGTCGCCTTGGCGTAGCCCTCGCGGGCGAAATGCCGGCGAGCCGCCTCCAGGATCGCCGCGCGAGTGGCGTCCGAGCGGCGCGGCGCAGTCTGTTCACTCATGCCCACAACCGTAGGCCAACAACTGTTGACTTTCCATCCCCGACGGCTCTATTCTGATGTCAACAGCCGTTGGCCAACATTCGTTGGCAAACCTGAGGGAGTAGTCATGAGCAGCACCGTTCCCGCCACCGCCGCGGTCGTCATCGTCGGCGCCGGACCCGCCGGACTGACCGCCGCGATCACACTCGCCGACGCCGGCGCCGACGTGGTTCTGCTGGATCGACTGGCCGCCGGGGCGAACACGTCCCGCGCCGCGGTCGTCCACGCCCGGACGTTGGAGGTCCTCGATCAACTCGGCATCGCCACGACCCTGCACGACCTGGGACTCGAAGTACCGCGCTTCGTCATGTACGAAGGCGCCGATCGGCTGACCACCATCGGCTTCTCCGACCTCCCGACACCGTTCCCCTACACGCTGATGATCGGCCAGGAGACGACCGAGGCCGTGCTGCTCGACCGGTTGCAGCGCGCGGGCGGAGCGGTCGTGCGCCCCGTCGAGGTCACCGAGGTGAAACCGGGCGCGGAATTCGTCACGGTCGAATTCACCGATGCCACAGGGCGATCCGGGTCGATCCGGGCCGGGTATGTGATCGGCGCGGACGGGATGCACAGCCGGGTCCGCGAGGCGGCGGGAATCGGGTTCACCGGCGCCACCTATCCGGAATCGTTCGTCCTGGCCGATGTGCGGATGGACTGGCCGGCCGCGCGCGACGAGGTATCGCTGCACGTCTCGCCGGAGGGCATCGTGGTGGTCGCACCCCTGCCGGATACCGACCACGATCGTTTCCGCATCGTCGCCACCGTCGCCGAGGCGCCCGAACATCCCACCCGCGCACAGGTGCAGGCGCTGCTGGATGCCCGCTGCCCCGGCGCCACGGTGCGAGAGGTGCTGTGGAGCTCACGTTTTCGCGTGCACCACCGAGTGGCCGATCGCTATCGCGCCGGGCGGATCCTGCTGGCCGGCGATGCCGCGCACGTGCACAGCCCGGCCGGTGGGCAGGGTATGAACACCGGGATCCAGGATGCCGCCATGCTGGGCACGCTGCTGGCCCGGGTCCTGGGCGGCGAACCCGACACGCTGCTCGACGACTACGAGCGCACTCGCCGCCCGATCGCGCTGGACGTGGTGGCCTTCACCGATCGCATGACCCGGATGGCGACGCTGCGCCCGCGACCGGCCCGCGTGCTGCGCAACACCGCGATCCGCCTCGTCACCCGCATCCCGGCGGTGCGCACGGCGCTGGCCTACCGGCTCGCCGAACTCGCCAACCGGTGAGAAACGCTCAGGCGCAGGCCAACCCGAACTCCGCGGTCGCGGTCCGCCCGGCCACCACATCGACCTTCCGGGCGGGGTCGGTGGCCAACCTGCATCCCATCGGCACCGACGTCACCTGAACCTGATAGCAGTCGGCGGCCACATCCTGGTGGGCCTTGCCGTCGCGGCCGGTGGTCAGGGTGGCCAGCACCGATCCGGCCTGACAGGGGCTGATGCCCGCGGCGAGTCCGGCGGCGGCGTACTTCTCGGGACCGTGGGTGGCCACCACCTCGATCGTGCCGTCGGTGCCGTGGTCGGCTGCCGCGGGCGCGGACGCGGGCGCCGATGTCTTCGCCGGTGCGCGGTCGGCCTCGGCGGAGCAGGCGAGCGTGGGTAGCACGGCGGCACACAGCGTCATCGCGAACAGTATGCGGCGCACCTGGTCTCCTCTCACCGGACGGATATCGCTCTCACTGTAGGCGACCGAACCGCGCGGACCGGCGCACGATCGCGGCGATCCGGCCTGAAGATTCGGTCCCGGTGAGCGGGACCGGGTTTGGCGAATCGCGGGTCTCGCGCGGTAGACGGAACTACCGTCGTCGCAGCCGAACGCAGTTCCCCGAAAGGATCCGGCATGAAATTGATGTACGCCCTCTGGGGGCCGGATCTCGCGGACACCCTGCACGCGCCGCAGTTCCACCGGCGGCTGGCCGCCGCGGGGGCGACCGAACTCCAGGTCAACATCGCCGACGCCGACGTCGCGGCCGCCCAACTGCGGGTGAGCACCTACGACGAACCCGTCGCGGCGATCGTCGGCGTCTGGAGCGAGGGACAGAACGGGCCGATCACCGACGTGCTCAGCGGCGTCGCCGAGCGGATCAACGGCTGGATCGTGGACGAACGCGAACCGCTCACCACCGCGCGGCCCCCGGACGGAACCCGCTACGAGGCGCTGGCCAATATCGCGCTGCTGCGGATTCCGCAGGAGCTGACCCGCGCCGAATGGCTGCGCAATTGGCAGGACCGGCATACCACCGTGGCCATCGAAACCCAGGCCACCTTCGGTTATGTGCAGAACACCGTGGTCGCGGCGGTCACTCCGGGTCCTCGGGTGGACGCGCTGGTCGAGGAACTGTTCCCGATGGACGCGATGACCGATCAGCACGCGTTCTGGGGCAGCGGCGGTGACGACGCGGAGTTGCAGCGCCGCGCCGGTCGGATGATGGCCAGTGTCGCGACCTTCGGCGCCGACCGCGATCTCGACGTCATTCCGACCAGCAGATACCGCTACGACCTGACCGCCTCGTAGCGGCTCAGAGCAGCCCCGCCTCGCGCATCAACGCCTCGACTCGCTCCGGGTCTAGGTCGCTCGGATTCACGCGCAGCGGGTCCAGCGAATCCAGCGGCGGCAGCGCCGGATCGGCGGGGACGCCCGCGGCCACCGGATACTCCATGGCCGCGCCGCCGCTGAGCAGACGCTGCCCGGCCGCTGCCGTCACGAAACGCACGAACCGCTGGGCGTCGGCGGCATGCCGGCTCGACTTCAGCACGCCCGCACCGGACAGCGAGAGGTATCCGCCCGGGTCCCCACCGCGGAAATAGTGCGGCGCCGAGGGACCGATGATCCGCTCGGGTGCGAGCTGATCGCGGTACCAGTCGGTGGCGAACACCAGCGCGCCGCCGACCCCTCCCGCGCCGACCGTCTTCAGTGCCGCGAAGCCGTTGGGCGCGACGGTGGCATTGTCCTTCACCCCCTGCAGCCACGCGCGCGTGGCGTCCTCACCGTCGAGTGCCAGCAGGGCCGCGACGATCGCCTGGAAGTCCGCGCCGTGCGAATCGGCGGTCCAGCGGCCGTGCCACCGCGGCTGTTGCAGGTCCAGCAGGCCGGCGGGCAGTTCGGCGGGCGGGATCTTCCCCGGATGGAAGACGAAAGCCGTCGACCGCGCGGCGATTCCGGTCCACTGCCCCGAACTCGGGCGGAACTGTTCGGGCACCTGCGCGAGGGTGGTGGGGTCGAGGCCGGCGAACAGACCGGCGCGCTCCATCCGGGCCATCGCCGGTGAATTCTCGGTGAGCACCACATCGGCGGGCGATCGGTCGCCCTCGGCCAGTACCTGGTCGGCGACTTCGGCGTCGGCGCCGTCGCGCACCGTCACCCGGATTCCGGTCTGCTCGGTGAAGGCGTCGGCCCACTGCCGGGTCAAGCGCTGATCGTGGGCGTTGTAGACCACGATCTCCGGCTCGTCCGAGGACGCCGAACACGCGGTGATCATGGCCGAGGCGGCCAGCGCCACCACGGCGAGCACGAGTTTCCACCGACGTTCGTGCTGCTGCGCCGCTGCCATGGACCGTCCTTCCGATCGGAAATCGCGCCGAGGCGACCGGCTAGCCAACCTACCCGGTCGATCGACAGCACGAAACGCGGTATGGCGCCGGTCTGGGTAGGGTCGGCCGTGGATCGGAACCGACCACCCACGAGGGAGCGACGATGACCTGTTGCGGGCCGAATCGCCGCCGGCTGCTCACGGCCCTGGCCGTCGCGGCCGCCACACCGATCGTGCTCCCGGGTTCGGCTCGGGCACAGGCCGATTCACTGCGCGCGACCGATCTGGAGGTGGTCACGCTCACCGACACGTCGGCGATCATCACCTGGACGACACTGGCCGCCGATGCGTCGGGCGCACCCGTCCCGGTCGAGGCCGGCACCGAGATCCGCGTAGCCCCTGCGGATTCCGCCGGACCCGCCCGGACGGTGCCCGTGACCCGCACCGATCGGACCCCGTATCACTACGCCCAGATCGACGGCCTGGAGCCGGGACGGCGATATCGGTTCGAGGCGTGGTCGGACGGAGTGCGGGCGGTACCGGCCCCGGAGTTGGTCACTCATCTGCCCGGCGCACCCGAATGTAGCGGTGAATTCACCACTCTGGTCGCTCCCCCGGGCCGGCTGCTGCGCACCCTCGCGCTCTGCAACGACGTGCACATCGGTGAGGAAACCAGCGGCATCATCGCCGCCGGACTGCCGCCGGGCGTGCGACAGGAACCGGGACTGCCGCCGTATCCCGAGGTGATGCTGGCGGCAGTGCTCGACGATCTACGCCGGCCGGATCGCGGCGCCGACCATCTGATCCTGGCCGGTGATCTGACCGCGGAAGCCACCCCCGAGCAGACCCGCGCGGTGCGAAATCGGCTGGACGCCTGGGGAATAGAGGGCCGCGACTGGTTCGCCGCACGCGGCAATCACGACCGCCCCCATACCGGCGCCGACTACGCCGCCTGTCCGGCGGTCACGGCCGACCACTACGACTGCTGGGGCGAATCCTTCCTTCCCCCGGCACAATCGACCGAACATCGGCTCGGCGGGCTGCGGCTGATCGGACTCGACACCACCGAACTGGACGGCTCCGGGGGCAGTATCGGTCCCGAGCAATTCGATCGCCTGCGCGAATCGCTGCGGCGCGATCCCGATCGGCCGACGGTCGTCTTCGGACATCATCCGGTCACCGCGGAATCGGGGCTGACCAATCTCGCCGGCCCGAATTTCGTGCTGAATCGATCGGACGCGCTCACCCTGCAGCAGCTGTATCAATCGACGCCCGGGGTGTTCTTCCACCATGCGGGCCATACCCACCGCAATCGCCGCACCCGCCCCGACATCCCGCTCCGGGTGGAATTCCTGGAAGTGGGCGCGGTGAAGGAGTATCCGGGCGGCTACACGCTGCTGCGCCTCTACGAGGGCGGCTACATGGTCAATTTCTACAAAACCCGCACCCCGGACGCGCGCCGGTGGAGCACCCGCAGCCGGGCCGAATATCTCGGAATGATGCCCGAGTACACACTGGGAAGCACCGCCGATCGCAACCATGTTGTCCTCGGTGATCTTTCGGGACTGTCCTGAATCACCGATCCGGCGACTCCGGACCGCAGCGTGGGAGCGGGCGGGCAAATACACTCGGCGGTATGGCCGCACCCCGCCCGCTTCCGCTGGACCCCATCGAAGAGGCCCACCGTCAGTGGACCTCGCACGGCTGGGGCGATGTCGCCGACGGCATGGCCGCGGTGACCTCTCTGGTGCGTGCCCAGCAGATCGTGATGGCCCGGGTGGACGAGGCGCTGCGCCCGTCGGGGCTGACCTTCTCCCGCTACGAATTGCTGACGCTGCTCGGCTTCAGCAAGACCGGGGCGCTGCCGATGGCGACCGCCAGCGCTCGGTTGCAGGTCCACCCGACGAGTGTCACCAATACCGTCGATCGGCTCGAAGCGGCCCAACTGGTCAAACGAGTACCACATCCCAGCGACCGCCGGGCAACCCTGATCGAGATCACGGCCGCCGGGCGCGATCTGGCGGCGGCGGCCACCCGGGAATTGAACGAGAAGGTCTTCGCCCGGCCTGGCCTGCCCCCGGAGCGTCTCCACCTCCTGCTGCAGCTGCTCGCGGAGTTCCGGCGCGAGGCGGGCGACTTCGACAGCGGCGACACCCCGACTCGCTGGGCCTGACGACCGGGGTCGCCGGCATTCCGGCAGCGACATCCCGGGCCGCTACCTTCCCATCGGCGGCCGAAAGGTTCACCATGGACGCCATGGTGCTGGTCCTGGGCGTGTCGGCGGGCGCTGGTGGCGCGCGCGCCATGCTCACCCACTCCGATCAGCCCCATCTGCCGCCGATCGACCGCTGCGTGGTCGCGCGCCGCGCGGGCGCCGGGGTCGAGGAGCCGGTCTTCCAGGCCATCGACGCGATGCGCGCATCGGCGGCCGACCGCGACGAATTCGTCACCGGCATCGCCGTCACCTCCCGCTGCGCCCTGCACGCCGAGGCCATCCGGGCCGCGGCCGGACGCAGCCGGCTGACCATCATCGACGAACCGCCGGCCCAACTGCGGTATCTGCGGTTCAGCGGGCAGCTGCCCGACGAGGGTGCGGTGCTGCTCTACGACCTCGGCAGTTCCGGGCTCACCCTCACCGAGGCCGACTGCCACACCCAGGCCATCCTGGCCGCCAAGCGCAGCACCCTTCTCGGCGGCGACGGCCACGACGCCCTGTTGCGCTGGCATCTCGCGCACGGCGGGGTGGAGATCGACAATGTCGCCGGGCGCGTCTACAAGGAACAGCTCAGCTCCACCCGGGTGGTGACGGTCGGCGATCCGCGTTCCGGCACGCGAATCGTCGTGACCCGCAGCGATTTCCGTGATCTGGTCGCGGCCGGGATCCATCATTCGGTGTCGTATGTGCGGCAGTTGATCGACGACACCGGGGTCGCGCCGCGGGCGGTGGCACTGCTGGGCGGTTGCACGCGCAGTCCGGGTATCCGGGAGTCGCTGGAGCAGCTGCTGGATCTGCCGGTGATCTACGATCCGGAGCCGGATTTCGTCTCCGCGCGCGGGGCGGTGCTGATGGCCACCGAACAACCGGCGGCGCGCCGGGTGCGCGGTATCCGATTCGCCCCGCCGCAATGCGGGTCGGCGGCGCCGACGCCGCGACCGGCGGTGTCGCGGCGCAAGGTGGTCGCCGCGCTGGCGGTGACGGCGGCGCTCGGCGCGACGGTCACCGGCTTGCTGGTGACCGGACACGATTCGGCGCGGCCGGAGCACGACGGCAC
>NZ_BAFW01000348.1 GCF_000308535.1 Nocardia cerradoensis NBRC 101014 | reverse complement strand
TCCGACGTGCTGGCCTCACCCGAGCACAGGAACTCACCCAGCACCGCCCGCTGGTCACGGGCAGGCATATCCCAGATGTGCAGCCGATCCCCGCCCGGCACCACGATCGCGATCTCGGTTGCAGGCACACCCAGCGCCGACGCCAGTGCGGTGATCTCGCGTCCGAATTCGAGGTCGTCTTGGCCGCCTTTGCAGGTGATGAGCACCAGTTGCGGCTTGGGGTGCTTGGCCGCCATCTTGGGGACGTCTTTCCACCGGTACCAGGCCCGCCACTCGTACTCGAACGTGGCGAGGGCGTGGCGTTTGATCAGCTCGGTTTTGCCGCCGCCGGTGGTCGCGATGATCGCCTGATGCCGCTTGATGTCCTTGTGCGGCACCGTCATCCAATGCTGATGCCGCGCGGTCAACTCCCGCATCAGCCCAGGGGTCTTGATGTCGGTCCGGTCGGCGAGAGTGCCGAGCACGATGTTCGCGCCGGCACTGTAGGGAGCGCCGAGCTTCGCAGCGCGCACCGCCGCACGAGCGCGGCGGGCTGTGAGCGCTTCCTGCATGCGTTCGGTGCGTGCCAGCGACTTCAACCCGACGGTGTTGGTCTTGAGCACGAAACTGGCCCACCAATACGTCGCGGCCAGCATCGCCACCGGGACACCCAGCGACAACATCAGCCGCACACCGGCGAAGTCACCGGCGGCGACCTGCCCGGCACCCGACCACAAGAGAGAGGCCGGGGTGGTCCACGATCCGCCGGCCAGGACCGACAACACCGGCAGCACCAGCGACCCGAACGCGAAGTTCCGCAACCGGTGCGGCGCCAACGGGATTGCGGAGGCGACGCCGATGATCAGGATCAGCATCGCGACCACGACCACACCGGCCACCAGCGAATTCGCCACCACATGCTCGACAGCGGAGACGTCGGGCAGGTGCAGGCCGGTGATGTGGTGGTCGACCTGGTCGGTCACGTGCTGAACGGGTGCGGGGGTGCCGGGAGGGGCTTCGGGGTGCAGGTTGCCGAACGGGGCGCTGCTGCCCGGTGCCGGCGACATCGGCGCGGGCACCGGGGTCGTGTAGGCGTCTTTGCAGTCGTCCGGGGTGATCAAGGGTGTGCAGTCGCTGGTCATGATGCTTCCTTGGAAAGTCGAATGAGGTTGTCGCGGTGACGGTTCGCGCTCTTCGCGGCGCGCATGGCCCGGCGCTTGTCGGTGTGCTGCTGCCACTGCTCGTCGAAGTCGCCGACGGCAAACAACAGGGGAAGGTCCGCGAGTTCGCGGGGCAGTCGCTTCTTCGCTGCGGTCACTGCTGCGATGACGCGTTCGGTGCGGCACAGATACAGCACTCCGACCAGGCGGTGGGGTTGCGCGTCGCGCGCTGACCGGAACGCTCCGGCCAGCGCGGAATCGAGGTGGTTGGGGTCCTTTTCGGTGAGTTCGACTTCCAGGGCCCACCAGCCGTAGGTGCCGTCGATGACTCCGCAGAACCAGCCGTCGTGCACGTGCGGGCGGTTGGGCATCGGCTCGCGGCCGGTGCTGAACTCCAGCACCGGTTTCCGGTTACGGGCCTCGGCCTCCGCGCGCAGCCGCTTGCCGGCCTCGTGACGCAGCACGCGCTCGGACACCCACGCCTGCGGGTCGGAGCCGACCAGCATGATGCGGGCCTGCGCCACCGCCCGGTAGTGGTGGGCGAACATCAGCGGCGGTTCCCACTCCGAGGGCCGCCACCCCAAATAGCGTGCTGCCACATCGCGTTTCGGATACAGCCACGCCCGCCCGCGCTGCACCTTCGCCAGCGACGCCCACCCGTTGTCGACCAACACCCGCGCGATCGCATACGCACTGGACTCGTGCACACTCAAAAACTCGGCCAGCACATCGATCTGCAGCCCATGCATATGCGAGGTCGCCGACAACACCTCCGCCTGGCGCTCGGTCGCGGTGTCCTGACGCGGACCGGGAAGGATCCGGCCCATCGACCCCGCCGGCACACCCAACTCCGCAGCGACCTCCGCCACGCTGTAGCCCTGCGCACGCAACGCCGCAGCCTCACCCAACTGCTTCTCCACCTGCCGCAACGGAATACCGAGCGTGCGACGAATCTCGCCATAGGACAGACCTGCGGCTCGCAAACCGGCGACGATCTGTGGCCGGTAGCGGCGCTCCAACGCCACGAAATCCGCGGCGTCGGTCTTCGTGTTGTGGTTCATCGGGTTCGCTCCCTGACTGTCGGGGCAGCACGGCGGGCCGCGATATCGCGGCGCGCCTGCACTGCCAGCTCGCCCATGGCCTCGATCTCGGAAACTTGCTGTGTGGCAGCGATTTCCGGCTGTTCGCGGTGGCGTGCGCGGTCGCGGAGGACGGTGCGGTCGGTTGCTCCGACCTGCTGCGCGATCTGGGTGACGGTCCAGCCGCGGGCGGTGAGGTCTGCGACCTGCTCGCGGCGTTCCTCGACGGCCGACTGTGAATTCCACCGGGCCTTGATCGGGCGGCCGTTCGGGTCGTCGAGGGCTTGCTCGTCCCATTCGAACGGCAAGGCCCAGCCCTTGCGGCGCCCGTGTGCGCGCGCCTGGTCCGACGGACCGGGAACGAGTTGGAGTTGGTCGAACAGCTCTTTCACTTCCCGGTCCCGCTTGGCCATGATCGACTGGCCGACCTGCGGGCCGCCGTCGCGGCGATGACCGAACAGCACGTTCATCGCGTTCGAGTTGGTGGCCACCCCCAGCTGCCGCGCCAGCTCCGCGCGCGGGTACCCGAAGGCCACCAACGCCTGCACTCGACGTCGTGCGCCGTGGATCGGCACCAACGCGTTGTCCGGCACAAGGTCGGCCGCACGCTCGGGAACCGAAACAGCCAGAATCGATTTCCGAATCTCGGGAGTCACCTGCGCGTCCGGCAACCGTGTGATGCGGCGCAGCGTTTCCGGATCCACCCCGGCGAGTTGGGCCAACCGACGCGACCGGATGCCCTTCGCCTGGATCTGCTCGATGTGCGCGCGCACCTCGTCGGCCGGTAGCAGCGGCTGCGGCTCCCACCGCCCGTAGGCGATCTGCCGATTGCGGTGCACCTGATAGTGGTTGAAGCACTTACCGCGCCCATACGCCGGCGCACCACATGCACAGGTGGCGCTCATCGCGACCGCCCCCGATCCACAGCACGCGACTGCGCAGCGCGGCGGGCGGCCAGATCGGCGCGCGCCGCCTCGATCAGCTCGCGCATGTCCTCCGCGTCGATCCCGCGGCGTTCACACGCCTGTGCCGACCGCACCCACCGCGCGATCCGCAGCGACTCCAACTGCGCCTCGGTCGGTTCCTGCTTCGGCCGGGTCTGCTGCGCGTCGTAGAGGTACGCCTGCCGGCGACCGCGGCCGCGGACTTGGGCCTGCCACTCGCTGGTCGGGCGGCGACCCTCGGCGTCCAACTGCCGCCAGGTCCGCAAATGCTGCGGCGCCATCCGCCACGGCCACGTCGGCACCCCGTACCGGCGGCCCTCCGGGTCCAAATACGCGGTACTCATCGCGCGACCCCGGGCAGGTAGTCGATGCCCAGCTCGATCAGCTCGGCGCGATTCGCGGCCACGAACCGCTCGACCGCCCTGGTGATCCGGGCCAGGCTGGCTTCCATCCCGGCGACGTATTCGTCGAAGCGGCGGTCGAATTCCTGCTCATCCGCGTAGGGATCGGTCATGTAGACCGCGTAGTCGTAGCTGCGATCCGCCGGCGCGCTGATCACGCAGTCCTCGTAGAACCGCAACTGTTCGGCCAGCACTTCGGCCTCGTCAGCCACCCGCGCCAACACAGCGCGACGGTCGTTCTCGCGGGTCATCGGGTCACCCCCGACTCCGCCGGCGCCGTTGTCGGGACGACGTGAACGCAATCGATCCGCGAAACCTCGTCCGCGCGACACACATTCGGCGACGGCGCATAGTTCGGGCTGCCCTGGCCGAGCATGATCCCGAACACGATCCCGGCGCCGAAACACACCGCCGCCGCCAACGCGATCAGCCGCCACTTCGGCGGGGTCGCATACATTCCCGCCTGCACCAGCCCAGCCGCGTCGAACTCCGGCCGACCGAACGCCGCCAACCCCGTGTGGTGGCGCGTGTAATCCAGACTGTTCATCGCCGCCACATCCCCCGCGGACGACGGAACATCGTCGACACCAGCCAACGCAGCCCGAACACGAACACCGCCGCCGCGATCACAATCCCGATCACCAAATCCGGCGACGTGACCAGCGCATACAGCCCGACCATCGCGACAACCAAGAGCAAAGGCGCCCGCGACATCACGCCACCCCGGTCGTATCGGCACCGAGCGGACGCGCCAGCGCCTGCAACTCGCTGCGACTCACGAACAGCAGGCGCGGCCCCTGCCGATACCCCTCCAGAAGCTTTCGATCGATCCACCGGCGAATGGTCTTGGGATGCACGCCGCCGGCCAATTGTGCCGCTGCGCGAAGCGTGATGAGGTCGTTCGGGAGTGGGCCCGCAGCGCTGGGACTTCCGTTCCTACGCATGTGTCCTCCTGCGTCTCTCTGTGTCGGAACTGATTGGGACACAGCAAGATTCGCTCGCACCCGGGGGACTGCATCACCAGATATCGCCCCTTGTGCAGACGTCTTTCGAACAAGTAAGATGTCCCTAGACGTCCCGTAGGAGGGCAAATGCCGAACGATCGACTGCGTGAAGCTCTGATGCGCAGCGGCTTGACGCCGGAGAGCGCCGCCGAAGAACTCAAGGTCAATGCGAAGACTGTCGAGCGGTGGGTAACGCAGGATCGAATTCCCTACCCGCGCCACCGCCATAAAATCGCCACGCTCGTGCGCGAGAGCGAAGCGTATTTGTGGCCAGACGCGGTTTCGATGGATCGAAAGATCGAGATCGCCGATTCTGAAGTCATCAGGGTGTATCCGCACCGCAACGTGATCCCAGGAGACTTGTGGGGGAAGTTGCTGGGCGACACGACAGAGCAGATCGACATCCTGGTCCTGGCGGGTCTGTTCTTCGCCGAAGAACCGGGGTTGAAGAAGACGATTCAGCGAAAGACGCAGGAAGGCGTGAAAATTCGCCTGTTGTTCGGTGACCCGAACGCGGATGAAGCCGGTAAGCGCGCGGGGGAGGAACGGCTAGCTGAGGGGACGGTCTCGGCGCGGATCAGCAATGCGCTGGCATTGATCCGTCCGATAGCGGAGCTCGACGGCGTTGAACTGAGGCTTCATACGACGACGCTCTACAACTCCATTTTCAGGTTCGACAACCAAATGGTGGTTAACATGCACGCCTTCGGTCTTCCGGGCGCACACGCCCCCGCCATGCATCTCCGCCAGCTGCCGTCCGGCGACCTCTTCGAGACGTACATGACCAGCTTCGAACACGTGTGGAGCGAATCGGCATCGCACGACCTCTAAGCTTGGCTGCATGGGCCGGACCGACTACTACAACGACCCGGAAGCGCCGGACGCCAACAGCATCAAGGTTGCGGTGAGCGCGGTGGTCCAAGACTCGGCCGGGCGAATCCTCATGATTCACCGGACCGACAACGACAAGTACTCGATTCCCGGAGGCGGCCTAGAAATCGGTGAGTCGGTCGCCGATGCCGTCGTTCGCGAAGTCAAAGAGGAGACGGGCATCGATGTCGAGGTGACGAAGCTGGTTGGCGTGTTCTCCAATCCTCGGCACGTCATCGCCTTTGACGACGGAGAGGTTCGGCAGGAATTCTCGATCTGCTTCCTCGCAGCCCCTCGCGGCGGGCAACTGCGAACCAGTGCGGAATCGAAAGAGGTCAAATGGGTCGCGCCCGCCGACCTCAGTGAGCTGGATATTCACCCTTCGGTTCTGCTGCGGATCCGGCGGGGCCTGTCCAGCAGTAGCGAACCCTACTTCACCTGAGGACGAGTAGCGATTCGGTCCGGCGAACGGCGTCGGCCAACTCGGGCTCGGCTTCTCGAATCGATTGCGTCACAACATGCTCCGAGCCGTAGCGGCGTTCGATGTCCGCGACCCGCGATTGGAGGTCCGTCCGCTCGCCCGTCGCAGTCGTCGTCATATCTGCCCACCACAGCGCATCCCGCAGGGGGGTCCGTTCGTCAGCCCATTCCAACGAAATATCTCGGCGCCGCGCTTCTACATGGGCACAGGAATGGTTCGCGACAAGCGCGCAGAGCCGTTCAGCGGCCCCGATACTGCGGAGGAAGGAAGCGCCGTCGACCGGATGAAATCCGGTGTTCACCAAGTCCGGCGCATAGCCGACGTCGTGTAGCCACGCCGCAGCCACGAGCATGTCCGGATCGTCGACGAGATCAGCCGCCGTCTCTGCCTGTCCGGCCACGCCTTGGACGTGCTTCCACCGCTTCGGTAGGCGTTGAAGGTGGGTACGAGCGACACTCTCTGCCCACTGGCGAAGCTCCTCGTTCATGCCAAAACCGTATCCAACTCCGGCACCCACGACGACCCAGAGGCGTGCCGATTGCCTAGCTGCGGTACTGCCGCTGTCGCTCGCATCGTGGGGCGGAGCACTGGGGCTGAGCGCTGGCGACCATCGGATTATGAGTACACATCGTGAGAACATTGCGCTGACCAGTGCAGACGCTGGTCAGCGCTAAGCAAAATCTCAAAATGCAAAGCTCTTGCCGTCGGCGGTAAATGATCGTGAATCCCGGTACCTGATCCCCACTGACCGGCCTAACCTGGGTTCAACTGACCAGGGTGATCCGCTGGATACGAGCACGGTGGGCCGATCTTGTCGATGGCCGACGCTACTGTGAGCAGCGTGGCGAACGAGGTGGCATTTGTAGACTTGCCGACCAGCGATCTCACCCTCGATACGGTTTACCTGGGTGGCCCCCAAGGGCACATCGGTGATGAGCCGATCGCGCGGCTGCTGCGGGGCGCGGGCAATCAGGGCGGGTTCAGGCCGATCGGCTCAGTATTGAAGAAATCGGTCCGTGCAGCCGTGCTCTACACCACTGGCGAAGTGATCGACTGGCCTGACAACCTCGACCCGCAAACCGGCATATTCACCTACTACGGCGACAATCAAAAACCTGGCCGCGCTGACCTGCACGACACTTCGCGGCGCGGAAACCTGTTGCTGCGCGACACCTTCGAAGCCGTCCATGCCAACGCGGCGGCACGTGCACTCGTCCCGCCGTTCCTTTTGTTCGAGAAGGCGGCCCCCGGCAGCGCCGTGCGCTTCCGTGGCCTCCTGGCTCCGGGCGCAGCAACACTCGGCGCAGACGATGACCTGACGGCCATCTGGCGCAGCAAGAACGGTCGGCGGTTTCAGAACTACCGGGCGAAATTCAGCGTACTGAACACGGGCCGAGTCACGCGCGCGTGGATTGACGACCTCCACGCCGGCACCGCGCCGACGAAGAGCCCCCACTGCCCGGGCAGTTGGCGCGCCTGGGTGGAAAGCCGCACATACGACACACTTGCTGCGCCGTCAACAAAGATTGTCCGCAGCAAGGTCGACCAGCTGCCAGCCGACAAGGCTGGCCAGGCAATCCTGCACGCAATCCACGCACACTTCGCCGATCGACCGCACGACTTCGAAAAGTGCGCAGTGGCGATCTGGCGAATGATCGCCCCCGCCACCGCGACCTGTGACGTCACCCGGCCGAGCCGCGACGGCGGCCGCGACGCCATCGGCACGTATCAACTCGGTCCCGCGGCCGACCCGATCAAGATTGATTTCGCGCTCGAAGCGAAGTGCTACGCCCAGACCAGCTCGGTCGGCGTCCGTGAGATGAGCAGGCTCATCTCACGGCTGCGCCACCGGAACTTTGGTGTCTTCGTAACACTTTCGTACTTCAACGCCCAGGTCTACGACGAAGTCCGCAGCGACGGTCACCCCATCGCACTGATATGCGGCCGCGATGTCGTGGAGATCCTGCGAGGAAGCGGCTACGGCGACGTCACGGCCGTGAAGCACTGGCTTCGAGCTACCTTTTCGTGAGTGGCGCCGTCAAGCGGCGTTGGAACAGGCCGTTACACCTGAAAGCTGCGTGGTGTTATCCGACGGGCCGTCATACCGAACCGAAGCTGCCAAGATGGGAAGGTGACTGCGCGCGATGTGACTTCTGCACTCAAAAAGACTGACTCACAACAGCGTTCGGCCGCTGCGGGTTGCGCACGTGGCTGGCAAAAGCGGGGATCACGGTTCGTGCTGCCGGCGAATCTGCCAAGTACGGTGCCGGCCACGCGAGAGCAATGGGCCGGGGCTGTCTGCGACGGCGACGTCGCCTCCGCTTGGGGCGAGCTAGGCACGTCTGTCGATCAGGTTGTTGGCGTTGTCTGCAAACCTGCGGCCGATATCGGACACGAGCTGTTCGGAGCGCTGCAGCAACTCGCGGAGTCGCACAATGTCCTCCAGGGGCGACTGTACGAGGTCGGCCGCTTCATACCGCCTGAGCAACTCCCCCAGGGGCCTAGCTTCCTCACCAAGCTGCAGCATATTGCGCTCGGCATCGCGGAGAACGTCATTGCCGGCCTCCATGACGGGCTAAATGTTATGCGTTGGGGCAGTGTCATCGAATTGCTTGCCGAAGGTGACCTGGTGGTCGAAAAATTGGCGGATCTCACAACCGTGGAGACGCGAGACTCGCTCGCGCAGCGATTTCGCCGGACATTAGGTTTTTCGGCCGACGAGCTGTCCGACGGCACTGGCTTTACTTTCCCGGCGCGTCTGGCGGTGGCCTGGAGCCGCCGACCGGATGAACTCGACGCCCGGCTGCGTCGACAATTGCCACATCTACTTGAGCCGGAGCAGGAGCTCACTCCTGAAGTCCGGACTCATCTCACAAGACTGCTCGCCAGCACACACGTTCTACCGGCACACCAGGCAGCGATTGCCAGCCGGAAAATCACGCTTGCCGCATTGGCGGCAGATCCAGACAACTGCGCAGAAGTTGTCGCCGAGCTTGTGAATGAAGAATCGGCACATTACGCAACACACCGTCAGGTCCAGCAGGAAATTGCTGCATTTAATAACGCTACCGAGGCAGAGGACCGCATGGTTCCATCGTGCGATCTCTATCAAAGAGTTATCGAGGGTGATATACGGCGAATCGCTCGACGCGTTCTCGGGCTGCTCGGGGAACGCCACGATCGAAACGTTATGCTGAAGACTCTCGAAGACCGATTGACTGCGCGAACCACGGAACCTGGCTGCGCACTACTCCTGTCATGCATAAACCGAAGATGGCGAAACGCGATAGCTCATTCGCAATTTCACTGGGATACGGTGAACCAGGCCGTTTCCCTCGACGGTGAACTAGCGCTACCTGCAGAAATCGCTTACGCCGCTTTACGCGCCTTCGAGATCGCCGCGGGATTCAACGCAGGAGTGGAGCTCGCCCTGAACGAAGCCGACAAGCAAAACTACTCACAACCCGAACCGAACGACATACTCGCTTGGGATATGGAGATAAACCGGCGGCTTGGCGCCAACGGAATAGAGCCCATTTCGATGCGGCGATTCCAGCGAACCATCCGGATCTCCGTGAAGCCGCTGTCCATCGATAATCTCCGCGATCACCTGATCGGTATACTACAGACCCGGTACCGGATCCCCGAGATCGACACATGGGAGATAGTGCAGTCTAATCGGCCCGACATTGTATTGAAGAATAAAGCGCTGGATGCAGCGGAGGGCTTAGTGGAAACCGGCGTTGACGGACATAGCTACATTCATCCTCACTCCGCAGAGTTGGTTCTCTATGCCGAGGCGGCATTGAATTGCGGACAACCTGCGCAACAAGTTGCGAAAGGCGTTCTGTCTCTATCTTCGGCAAATATTCTGGGTGAGTATGAAATATTCCAAGGGCGAAGTTCCTTTGATCGGGTTTCTATCCCCGAAGCGATGGTCTCGACAATTTCACGGCAGATCCGAGGGATCCGGAAAACTGCAACCCTGTTGCCGCGGCCTGCGCGTCAGAAGTTGATAGATCACGCTAACATCTTGCATGAACAGCGACGAGCCCTCCATGACGGAGGTGGGAAAGCACTTCCACAATCAGTCAAATTCGCGTGCAAAGTCCTAGCGAAGGGGCCAGCCATGTTTCCCTGGCTCGACAGTGACTCTGCCACGTGAACCTTCCCCGAATCCGCGGATTACCGAAGCTCCGCAGCCGACATAGGCAGTAGCTTCGGCGCCCGGTGTGCACGGACTCGGCAAGCGCCGCAGCAGAATCGGCGTGGCCGCCCAGTGCTCGGCTGCACGATCAGCGTCCGGCATCCTGGTGCGTGGCAGCGAGTTTCGTTACATGCCTGGCGCTTGTCGAGGGCTGCGAGGAGCCGGTGTCCGATGAATTCGGTGTAGGCGGGCGGGATGGCTTCGCGTAGCCCGTCGCGGGTCATCCAGTCGATGCCCATGGCGGTTTTGGCCTGCGCGACGCCGGAGAAGTTCCCGACGACGTGCATGAACTCATCCGCTGCCGGGGGCCGCCCCATGCGGGTGACCTTCACCCGGTGGGCTGGATGCTCGGGTACGGGTAGTGCGATGTTGGATTCGAACAGCCGGTGCCGGTACACGCGTAGTTGGTCGAACATGGCGCCGCACAATAGGATCGGCGCGTGCAGTGGTGCGCCTGGGACGTTTTCGATCACCCACGGCCGCCCGCCGGTGAGCCGTTGGAACGATTCGCGCAGCGGCCCCACCAAGTCGGGGTGCTCGCGCCCGCGGAGGCGTTGGGTGTTGCTGTAGAGCTGGCACGGTGGTGAACCGGCGAAAGCGTCGAAGTCCCTGGCATGCTGTTCGAGGAATTCCAGGGCATCGGCCTGGTGGAATTCGAACGGGTAGCGCGGCTGCGGTTCCATGTCGACGCCGACGACATCGAACCCGGCCAGGTGGTAGCCCATGCTGGCGCCGCCCTCCTTGCAGAACAAGTCCAGCAGCACCGGCCGCCGGGTGCGCGAGACCACGTGCGCGCTACGCATCGTCGTCCTCCGGTGCCGGCATGGTGAAGGGCTGGCTGCAGATGCCGCACAGGATCGGCCCGGCGTCGATCGTCTTCTTGTGAGCCCGGACTCGGCGGACCGGGTTGCAACTGCACACCAGCGCGCTTCCGCTGCGTGGCGCCTTCTCCTTCCCGTCGCCGTCTTCGCCGTCGCCATCCTTCGCGGCGAGGTCGTGTTCGGACCGGCGGTGGGCAACGATCGCCGTGGTCAAGGTGGCGATTTCGCCGGCGTACTGCTCGGCGGTCGGTTCGGGCAGAGTGGTGGTCGACCAGCCGATGCGGGGGTCGCGCTCGACGTGCAATCCGAATTCGTTGGCGAGGTCGCGGAACTTCCCGTTGTGGTAGGCCCCGCCGCGGCTGGTCTCGGAGATTCCGCGCGTACGCGCGGCGCCGTGGGCGGCCTCGTGCAGCAGGGTGGCGAGTACGTCGCGGGCGCCGAACGCCAGTCCTTCTCCGCCGACGAACAACTCGGGTAGCACCTGTCGGCCGTGTTCCCATCGGTCGGCGCCGAATGCGCCGAGCCGCAGCCCGCGCCTGCCGGCCGATCCGGACGCCATCGTGACGACGACGTCGGGCACGTCGGGATGCCGGGTGCGAAGGTTGGCCCATACCGATTCGATTGCGGTCGCCAAATCACTGGCAATGGAGCTCATGAAACCCTCCCCAAGGGCTTGATGCGTATGCATCAATTCTACCGAAAAAGGCTGCACCGCAACAGGTTTGACGCATACGCATCAACCGAATTTGATGCCTACGCGTCAACTCCCGCCGATTCCGCAGCATTGATGCATACGCGTCAAAACTCGTTGATGCATACGCGACAACCACCGGATTGACGCATACGCATCAAACGCACCCCGGCCGAACCTTCCTCTTGTGGTCGTCGATCGAAACCGGCCCGTACGCAACCTGACTCGACCGTCGCACTGAGCGCGTCCCGCGCGCGAACACGACTCCGCAGGAGTCGTACATGCTCACGTGCCCAGCTCTGCCAACGCAACTCACCCACCCAACCCCTCTTTTGTGGTCTCTCTTCTCTTTGTGGTCTCTCCCCTTCTTCTGGTTCCCTTGTCTCCCAACTGTTTGGTGTTGGCTCTCCTCCCGTCCGGCCGCCACTCTCTGTGATCAGCGAAGCCACAGAGAGTGGCGGCCGGACGGGAGGAGAGCCAGCGCTGTGACCGCAGGTCACAGCGCTTTCGTATCGGAATCCAATCGGAATCTCATTCGCATTGATTCCGCATTCGTTCCGAATTGATTCCGCATTGGTTCCGCATCGCAGGATCGTCAGCGATCCGAATGGCTGCAGTATTGATATGGCTGCGGGTTCCACCGCGTCGCCCCTTCACCTAGTGCAGGTGATCTATCGGTTGCTCGATCGTCTCGGGGGCGGGTTCCCTAGGGACACTGCGGCGAATTCCGGAGATGGTGGCACCCCACAGGGCGCCGGCCATCTCTTGCAGTGCCTCCTCGCCGATTCGGTCCGCGGCGTGCAGCGCGCTGCATACGAAGTCCGGCTGGTCCCAGATGAAGGTCCGGGGCGCCTCGCTGAGGCCGGCGGCAACAGCAAGGGTCATTTCTTCCGTGCCGGATGAAAGTGCGTTTTCCAGAAGCTCGACCACCTGGGTGTCGTAAGTGTTGGCCACCGCCGCGAACAGGTCGGCGCCCATAGTCCGCCGCTGCCAGGAGCCGAGGCCTTCTGCTATCCGGGCCAGGATGTGGGTGAGGCTAAGTAAAAAGTCCGGTGTGCTACCGCACGCATTAAGTGCGTGCGAAACCGCTCTGGATGTGCGCAGAGCCATCCGCCCAGCCGGGCGAGCCGTCAACGGCGATCTCTGTTTCTGTTGCGCAACAGGAAACAAGATCATGCTTGACGCTGGGGACAGATGTCGTCGACGATGGCGGCATGGCAGTTGCGGCAGGCGTCGTGGACGGCTCACTGGGAGCCGCCCTTCGTGATGCCCGCGTCCGCAAGGGGCTGTCGCTCCGTGCGGCGGCGGCCGGCACCGGGCTCAGCTACACCACGCTCTACCGGATCGAGTCCGGCGAGCGCGATACCGCGCCCGTCGATGCGCTGCTCGGGGTGGGCGACAGGCTGGGGATCCCACGCGCGACGATCGCTGCGTTGGCGGGCGGCCTCTCGCGCGAGGGTGCGCAGGATCTTGCAGGCGCCCGGGTGCGCCGCGCAATGAGGGGCGGTCGCCTCAGCCCCGCCGCGATTGCGGCACTGCGGCGGGTCCACGTTGCTCGGCTGCTGGACCCGTTCGCATCGCACCTCGCAGACGCGCCGGTGAACCTGAGCCGGCTCTCAG
>NZ_BAFW01000349.1 GCF_000308535.1 Nocardia cerradoensis NBRC 101014 | reverse complement strand
TCCCGCGCGACCCTGCTGTGCGGCGCCACGCGCACCGCCCCCGGCGCCTGACCGCCGGACGCCGGCCCTTGTGCGCCGACCGGGTTTCGACGTACAGTTGCGGAACAAATATTTGGTTCGCTCGTTCGCCGACGAGTTCGCCCGGCGAATGCGCGCCGGTCCGTTCGCACAGCCTTCCGGGCACTCTCCCCGACCGCCGGACCGACGGCAGACCGCGAACGCGCCGACTTCCCGCAACGGAGCCCGCATGACCGACCATCCCGAGCCGATCCGTTCCGCCTCGCCGAGACCGAAACCCTCGGTGCCCCGGCGCCTCTCGCGGGAGGGCCGATGATCACCCTCCCCGACGGCGGCACCAGTCCGCTGATCGACGCCAGTGTGCACATCTTCTTCCAGGGCAATGCCGAACTGCGCGGCTGGCTGCGCGAACCGTACAGCGCCCGCGGCTACCCGGATGTCGAGATGGACTGGTACGGCGCGCCGGGTGGTGAATACGCGCCCGGCACCGTCCTGTCCGAGGGCGGATATCCCGGCTCCGAGCCCGACGCCGTCGGGCAGGTGCTGTTCGGCGAGCGCGGCGCCGATATCGCGATCCTGCATCCGATGACCCGCGGCATCATGCCCGACCGCCACCTGGGGACGGCGATCGCGAGCGCGCACAACGAGATGATGATCGCGCGGTGGCTGGACTCCGGCGCCTACGCCGACCGCTACCGCGGCACGCTGCGAGTGAACCCGGAGGACATCTCCGGGGCGGTCCGCGAGATCGAACGCTGGGGTTCCCATCCGCGCGTCGTCCAGATCGGCATCCCGCTGCAGTCCCGCGAACTGTACGGAAAGCCGCAATTCTGGCCCCTGTGGGAGGCCGCCGCGGACGCGCGTCTTCCCGTCGCCGTGCACATCGAAACCGGTTCCGGCGTGGCCTATCCGCCCACTCCGTCCGGACATCCGCGCACCTACGAGCAGTACCTCGGCTTCATGGCGCTGAACTACCTCTACCACCAGATGAACATGATCGCCGAGGGTGTGTTCGAACGCTTCACCGAGCTGCGCTTCGTGTGGGCCGACGGCGCCGCCGATCTGCTCACCCCGATGATGTGGCGGATGGACACCTTCGGCCGTCCGCACCTCGAGCAGACGCCGTGGGCGCCGCGCATGCCCAGCGACTACCTCCCCGGTTCGATCTACTTCGTGCAGGGCCGGCTCGACGGGCCCGGTGATGTCGACTTCGCCGGGGACTGGCTGGAATTCACCGGTAAGGACGACATGGTGATGTTCGGTTCCAGCTATCCGCATTGGCAACTCGACGATCCGGCGCGGCTGCCGTCCGCGCTGACCCCCGCCCAGCGCGAGAAGGTGCTGTGGCGCAATGCCGCCGGACTGTACGGCATCGACATTCCCGCCGCGGCGACGACGCGGTAACCGGTATCGGAATCGAAAGGGATACCCATGACGCAGGCGAATATCGAAGTACGGATGCGGGTTCCGAGCTCGGACCGGGTCGCGGTGCGGGTGGTCGACTCCGATGTCCACCCGGTGCCCCGGCCGGGACGGCTGGCGGAGCTGTACCCCGAACCGTTCCGCAGCAAGTATTTTCTCAATCGCCAGGTCGGCAGCACCATCTTCTACGATGCCCCCGACTTCGCCTACGCCTACGCAATGCGCGTGGACGCGTTCACACCCGACGGCGGTTTCCCGGGCAGCGATCCCGACACCCTGTTCCGGCAGCTCATCATGGGCGCCGGTTCCGATATCGCCGTCCTCGAGCCGGGACTGCATCAGGCCCGGCTGCCCGAGGCGACCTCGGCGGCCGCGGCGGCGGTCAACACCTGGCTGGATCAGGATTGGCTCGACGGCCACAACAACTGGCATCAGCGCTATCGCGGTTCCATCAGCGCCGCGGCCGAGGACCCGGCCGGCGCGGTCCGCGAAATCGAGAAGTGGGCCGGACATCCGTACATGGCGCAGATCCTCATCCGCGCGGAACCGCGGCCGGCGTGGGGTGATCCGATGTACGACCCGGTATGGGCCGCCGCGGTCAAACACGATCTACCGGTGGCCTGCCACCTCTCGCGCGGGAACTTCGAGATGCTGCCGATGCCGCCGGTCGGATATCCCAGCTACAACCACGATTTCATGGTCACCTACTCGCTGCTGGCGATGAACCAGGTGATGAGCCTGATCTTCGACGGCGTCTTCGACCGCTTCCCCGCGTTGCGGATCATCCTGGTCGAGCACGCGTTCACCTGGATCCTGCCGCTGATGTGGCGGATGGACGCGATCTACGAGGCGCGCAAACCGTGGGTCGAGATCAAGCGCAAGCCGTCGGAGTACGTCAAGGAACACATCAAATTCACCACCCAGCCGCTGGACTATCCCGACGACAAGACGGAATTGACGCGGGCGCTGGAGTGGATGGAGGCGGAGAAGATCCTGCTGTTCTCCTCGGATTATCCGCACTGGACCTTCGACGATCCGCGCTGGCTGGTCAAACACCTGCCCGAGCACACCCGCGAGGCGGTGATGTTCGGCAACGGGCTGAAGACCTACGCCACCCTGCCCGATACCGTGCCGGTACTGCCCGGGCAAGTGCGGGTGTTCTGAGATGAGCGACGATCTCGCCGCCACACCGCGGCTGCCGCAGGGACGTGAGCACGCCGTCGCCACCGTCGACGAAATACCGCCCGGCACACATAAACTCGTACCGATCGGCCGCCACGGCGTCGGCGTCTACAACGTCGACGGCACCTTCTACGCCATCGCCAACTACTGTCCGCACGAGGGCGGGCCGCTGTGCGCGGGCCGCACCCGGGGACTGACCGCGGTCGACGAATCGGTGCCCGGCGACGCGGTCAGCGTGCGCGGCGGCGAATACATCTACTGCCCGTGGCACCAGTGGGGATTCGAACTGGCCACCGGCACCACCGCGGTGAAACCGGAATGGAGCATCCGCACCTATCCCGTGCGGGTGGTCGGCAACGACGTTCTGGTCACCGCTTGATTCGACACAGACGAGGAGGTCTGTCCATGCCGATCGCCGAAATCCGCGGTGGTGAGGTCTATTACGAAATCCTGGGCGAGTCCGGTCCGCTGATCGTGCTCACTCCCGGTGGCCGGTTCAGCATCGACATTCCGGGGTTGCGGCCACTGGCCGAGGCCCTGGTCGCCGGTGGCCACCGGGTCCTGCTGTGGGACCGGCCCAACTGCGGCCGTAGTGAGGTCGCGTTCTGGGGTCCCACGGAATCGCATATGCGCGCTGAGGTGCTGCACGATCTGCTCGTGCATCTGGACACGGGTCCGGTGATCATCGCCGGCGGCTCCGGCGGTGCGCGGGATTCCATTCTGACGGCGATGCTGTATCCGGAGATCGCGACGAAGCTGATCGTGTGGAATATCGTCGGCGGCACCTACGGCTTGATCGCGCTCGGTTCGCATTACATCATTCCCAACATTACCGCGGCGAAGATCAAGGGTATCGAGGGTCTGATCGAACTGCCGGAATGGCAGGAACGCATCCAGGACAATCCGAAGAACAAGGACCGGCTGCTGGCACTGGACGCCGATGAATTCCAGGCCCAGATGTTGCGGTGGCTCGACGCCTATGTTCCGAAACCGGGTCAGACGATTCCCGGGGTGGCCGATTACGAGTTCTCGAAGCTGAGGATTCCGACGCTCATCATCCGGGGCGGTGAGCACGATATCGATCACCCCAAGCGGACGTCGATGGAGGTGCACTGCCTGATCGAGGGTTCGGTCCTGATCGATCCGCCGTGGCCCGAGAACGCCTGGCAGCAGGGTCAGAAGGCGCGCGCCCGGGGAGAGGGGAACATCTTCGACACCTGGGTGCTGGCGGCACCGGCGATCCTGGACTTCGTGCGGCAGTAGCGGTGACGATCGGCGAATTGCGGTGTGCCGGTGAGCCGCTCGTAGGCGGCTCACCGCTGTGCTCATCTGGTGACGATGACCACCTCCGAGTTGGTCGCCGCCTCGAGCGCGGTCTGGATCCGGCTCTCCGGGATGCGCTCCAGATCGGTGCGCGCCAGGCGGACGGTGAGGGTGTCGAAGCCGGCCGCGTCGCAGCTGCGATCGATCTCTCCGGTGATACCGAATCCGGCCAGGACACCGTGGGCGTCGTCGTCGGTTCCCCGGCTGACGAAGGTGACCGCCCCGGGCCGGACGGCGGAGCCGAAGATATCGGCACACATTCCCACCGCGTGTTCGAGCAAGGCGGCCGTGTCGTCACCGTCGATCAGCACCTGGATTTCGCGGCGGCGCGCGGGAAGCCGATCGATATCGGGTGCGGTCACCGATATTCCGGATTTCGCAGCGCTGGAGATGAGTGCGGATATCTTCTTCCCGAATTCCGCGGGCGGCAGTTCCCCGGCGGGATCCACATCGACACGAATCACTGCGGTACGCATGCCGCCGATTGTAGGCACAGCCATTTCCGCGCCGACGGTTTTCGGCGGCGGACGATATTCCGAAGGACGGATTGATGGATGCGATCGCGAATCCGATAGTCAGCGCAACGCCGGGGGCCACGCCGCGAATCGTCGGCGGCGACGCGGGCACCGAATCGGCGGCGGCCTACCGGGCGAGCGGCGGGTACGCGCCGATCGAGGATCCGGCGCGGCTGCTCGCCGAGGTCGTCGAGTCGGGCCTGCGCGGGCGCGGCGGCGCGGGCTTCCCGCTGGGCGCGAAACTGCTGTCGGTACAGCCGCATTGCCGTGCCGGAGTGCGGCCGGTGGTCGTCGCCAACGGAGAGGAAGGCGAACCGGCCTCCGGCAAGGACCGCTGGTTGCTGCGCCGGCGCCCCCATCTGGTGCTGGACGGATTGCGCGCCGCCGCAACGATTCTCGGCGCCGATCGCGCGGTGGTGTACGTCTCCGACGACCGCGCCGCCGATTCCGTCACCGCCGCGGTGGCCGAACTCGGCCCGGCCGAACTGCCGGTGCCGACGGAGATCGTCACCGTTGCCGCCGGATACGTGGCCGGGGAGGAAACCGCAGCCGTGCGCGCGATCGACGGCGGGCCCGCCACACCCACCGACAAGCCGCCGCGTCCGTATGCGGCCGGTGTCGGCGGACGCCCCACACTGGTCAGCAACGTGGAAACCCTCGCCCAGCTGGCCTGGATCCACCGCTTCGGCGCGGCGGCCTTCCGCACCGTGGGCACGGCGGACTCACCGGGCACCTTCCTGGCCACCGTCACCGGAGCCGGACGCGAGCCGGCCATCTACGAACTGCCGCACGGATATTCGTTCCGTGCGCTCCTCGAGATGCACGGCGTCGCCGCGAATCGGGTGCACGGCGCCCTGCTGGGCGGTTATTTCAACGGCCTCACCAACAGCCGCGTTCTCGACGCCCGGCTCGATCACGAAACGCTGCGGGCGATGGGGACAGGATTGGGCTGCGGGGCGGTCGCGCTGCTCACACCCGACGACTGCCCGGTCGCGGTGGCGGCGTCGGTGCTCGAATATTTCGACCGGGAGAACGCCGGCCAGTGTGGCTCGTGTTTCAACGGCACCGCGGCGATGAGTGCGGTCGCCTCCGCGCTGCGCGACGGCGGCGCCGAGGCCGCCGATCTGGATCGGTTGCGCCGCTGGTCGACCGTCCTGCGCGGGCGCGGCGCCTGCGGAACTCTCGATGCCGCGACCAACGCGGGCCGGACCCTGCTCGACGAATTCCCGGACGCGGTGGCGCGCCACTTGGTCGGCGGCTGCGCGATCTGTGCGGCCACACCGTTCGCCGCGGTCCGGCCCTTCGATGTGGAAGCGGTGACCTCGCTGTGAAGATTCGACTCGATCGCACCGTCTGCGACGGATTCGGCACCTGCGCCAAACACGCGCCGAAGTACTTCTCCCTCGACGACTGGGGCTACGCGTCCCTGGAGGGTGACGGCGCCGTCCCGCCCGCCGATCGCGACGGCGTGCACCGGGCACTGCTGGATTGCCCGGTGCACGCCATCACCGAAATCGACAGCGCGACCGAATGATTCGCGTCGTCAGCGCCAGGGCAGGCAGCCCGCGCTGCGCAGCCGCGAGGCCAATCCCGCGTCGATGCCTACCGGGCCGCCGAATCCGCCGGCGCTCAGGGTGGGAACCAGTTGTGCGCCGAGTCCGGCACCGATCGAGCATCCGAGCAGATTGATGTCGACGGTGACGATCTCCTTGGGCGGGGTGAAGCCCGGGTCGTCGTCGGCCGCAGCGGCGCCGGCTCCCGCCATCGCGGCGACGGTCAGCGCCGCGGTGGCGATCCCGGTGGTGATGATGCGCACGTATCCTCCTTCTGCGCCGGTGTGGCGCAGGTCATTCCGATGGCAGACAGCAACGACGGCCCCGCCGGAACCATGCCGACGAGGCCGAAACATAGTGTTGACCGCCGGCGAGTCCGGCAAACCACGCCCGAAAGCTCCGCAGAGCCGTCCCGACGTGCAACAGTTCCTAGACTCGCGCGGTGGAGCCACCCCGTGAGCCACGGTTCAGCACCCGATCGGCTGCTACCCAGTGCTCATCCGAAACCCACAGCCGGGCAAAGGCTTCCACCGCTTCCTCGGGCGTGGCACCCGAGACGATCCGCTTGATCGGCGCCGAGGCCGGGTGGGCCAGCGCGGTCGCCAGCGATCGCCACTCCTGCTCGAAATCGGCGCGCGACACCACGCGATCCACCAGGCCGTACCGCTGCGCCTCGGCGGCGGTCAGGACGGTGCCCGTACCGGCCAGCAGCAGGGCACGGCTGCGCCCGACCAATCGCGTGAGCCGTTCGGCGCCGCCCCAGGCCGGCATGATCGCCAGCGCCACCTGATTGAACCCGATGGTGATGTCGTCGGCGGCGATGCGGATATCGGCGGCCACCGCGAATTCCGCGCCGCCCCCGAGGGCGTGACCGTTGAGCGCCGCGACCACCGGTGCCGGGAACGCGGCGAGCCGATCGCAGATGCCGCGCATCCGCCACGCCATCTGGGCCGCACCGTCCTCGGTGCGAATCGCGGCCAGTTGCTTGAGATCTCCGCCGGAGACGAACGCGCGCTCGCCCGCACCGCGCACGATGAGCACCCGCGCGCCGGCCGCGGCGTCGATCGCGGCATCGAGCTGGTCCATCGTCTCCGGTGCGATGGCGTTGCGCGCCTGCGGACGGTTGATGGTCAGGACCGCGATCCCGCCGTCCACTTCGAGGTCGACCATCGCACGTTCTCCATTCGGGATATGTTGCTTCTCCGAATTTGAGAATATCATCTCCGTATTCGGGTCCGGACACCCGGCCTTCCCCATCTCGTCGGGCATTGGAGCTGAGCCATGCGAAAGATCCCGCAGCAGTTGGTCGATCGGTACGAGGCGCGCGGATGGTGGACGCGCGAATCCCTCGGCGAGATGCTGGCACGGGGCCTGGCCGGGGCACCCGAGGTCCCGTTCCGGGTGCATTCCCAACTGCGCCCCTGGTCGGGCACCGTGCGCGAGGTCGAGCACATCGCCCGCCGGCTCGCCGCCGGATTGCGCCGCCGCGGTGTGGGCCCCGGCGATGTGGTCGCCTTCCAGCTGCCCAACTGGATGGAGGCCGCGGCCACGTTCTGGGCCGCCTCCTTCCTCGGGGCCACCCTGGTGCCGATCGTGCACTTCTACGGCCGCAAGGAACTCGGGTACATCCTCGACGCCGTGCGCCCCAAGGTGTTCGTCACCGCGGAACGCTTCGGCGCCTTGGAGTTTCAGCCCGATCTGTGCGCGCGGGTGCCGATCGTCGGCGTGGTGGGCCGCGACTTCGACACCCTGCTCGACGACGAGCCGATGCCCGGGATCGTCACGGTGTCCCCGGACTCCCCCGCGCTGATCGCCTTCACCTCGGGCACCACCCGCGACCCGAAGGGCGTGGTCCACAGCCACCGCACGCTCGGTTTCGAAACTCGCCAGCTCAGTGCGCATTACCCGCCCGATCTGGGCGCCCAGCTCACCGCCGCACCCGTCGGGCATTTCATCGGCATGGTCAACGCCCTGCTCATCCCGGTGCTCGACGGAACGGAGATCAACCTGGTGGATGTGTGGGATCCCGGCCGAATCCTGGCGCTGATGTCGGAGTTCGGCGCCACCGTGGCGGGCGGTGTGCCCTACTACCTGACCAGCCTGCTCGACCATCCGTCGTTCACCGACGCACATCTGCGGCAGATGAAATACGCGGGGCTGGGCGGAAGTTCGGTGCCGGCCGCGGTGACCACCCGGCTCACCGACCTCGGCATCATCGCCTACCGCGCCTACGGCAGTACCGAACATCCGTCCATCACCGGCTCGGACTGCACCGATCCGCAGGACAAACGCCTCTACACCGACGGCTGCCCGCTGCCGGGCGTGGAGATCCGGCTCTCCGACGCCGGTGAGATCTACAGTCGCGGACCGGATCTGTGCCTGGGCTACACCGATGCGGAACTGACCGCCACCGCGTTCGACGACGAGGGCTGGTACCGCACCGGCGATGTCGGCCACCTCGACGAGGACGGCTATCTCACCATCACCGACCGCACCACCGATCTGATCATCCGCGGCGGCGAGAACATCAGCGCGGTCGAGGTCGAAGACGTTCTGCATCGCATGCCCGCCGTCGCGGAGGCGGTGGTGGTCGCCGCGCCCGATGCGCGGCTCATCGAACATGCCGCCGCGGTCGTGCGACTCCGACCCGGCAGCACCACCCCGACGCTGGCCGACGTGCAGGCACATCTGGCCGAGTCCGGGCTGGCGAAACAGAAATGGCCCGAGGAACTGCACATCGTCGACGACTTTCCCCGCACCCCGAGCGGCAAGGTCCAGAAGTACCGCGTGCGCGCCGCCGTCGCCGGGCGGGACGTTGCCACGCGCAAAAACTGAGAATATGATTCTCATAACGAACAAAGGAGACTCTTATGACGAAGATCGAGCTGCCGTATCAGCTCTTCGACGCCGATAACCACCTGTACGAAACCAAAGAGGCCCTCACCCGGCACCTGCCGAAGGAGTTCGAGGGCGCCATCCAGTACGTGGAACTGGGCGGCCGCACCAAGATCGCGGTTCTCGGCCAGATCAGCGAGTACATCCCCAACCCCACCTTCGAGGTGGTCGCGCGGCCCGGCGCGATGGAGGAGTACTTCAAGAACGGCAATCCCGAGGGTAAGAGCCGCCGGGAGATCTTCGGTAAGCCGATGCGTTCGATTCCCGCGTTCCACGAGCCGGGCCCGCGCCTCGAGCTCATGAACGAACTCCAGCTCGACCGCACGCTGATGTTCCCGACGCTGGCCAGCCTCATCGAGGAGCGCATGCGCCATCACCCCGATCTCATTCACGCCGTGGTGCATTCGCTCAATCAGTGGCTGCTCGAGGAGTGGGGTTTCACCTACAAGGACCGCATCTTCACCGTGCCCGTGGTGAGCCTGCCGATCGTGGAGAAGGCGATCGAGGAGCTCGACTGGTGTGTCGAACACGGCGCCAAGGCGATTCTGGTGCGCCCGGCCCCGGTTCCTGGTCTGCGCGGGCCGCGCTCGTTCGCCCTGCCGGAATTCGACCCGTTCTGGAAGCGCGTGGTCGAGCACGACGTCCTGGTCACGATGCACTCCTCCGACAGCGGCTATTCGCGGTTCAACGCCGAATGGGAGGGCAGCAACCTGGAGATGCTGCCGTTCAAGACCAACACCTTCCGGATGACCACCGAATGGCGGCCGATCCAGGACGCCGTGGCCTCGTGGGTGTGCCACGGCGCGCTGTTCCGCCACCCCGAACTGAAGGTGGCCGTCATCGAGAACGGCGCCTCCTGGCTGGCCCCGCTACTCGAGAATCTGCACGACGTGTACAAGAAGGCACCGGAAGGCTTCGGCTTCCAGGATCCGGTCGAGGCGGTCAAGCGCAGCATCCACGTCAGCCCGTTCTGGGAAGAGGATCTGCAGGCCATCGCCGAACTGATCGGCGTGGAGAACGTGCTGTTCGGCTCGGACTACCCGCACCCGGAGGGCCTGGCCGAACCGGCCCGCTACATCAACGAGATCAAAGATATGCCGCTGGCCGACCAGGAGAAGATCATGGGCGGCAACCTGGCGAGGTTGCTGAAGGTATGAGCGGTGCGGCGCGCAGGCAGCATACCGCAGAGGACACAGCATGAGCTGGGAGACCATCCCGCAGATGGTCGCCTCCTCCGCCGACCGCTTCGGTGACGCCGAGGCGATCGTCGACGGCGACCTGCGGCTGAGCTACACCGAACTCGTCGACCGGGTACGCCGGGCCGCGGGCGCCTTCGCGGAGGCCGGGGTCGGCAAGGGCGACCGGGTCGCGATCTGGGCGCCCAATTCCGCGGCCTGGATCGTGGCCGCCTTCGGCCTGCTCACCGCCGGGGGCGTGCTGGTTCCGGTCAACACCCGGTTTCAGGCGGCGGAGGCGGCGGATGTGATCGGCCGCAGCGGAGCGAAACTGCTGCTGGTACAGCAGGGCTTCCTGGGACGAGAACTGCGCGGGCCCGACGGCGTGCCGGTGATCGACCTCGCTTCCGATTTCCTTTCCAGCGGTTCGCCTTTCGAACGCGAGGTGGCCGGGACCGACATCTCCGACATCATCTACACCTCCGGGACCACCGGCCGCCCCAAGGGCGTGATGATGAACCATCGCCAGAATCTGCGGCTCTACACCGAATGGTGTGAGCTGGCGGATCTGCGCGAGGGGGACCGCTATCTGGCGGTGAATCCGTTCTTCCACACCTTCGGCTACAAGGCCGGCGTGCTGGCGTCGTTCATCCGCGGGGCCACGATCCTGCCGGTGCCGGTGTTCGATGTGGACCGCGTCTGCGAACTCGTCGCGCGCGAACGGATCACGATGCTGCCCGGTCCGCCCACCCTCTACCACTCACTGCTGGAGGCGCGCGGACGCTACGACCTGTCGTCGCTGCGGTCCGCGGTCACCGGCGCGGCCGACATCCCCGTCGAGCTGATTCGCCGGGTGAAGACCGAACTGCCGTTCCGTTCGATCATGACCGGATACGGGCTGACCGAGGCGGGTACCGCGACCGCGTCGCGCCCGGGTGACACCTTCGAGCAGATCGCGACGACCGCCGGAACCCCGTGCGACGGTGT
Source organism: Nocardia cerradoensis NBRC 101014 (assembly GCF_000308535.1). Lineage (GTDB taxonomy): Bacteria > Actinomycetota > Actinomycetes > Mycobacteriales > Mycobacteriaceae > Nocardia > Nocardia cerradoensis. Next base: position 2,917 of record NZ_BAFW01000349.1, on the reverse strand, counting down.
GGAAGTCCGCATCGCCGCCGACAATGAGGTGCTGCTGCGCGGCTACACCGTCATGCAGGGCTATCTCGACGATCCGGCGGCCACCGCGGAGGCGATCGACGCCGAGGGCTGGCTGCACACCGGCGATCTGGGCGCCCTGGACGAGAGCGGCCGGTTGCGGATCATCGGACGGAAGAAGGACATGTTCATCGTCGGCGGCTTCAACGCCTACCCCGCCGAGATCGAGGGCGTGCTGCTGCGGCATCCAGCGGTGGTGCAGGCGGCGGTGATCGGTATCCCCGACGAGCGGTTGGGCCAGGTCGGCAAGGCGTTCGTCGTCACGCGCGCGCCGCTGACCGAGGCCGAGCTCATCGCCTGGAGTCGCGAGAACATGGCCGGGTACAAGGCGCCGCGCGCAGTGGTGTTCCTGGACGAATTGCCCCTCAACGCGACCGGAAAGGTGATGAAAGACCAGCTGCGGTAACCCGTTCCACGCGCGCCTCCCCGGGATCCGGACGCCCCCAGGGGAGCCGGCGCGGGCCGCCGCAGCGCCGAGCGCACGGGAGTCGGCCCGGCCTGTTCCGGTTCCCGTGCGCGCATCCGGTTGCCCGCGAGCACTCGCGGCCTCACAGAACGGCGGTGACGATGACCACCAGCGCTGCTGACGCAGACCTGCGATTCGCCGACCTGAGCTTGGACCGCGACGGAAGGCCGCAGCGGCCGCTCACCGTCGTCGACCTGGACGGACTGCGGCACTCGAGTCCCGAACACATCGCCGATATCGCCGGCTCGATCGCCACCGGCGCGGCACTCGCCGTCGCCGTCGCCGGCGATCCGGTGCCCGCGCGGTTGCATCCGATTCTCGATGCGGCGACCGTCTCGGTGAGCGAATTGCCGTTGCGCGATCGGCGCGTGGTCACCGTGACCGATCGCGCCGCCGCGGTCGAGATACTGTCCGCCGCCGTCGATCACGCGCCCCGGGCGGCGCTGGCCTGCGGTCACCTGCTGCGGCAGACTCCCGCGCTGCCCACCCTCCCGGCGCTGGCCGCCGAAGCGGCGGTCTACTCGATGTTGCTGGGCGGCACGGAATTCCGCGATTGGCTCGAGGCTCGGGGACCGGCCCGGACACCGGACGACGAATCCGGCGAGCTGGTCCGGATCGACCGCGCGGGCGGTGAACTCGCCATCGTGCTGGATCGCCCGCGCCGCCGAAACGCGCTCAGCGCCCGCCTGCGCGAGGAACTGCTCGCGGCCGCGCAGGTCGCCGAGGCCGACCCGAGTATCACCGCGGTGCGCCTCGCCGGCGCGGGTCCGGCCTTCTGCAGCGGCGGTGATCTCGACGAATTCGGTGGTGCGACAGACCCGGTGGCGGCCTATCTGGTGCGCCTGGACCGGGCGCCGTGGCGAGTGCTGGACCGCCTGTCCGCCCGGTTGCGCATCGACACCCACGGCGCCTGTGTCGGCGCGGGCGCCGAGATCGCCGCGTTCGGCGGCATCGTCACCGCGGCGCCGGGCACCTGGTTCCGCTTTCCGGAGGTCGGTATGGGTCTGGTCCCGGGTGCGGGAGGCACGGTGAGCGTGCCGCGCCGGATCGGGCGCTGGCGTGCCGCCTGGGCGATGCTCACCGGCGCCACCATCGACGTCGACACCGCCCTGCGCTGGGGTCTGGTGGATCGCATCGAGCCCACCGGCGGGCCGTCGTAGCGACGGCCGCGCACACCCCGCGCCGAGGAGGTCCGAGATGAATCACCCAGCCGCACAGTCCCCACCGGCCGCGCTGCCGCATCGGGTGTCCGGCCTCTGGCCGCCGCGCGCGGCCGACACGTCGCCGTACCGATGCGAGGTCCGCAGTTGGGCGGCGTCGGGGGCCATGGACCTCACCGGCCCCGCGGGTGGGCCGCCCGACATCTCCCCCGCTCCCGCCTTCGCACGACTGGGTGACGCGCTGAGCCTGCTCGCGCACACGACCGCCGCACTGGGCCGTGCGGTCACCCTGGCCCCCGGCCCGGTACTGACCGCGCGCGCCGTCGACCACGGTTTCCGGCGCGCGGGCACACGGTCGGCGGGCGGGGCCACCCGCCTGCTGCGCACCGCCGACGGCTGGTGCGCAGTGACGCTGTCGCGCGCCGACGATATCGCCGCAGTGCCGGCGATCATCGGCGCCCACCGGGTCGACGATCACTGGAAGGCGTTGGCGCGGTGCGCCGTTCAGGCCACCGCAACCGAGCTCGCCGATCGCGCCCAGTTGCTCGGCGTCCCGGCCGCCGCCCTTCCGCCGGCCGGTGCGACGGCCGATCCGTGCGCACCGCCGTGGCGGCTGTCCCGGCTGGCGGCACCGACGCCGCGGCGCGAACTGACCGGCCGGCTGGTGGTGGACCTGTCCTCGATGTGGGCGGGCCCGCTGTGCGCCCACATCCTCGGCCGTGCCGGGGCGCGGGTGATCAAGGTGGAGAGTCCGCACCGGCCCGACGGCGCGCGCGCGGATCACCACTTCTTCGCCGCGCTGCACGCCGGCCACGAATTCCGCACGGTCGACTTCCGAACCGATTCCGGCCGAACGGAATTGACGACATTGCTGGCGGCCGCGGATATCGTGATCGAGGCGTCGCGGCCTCGCGCGCTGGCGCAACTGGGGCTCGGACCCGACCGGCGCGGGCTGCGTCCCGGCCAGATCTGGATCGGCCTCACCGGCTACGGCCGGTCCGAACCGATGCGGGTGGCCTTCGGCGACGACGCCGCCGTCGCCGGCGGGCTCGTCGGCACCGGACACGGCATGCCGGTGTTCTGCGCCGACGCGATCGGCGACCCGTTGTCGGGAATCGCCGCGGCGCTGGCGGTCTGCGCGGCCGTGCGGGCGGGGGGCGGTGTCCTGGCCGACGTCTCGATGCGTGCGGTCACGGCCGCCTTCGCCGCCGCGCCACCACGCTGCCCGGGCCCG